>MPMT01000094.1 GCA_002238645.1 Alphaproteobacteria bacterium bin52 | reverse complement strand
ACCCATCCGATCCTTGGCAGGCGCACTTCCGACCAGTTGCGGTTCAGGCTGCGGGTCTCGATCTCACGGCCCTGAAAGCGGAAGGTGTCGTTCTGGCCCTTCTTGCGAGGCGACGGGTATCGGGCGATGCCCTTGAACCAGTTGCTGTATGCCCGGTCGAGATCGCGCAACGCCTGCTGCTGGGGCGTGACATGCACCGCCGCGATCCAGTCGTATTCCCGGCGCAGCTCCGTCAGTTCACGGGCCTGAGCCGGATAGCTGACGCTCTTGCCGGTGGCGCGTCTATAGGCACGGTAATGGTCGCGGCGCTGCTCAAGGGCGAGAGTGTAGATCAGGCGGCACACACCCGCGACCTGCGCGAACAGGCTTGCCTGCTCAGGCGTCGGTTTCAGCTTGAAGACATAACCGCGAGAGATCATGTTGCGATTCTAGCAATTGGTCCGAGGCTTTCAAGCATGGATTACAGAACTGGCAGATATGTCGTTTACATGATGCATTTCCAGTTGGTCTTCGTCACCAGATACCGCCGCGACGTGCTGTCCGAACCGGCCATTCGCGACCTGTCGCGGATCTTTGCCACGGTCTGCCGGGATTTCGAGGCGGAACTGATCGAATGCGATGGCGAGGACGATCACGTTCACCTGCTGGTGCAGTACCCACCCAAGGTTGCCTTGTCGCGGTTGGTGAACAGTCTCAAGGGCGTGTCCAGCTGCCTTCTGCGCGAGAACCGCCCTGAAATCACCAGTCGCTCCCACAAGGGCGTCCTCTGGTCGCCGTCATGCTTCGCGGCTTTCCGTGGCGGCGCACCCCTTTCCGTGATCGCCGATGACGTCAAATCACAGCGCGAAGCGGCCAACGGCCGCTCTCGCGTTCCTCCCCTCCCTCAAGGAAGCGGTATCCCGCGAGGTTTCTGATGAACGCTGCACGGCGCCGGCGTGTCACGCGCGACCCGGTTCCGGCCGGAACCCCTGGTCTTTGTGCCTGGATTCTTGCGCGGCGCGCGTGCCGAGCATATAGTTGCATGTACGTCTTCTCTGACAATACCTCACTCTCGCAGGAGCCTGTGCCATGGCACGTGTCACCGTTGAAGACTGTGTGGAACGTATTCCCAATCGCTTCGACCTGGTCATGGTCGCAGCCCAGCGTTCGCGTGACATCTCCAAGGGCGCCCCGATCACGGTCGAGGAGGACAACGACAAGAACCCGGTGATTGCCCTGCGCGAGATCGCCGATGTCACTGTCGATGTCGGGGAAGTCCGCGAGGCGCTGGTGCGCGGGCTTCAGCGTCACGTCGAGATCGACGAGCCCGAAGACGACCAGATCGAGCTGCTCATGTCCGACGGTGTCCAGCTCGCCCCGACCGGGGCGACACTCGCCGACGGCACCGAGATCCACAGCCTCGACGAGGCAGACCCGGCACGAATTGGTAACGCCGGTGGCGGATTCGACGATGTCGATCCCTCGCTCCTCGACGACGAGTGCTGAGACCCGGGCTCCCTCCGTCCTGGAGGTGACGCGTCCGGCGCGCCGCCGGATCATGCGGCAGTACGAACTCGCCGAGAAGGTCTCGTCCTACGACAGGAACACCGACGAGAACCTGCTGAACAAGGCCTATGTCTTCGCGATGCAGATGCACGGCGGAGCAACACGGGCCTCCGGCGACCCCTATTTTTCGCACCCGGTCGAGGTCGCGGGCATTCTCGCCGATCTCAAGCTCGACTACATGACCGTCATCGCCGGACTGCTGCATGACACCGTCGAGGACACGTCGGCCACCGTCGAGCGGATCGAGGCGGCGTTCGGCCAGGATATCGCCAGGCTCGTCGACGGCGTGACCAAACTCAACCTGGTCGAGTTCGACTCCCAGCAGTCGCGCCAGGCAGAGAGCTTTCGCAAGTTCGTGGTCGCGATGGCCGAGGATATCCGGGTGCTGCTGGTCAAGCTCGCGGACCGGCTGCACAACATGCGCACCCTGCACCATGTCCCCGACACCGCCAAACGAGCGCGCATCGCCGTAGAAACCCTCGAGATCTACGCGCCGCTCGCCGAACGGATCGGGATGCAGACCATCCAGACCGAACTCGAGGATCTGGCATTCCGCCATGCCCACCCGCAGGTCTACGATTCGGTCAGGACCCGCCTCGAGTACCTGTCTGAGAACAACCCCCACACCATCGAGGACATCAGCCGGGAACTGACCAGGGCCTGCTGCACCGCCGGGATCGAGGTGCGGATTTCCGGGCGGATCAAGTCCCCCTACGCGATCTGGACCAAGATGCAGCGCAAGAACGTCCCGGTCGAACAGCTCTCCGATATCGTCGCCTTCCGCATGATCCTGCCGGATCACGAGGACTGCTACCGGGCCCTCGGCATCATGCACCGCGCCTACCGGATGCTGCCGGGACGGTTCAAGGACTTCATCAGCACCCCGAAGCCGAACGGCTACCGCTCGCTGCACACCGTGGTGATCATCCCCAAGAGCCGGGCGGTACCGATGAGCCGGACGGTCGAACTGCAGATCCGCACCGAGAAGATGCACCAGACCGCCGAGTTCGGTGTCGCTGCGCACTGGAGCTACAAGCTTGGGATCAACGGCGGTCAGGACTTCGCCAAGATCCAGGAGGAACTGAGAGCGCTCGAGCAGACCTCGGAGAACTCGCAGGACCTCCTCGACAACGCCAAGCTGCAGATGTACCCGCAGCAGATCTGCTGCTTCACCCCCAAGGGTCGCATGGTGTTCCTGCCTGGCAACGCCACCCCGATCGACTTCGCCTACGCCGTGCATACCGAAGTGGGCGATACCTGCGTGTCGGCCAGGATCAACGGCGTCGACAGGCGGCTGAGCACCACGCTCAGGAACGGTGACCAGGTCGAGATCATCACCTCCACCACCTCGGCTCCGAAACCGTTCTGGGAGGGCCTGGTCCAGACCGGGCGGGCCCGGTCGGCGATCCGCCGCCATATCCGCCAGCAGGAACGCGGCCAGTTCAGCGCGCTCGGCAGCCAGCTGGTTGACCGGGTATTCCTGCTCGCCGACCTGCCGCGGACCGCGGCGGCACTGGAGACCGCCCGGATCACCCTCGGCTTCGATACCGTCGAGGACGTTCTGGTCGAGGTCGGGTCCAGCACCATCATGCCGGAGAAGGTGTTGCAGGCGGCCTTTCCCGGCCGGCAGGACTCACTGCCGGTGCGCCGCACCGGCACGGGCACCGTGCCGATCACGGGACTGACCCCGGGGGTCGCGGTGCATTACGCGCACTGCTGTCACCCGCTGCCGGGCGAGCGGATCGTCGGGATCATGACCACGGGCAAGGGTGTCACCATCCACACCATCGACTGCGAAACCCTGGAAGGGTTCCAGTCCATGCCCGAGAAATGGATCGACGTGGCCTGGGAACTCGCCAATGACGCCGACCTCCACGTCGGGCGGCTCAGGGTGGTGCTGGCAAACGCGCCCGGCAGCCTCGGCGTCATGTCGACGATCATCGGCCAGAATGACGGCAACATCATCAACCTGAAAATTCCGCGGCGCTCGGAGGATTTCTTCGACCTGCTGGTCGACGTCGAGGTCAGGGACATCCGGCACCTCACCCACATCATCGCGGCCCTGCGCGCCAGTCCGGTCATCACCTCGATCGAGCGCGACCGGGACGAGGAGCGGACGGAGACATACCAGGCAGCACTGGCCTGAACGGGAGAACGCCACCATG
This sequence comes from Alphaproteobacteria bacterium bin52, assembly GCA_002238645.1. Taxonomy (GTDB): domain Bacteria; phylum Pseudomonadota; class Alphaproteobacteria; order Thalassobaculales; family Thalassobaculaceae; genus Bin52. The sequence goes on along the minus strand of MPMT01000094.1, from coordinate 10,971 downwards.
TCCCCCCTGCGACTCGGCATCAACGTCGACCACGTGGCCACGATCCGCAACGCTCGCGGCGGTACCCACCCCGATCCGGTCCGGGCCGCACATACCGCCGTCGGCGCCGGGGCGCACGGGATCACCGCACACCTTCGCGAGGACCGCCGCCACATCCGCGACGAGGACGTCGCCCGCCTGGTCGACGAGCTCAAGGTCCCGCTCAACCTGGAAATGGCGGCGACCGCCGAGATGATCGGGATCGCCCGCCGGCACCGGCCGCACGCGGTCTGCCTGGTGCCCGAGCGCCGCGAGGAGGTGACCACGGAGGGCGGACTTGATGTCGCCGGCCAGCGCGACCGGCTGCGTGATGCCTGTCAGGCGCTTGCCGAAACCGGCAGCCGGGTCTCGCTGTTCATCGAGGCTGACCCGGTTCAGCTCGAGGCGGCCGTCGCCGTCGGAGCCCCGGTGGTCGAACTGCACACCGGCAGCTACTGCAGCGCACGCGGCCCCGGACAGGACCGGGAATTCGCCCGCCTGGCCGATGCGGCAGCGCGCGCGGACCGGCTCGGCCTCGAGTGTCACGCCGGCCACGGTCTCGATTTCGAGACTGTCGGTCGTATCGCTGCCATCACGACACTGTCAGAACTCAACATCGGTCATTTCCTTGTTGGCGCCGCGGTGTTCACCGGGCTTGCGGAAGTCGTCGGACGCATGCTCCTGCTGATGGAAGCCGCCCGCGCCGGCGCGCCGGTTACCGCCCGATGATCATCGGGATCGGCAGCGACCTCGTCGATATCCGGCGCATTGACCGAACCCTGGAACGGTTCGGCTCCCGGTTCATCCGCCGGGTGTTTACCCGCGAGGAACAGGCCTACGCCGACGACAAGGCCCAGCGCGGCGCAGTCTACGCAAAGCGTTTCGCTGCCAAGGAAGCGCTTTGGAAGGCACTGGGCGAGGACAGCCGGCGCGGCATAGCCTGGCGGGAACTGCGGGTCGGCAACACCTCGGCCGGCAAGCCGGTCATGACTGTGACCGGTGCCGCCGCGCGTCGCCTCGAGGCACTGACGCCGCCCGACATGTGCCCCAGGATCGACCTTTCTCTAACCGACGAAGCGCCGTACGCCCAGGCGTTCGTGGTGATCTCCGCCGAGACCCCGGCGCAACAGCGGGCCCGGTCGGGAGCTTGCCGCCCGGCGGGAATTCAGTCATAAGTCAGGCCCATCAGCCGCCGCGTACCGGCAGGATTGGGCGTGGACAGCCTGGGGGTACCAACGACCTTGGACGGGACGAAACCATGCGCCAGGCCACTGAGTCCAAACCCAGCGGCATCATGGAGTTCGTCCGTACCATCGTGTTCGCGGTCCTGATCGCACTCGGCATCCGGACCTTTGCCTACGAGCCTTTCAACATCCCGTCGGGATCCATGATCCCGACCCTGCTGGTCGGCGACTTCCTGTTCGTCTCAAAGCTCTCCTACGGCTACAGCCGCTACTCGCTCCCGTTCTCCCTGCCGATCATCCCCGGCCGGGTCCTGTTTACCGAACCGGAACGCGGCGACGTAGTCGTGTTCAAGAAGCCGACCGACCCTGGTACCGACTTCATCAAGCGCCTGATCGGCTTGCCCGGAGACCGGATCCAGGTCGCCGGCGGCGTGTTGCACATCAACGGTATCCCGACCGGCCGCAGGGAACTCGACCCCATGGTCGCCAAGGACCTCTTCGGCCGCAACGTCGAGATCCCGCGCTACATCGAGATCCTTCCGAACGGCCGCGAGCACGAGATACTGGAGACCCGGGGCGACCGCGGCCTGTCGGACAACACGCCGGTCTTCCACGTCCCTGACGACCACTATTTCATGATGGGTGACAACCGCGACAACTCGGTCGACAGCCGCGACCCGAGTGTCGGCATGGTACCACGGCACAACCTGGTCGGGCGCGCCGACATCCTGTTCTGGGCCTGGGACACCCGCTGGTCCTGGTGGGAAGTCTGGAACTGGCCGCGCGCGATCCGATTCGGCCGACTGCTCACTCTTATCCGATGAGCGTGCGGCGGGGCCAGCTCGAGGAACTCGAGACCCGCCTGGGCCACCGGTTTGCCGACCAGGGCCTGTTGCGCCGGGCGATCACCCACTCGAGTACCGGCGCCACGGCCGCACTCGCCTACGAACGCCTCGAATTCCTGGGCGACCGGGTGCTCGGGCTTGTCATCGCCGAGACGCTGCTGCGACGGTTTGCCGACGAGCCGGAAGGCGCAATGACGCGACGGCTCGCCTCGCTGGTCAGCCGGGACACCCTTGCTGCCGTTGCCCGGCGCCTCGACCTTGGCCGCTTCCTGGTCATCCCGACGCACCGCCACGACGATGCCCTGAGATCCCGCGACAGCGTGCTCGCCGACGCGCTGGAGGCCGTCATCGCGGGTGTCTATCTTGACGCCGGACTGGAGGCGGCGCGCGGACTCGTGCTCCGGCACTGGAGCACGCAGATCGACCTGGAACGCGCACCACCGGTCGATCCCAAATCGGCGCTGCAGGAATGGGCGCTGGGACGCCGGCTCGCAACGCCGGACTACGAGGTAATCGAATGCAGCGGACCGCCGCACGCCCCGGTCTTCACCATCCAGGTCACGGTCCGCGGCCATCCGCCGCAGACCGCCACCGGACCGTCAAAGCGAAAGGCGGAACTGACCGCCGCCGCACAGCTGCTGTCCCTCGTGACCGGCGCACACCACTGAGACTGTCCCCGGACCACACATCCTGAAGGCATCGGAGCCAGGACCATGTCCCAGAGCACTCACACCCCCCCGGAACGGATCCCTGTCTCGATCCTCACCGGCTTTCTCGGCAGCGGCAAGACGACCCTGTTGTCGCGGCTGATGCAGCACGAGGACATGGACCGGGTCGCGGTGATCGTGAACGAATTCGGGGAGGTCGGCATCGACGACGCTCTGGTGGTCGGCGCCGATGAAGATACCGTGCTGCTGAACAGCGGCTGCCTGTGCTGCACCGTTCGCGGCGACCTTGTCGATACCATGCGGACGTTGATGGCGCGGCGCAGTTCCGGCGAGATTCCGCAGTTCGAACGCCTCGTGATCGAGACCACCGGCCTCGCCGACCCGGCGCCGATCCTGCACACCATGATGGCCGACCCGTTCCTGATCGGCCGGTATTCACTTGACGGTGTCATCACCGTGGTCGACGCCTACCACGCCATGTTGCAGTTCGACCGGCAGTTCGAGTCCGTCAAGCAGGCGGCGGTGGCCGACCGGATCGTGCTCAGCAAGACCGATGTCACCGATCCCGGGACCGTGGCCACGGTTCGCACGAGGATTTCAAGCCTGAACCCGTCGGCCCGCGTGATCGAGGCGGTTCACGGCGAAGCCAGCCCTGCCGACCTGTTCGACGCCGGTCTCTACAACCCGAAGACCAAGACTGCCCATGTCGCCCGCTGGCTGAAGGAGGAGGCCTACCGGGACACGGAAGGCCATGTCCATCACCATGGGCATGATCACCATCACGACCATCATCACCACGACGTCAACCGGCACGACGACCACATCCGCAGCTTCGTGCTCACATTTGACGAGCCGCTGAACTGGTCAAGGATCGCCGGTGCACTCGACATGGTGGCCCAGACCCACGGGGCCAACATCCTGCGCATCAAGGGATTGCTGAACATCGCCGAGCTCGACGATCAGCCGGTGGTGGTCCATGCCGTCCAGCACATGTTTCACCCGCCGGCGAAGATCGACGAATGGCCGGACGACGACCGGCGTTCCCGGCTGGTCTTCATCGTGCGTGACCTCGACCGCGACACCATGGAGAAGGTGATGAACTCCTACCTCGCACTCGACTTCGTGTGACCCGCCCCCCGGTGATGAAAGGTCCCGCAATGTTCTTCACTCCAGGCACCCATCGCGAACACGGTCTGAGGCACGACCCGTTCAAGGCCTTCGTGTCGCCGCGACCGATCGGCTGGATTTCGACCATGAACGAGGAAGGCGTGACCAACCTCGCGCCGTACAGTTTCTTCAACGCGGTCTCCAACGACCCGCCCTGCGTCATGTTTGCCTCGAGCACCCGTCCCGACAACGGCGCGCGCAAGGACAGCCAGGTCAATGTCGAGCGCACCGGGGAATTCGTCTGTTCCATCGTCGGCCACGACCAGCGCGAGGCGATGAATACCTCCTCGCTGCACCTGCCGTACGGCGAGGACGAGATGCCGGTCAGCGGCCTGGTCGGCGAACCGTCGCGGCTGGTCAGGCCACTGCGGGTCAGGGGTGCGCCCGCGCATCTCGAGTGCCGCTACCTGCAGAGCGTGCAGATGCCGTGCCGGCGCGAGGGCCGCGAGAACTGGGTGATCTTCGGCGAGGTCCTGGGGATGCACGTCGACGACAGCATCATCAGCGACGGGCTGGTCGACGTGACCCGGTACCGACCGGTCTCCAGGCTGGGCTACATGGACTTCGCCACCATCAGCGAGGTCTACGCGATGGGCCGGCCCGACTGACCGTCAGTCAGTCCTCCGCGAGGTAGCGGCGCAGGATGCCGGCAATCCGCTCCGGCGGCGTTGCGTGCGGCAGCAGGGTGACGAAGGCGCCATCGGGCCCCATCAGGCAGGTGAGCGTCGAGTGGTCGACGAAATACTCGTCCGCGTCATATCCCTCGACCCTGAAACGGGACCGGTGAACCCGGTAGTGCCGGGCCGCCTCGGCGACCTGGCGTTCGCTTCCGGTCAGGCCGAGGAGGGCGGGGTGCAGCGCGCCCAGGTAGTCGCGCAGCGTCTGCGGATCGTCACGGGCCGGATCGACGGTGATGAACAGCGGCTGGACCCGGTCGGCGAGCCCGCCCAGCTCGTCGAGTGCGAGCGAGATGTTCGCGAGGTCAACCGGGCAAAGGTCGGGACAGCCGGTATAGCCGAAGTAGACCAGCATGTGACGGCCGCGAAAGTCGCGGTCGGTCACGGCGCGACCGTGGTGATCGACCAGTTCGAACGGGCCGCCGAACAGGGCCGCGAGCGGTTCCGAAGCGTCAGCCGCGCTGCTCTGCGGTGCAGCCAGAGCCAGGACCAGGATGACGGCGAGGCGCCGGCACCAGCCGCTCATTCGACCGGGATCTTGGCGCCCGGTATCCCGACCGGACCGAACTCCTCGATCAACGCCCTGATGGCCGGGTCCTTGCGGAACCAGCGGTTGGCGTTCTTCTGTTTGTTGGCCCGCGCCCAGCTGTGCGAGAACGCTCGCGCCCGGGTCCACTTCTCGGTTCCGGGTTCCCGCAGCCTTTGCACCATGTAGAAGCGCGTCACCTCGGCATCGATCAGCAGTCCATCGACCTCGACCCGCCGGTTGCACCACGCCACCAGGTCGAGCACGCCGCCGGCGAACAGCGTGCTGCTCTTTGCAACCAGGATCAGGACGCCGTCATCGGTCAGCAGCCCCATCTGCCTGGTGCCGGCGCCGCAATCCTGCGGACAGTCCCCGGTCAGTTCGCACAGCACGTCGACCGCCCTGGCCTCGAACTGGCTGGGCTGCTCTCCGTCGATGCCGAGTTCATTTGCAGCCAGCGCCGGTTGTGCATGGGCAAGAGCCAGCGCCAGGATGATCAGGGAGAGATGTCGCATGGTCTATTTCCCGAACGGCTGGATGCCAACGTCCTCGTGGGTGACGTTGACGATGCCCTGGTCGTCGGCAATACGATTGACCAGCAGGTAGTTCACGCCGTCCCGTTCGATGAGATCCCCCTCGACCGTCACCTGGTGCGCCTGAATTCTGGCGATGGTCGGATTGGCGGCACTCACGTCGTCCTCGCCGACACGCAGGATCACGTAGACGTTCTCGTCCTCGTCCATGATCGAGACCGGGATACCGCCGATCGCGCACCACACCGCGCACTGGTAATGCGCCGATCCTTCCGCGAACATGATGGCGGTCACCCTGCACCAGGTATCGATCACCTCGCCGGTCACCGTGACCCGGGTCGTCGCCTGTGCAGACTGCGGCCCGGCCCAGGCAAGTCCCAGCGTCAGGACTGCCGCCAGGACTGCCGCCGGCAGCAGGCGATCCGCGCGCTTGCCCATCAGGATCTCCCCACGCTTCCTACTCGGCGGCCGACAGGTCGGCCGGGATCTCGATCCCGGCCTGGCGCACGATCCGCCCGTAATGCTCGACCCGCCGGTGCCGTCCGAGGTTGAAGGTTCCGCGCCTTGGCGCCGCGCAGGCGTCGAGATCGGCAACCGCAACGATCAGCTCGTCCTCGAGCGTTGCCGCCCTGGCAAGGATCTCGCCCGAGGGCTGGATGATGCAGGAGCCGCCGATCAGCATGCAGCCGTCCTCGACCCCGGCCTTGGCGACCCCGACCACCCAGCAGGCGTTCATGTAGGCGTTGGCCTGCATCACCAGGTGATTGTGGAACATCCTCAGGTGATTGGGCTCGGGCTCGCTGGTGTTGGTGTCAGGCGTGTTGTAGCCGAGCACGATCAGCTCGGCGCCCTGCAGTCCCATCACCCGGTAGGTCTCGGGCCAGCGGCGATCGTTGCAGATCGCCATGCCGACCAGGCCTGCGTGCTGCGACCAGACTCCGAACCCGAGGTCGCCGGGCTCGAAGTAACGCTTCTCCAGGTGCTGGAACGCCCGCCACGGTTCGAATTCGGAGTGCCCGGGCAGGTGGATCTTGCGGTACTTGCCGGTGATCTGCCCGGAGCCGTCGACCAGGATCGAGGTGTTGAACCGCCGGCCCTCCGGGGTCAGTTCGGCGTAGCCGAGGTAAAATCCGATGCCGGCCGCCGCCGCCGCTTCGAACAGCGGACGCGTCGCCGTGTTCGGCATTGCGGTCTCGAACCAGTGGTCCATCCGCGAGATGTCTTCTTCGTAGTAGCGCGGAAAGAAGGTGGTCAGCGCCAGCTCGGGAAACACCACCAGATCGCAGCCGCGCGATGCCGCCTCCCGCAGCATTTCGATCATCCGGGCAACGCAGCTGTCCCGACTCTCGTCAGGAGCAATGGGTCCCATCTGCGCCCCGCCTATCGTCACCTTCCGGACCATCGGTTTCTCCCCGGTCTGCTGCCCGCCGTTACTCCCGTTCCCGGCTCGTCAGCGTGACAGGGTCGAACGGGGTCGGCAACACGCCGCGCGGCCTGATGTAGTCGTAGGGGCCGCGGGCCAGGAACCGGCCCCACCCAGGCTCGTCGCTGACGTCGCCCTCGTTCCACACCACCTTGCCCCGGCTGACGGTGACGGCCGGCCAGCCGGTCACCTCGAGCCCCTCGTACGGGGTGTAATCGGTATCGTGGTGCAGGATGTCCTGGGTGATCGTCACCTGCCGGTCGGGATCCCAGATGCAGATGTCCGCATCGGCACCGACCGCGATCACCCCCTTGCGCGGATACAGGCCGAACAACCGGGCGGCATTGGTGGAGGTCACGGCGACGAAGGTCTCCAGATCGATCCGGCCCTTTGCCACACCCTCCGAAAACGTGATCGGCATCCGGGTCTCGAGTCCCGGCACCCCGTTGGCGATCTGGCTGAACGGCGCGTTGTCGCCGGCCCAGAACTTTCCCTCGAGCTCGTCGATATTGTAGGGCGCGTGATCGGAGGTGACATTGCCGATGGTGCCCAGCCGCAGGTGATCCCACAGCGCCTCCTGGTCACCCTCGGTCCTGGGCGCGGGAGAACAGACGAACTTCGCGCCCTCGCGCTGGTCCCGGTCAAGATCGCGTTCGGTCAGCACGAAGTACTGCGGACAGGTCTCGGAGAACACCCTGAGGCCACGCCGCTGGGCGCGCCGGACCTCCTCTGCCGCCTGCTCGCAGCTGACGTGGAACACCTGGATCGGCACGTCGAGCAGTTCCGCCAGCATGATGATGCGGTGGCAGGCCTCGCGCTCGACCAGCGGCGGCTTGCACCAGGCGTGGTACCGGGTGCTGTCGCGTCCGGCCTCGAGCAGCTTCGCGGTCATGTACATGATCGCGTCGTGGTTCTCGGCGTGGACACAGACCAGCGCCTGCTTGCGCTTGGCAACGTCGAGGATGCGCAGGATCTCGGCATCGTTCACACGGTTGCGCGGATAGGTCATGAACAGCTTCAGGGACCGGTGCCCCTCGTCGATGAGCCGCGGCACCTCCTCGTTGATCACCACATCGGACGGATCGCTGATGATCAGGTGGAAACTGTAGTCGATCGAGGACTGCCTGGCCCGCCGATGGTAGTCCTCGACCACCGGGGCAAGCCGTTCCCCCTTCTCCTGGGCCGCAAAGCAGATGATGGTGGTCGTGCCGCCGCAGGCGGCCGAACGGGTGCCGCTCTCGAAACTCTCGGCGTTCCGCCCTCCGGTGCTCGAACGCTGGTCGATGTGACAGTGGCTGTCGATACCGCCGGGCAGGACGAGCCGGCCCGTGGCATCAATCTCGCGGCCGCCGCCGGTGAGCTGCTCGGCGAGAGCGGTGATCCTGCCGCCGCGCACACCGACATCGCAGCGGGCGGTGCCGTTGGCATTCACCACCAGGCCGCCACGGATGACGAGGTCGAAGTCGTCCATGACAGAGTCTCCGCCGGTCAGGCCGCGTAGCCGGGATTGGCGCGGTCGAGCTGGCGCAGCAGTGCCGCCCAGGTCAGCGCCACATGGCCGTCGCCACCGGCATCGGGGTCCCGCTGGAACTGCCTCGCGGTGTGCACGCAGACCTCCTCGGGGATCAGCCGGAGTGTGCCGCCCGACTGGGCCGCGAGCTGCAGTTCGCAGGCCTTCTCCAGCATGTACATGGTCACGAAGGCTTCGGCCACGCTGCGCCCGCAGGTGAGCAGCCCGTGGTTTCGCAGGATCATCGCCGTGTTCCGGCCGAGGTCGGCAACCAGCCGCTCGCGCTCGTCGAGGTCGAGGGCGATGCCCTCGTAGTCGTGGTAGGAGAGCGCGCCATGGAACACGAGCGAGGTCTGTGCCAGCGGCAGCAGCCCGTCTTCCTGCGCCGAGATCGCCATGCCTGACACCGTGTGGGTGTGCATGACGCAGGCCATGTCGTGGCGAGCCTGGTGAACGGCGCTGTGAATGGTGAAACCGGCGGCGTTGACCGCGTAGGGCGAGGGCATGACGATCTCGCCCTCGGTATCCAGCTTGACCAGGCTGGACGCCGTCACCTCCTCGAACATGAAACCGAACGGGTTGAGCAGGAAATGGTCATCCGTTCCCGGCACCCGCGCCGAGATATGGGTGTAGATGAGGTCGGTCCAGCCATGCATGGCAGCCAGCCGGTAACAGGCCGCGAGATCCACGCGAGCCTGCCACTCCTCTTCACTCACCTGGTCGCGCACCGACGGGGTTGCGAGCGGCATCACATTCGACATGTCGGGTCTCCGGCAGGCTGTTCGCAAGGCGGCAGTCTGCGCTCGCCCGGCGCACAGTGTCAACGCGAAGACCGGGGTCATCCGGTGTGTTTCTACTCGGGCTTCAGGCCCCGGACAGCGGCAACAGCGATGAAGAAAACGGCGACGAAAACCAGGAAGCCCATCATGCCGTGGGGGGACCAGATCCACATCGCCGCCCCGGTGAGTGCCGGCCCCGCGATGTTGGCGCATTCGAAGGTCATGACGAAGGCCGTGTTGGCGAGCGCCAGGTCCTCGCCGCGGAACCGGCCGCCCAGCATGGTGATCGCGATGGTGTAGAACCCGAAGATGGCGCCGCCCCAGACCGCCAGCAGGACCAGCAGGGTCGGGCCGATCCCGGCCTGCGGACCGGCAAAGATCAGGATCATCATCAGCGGTGAGACAACGCCGATCACCGCGCAGCCGATCAGGAGCAGGCGCTGGTCGAACCGGTCGGCCAGCCAGCCGATCGGGATCTGGAACAGCAGGTTGCCGGCGAGGAACGCGGTCAGGACCAGCACCGCGTCGGTCTGTCCCAGACCTCCGCGCAGTCCGTAGATCGGCAGGAAGGTAAAGGCACCGCCGGTATAGACCCCGACCGCGATCATCGCCGCGAAAATGGTCGGCGCCCGGCGGACGAGGAACAGCGGTGTCGCTATCTCGCCGCTGCGCATGGGAGGTGCGTAGCGCGCTACCGCCACCATGGGACCGGCCGAGAACAGGATGCCGGCGCCGAACACGAGATATGGCAGCCAGCCATCCACGCCGACAATCGCCAGCAGGGCAGGGCCGACCGCGAAGCCCGCGGCGATGGCGGTGACATAGACCGCCATGACCCGGCCGCGGTCGCGGCTGGTGGAGATCGAGTTCATCCAGGTCTCGCTCACCACCCACTGGATCACTGTCCCGCCGGCCACCAGGGGCCGCAGCAGGAACCAGGCCCAGAGCGACTCGAAGACGCCGAGCAGCAGGAGCGCGACCGTCGACACCAGCAGGCCGCCGGTAACCGACGCCGCCATGCCGAACCGCTGAACGATGCGCGGGACGAACGGCGCCAGGGCGACGATACCGAGAGAACCGGCGGCACTGTTGGCCCCGACGATGATCTCTTCGACACCCCGGCGCTCCAGCACCAGGGTCAGGAACGGGATCACACCGCCGATCGCGAGGCCGATGGCAAACGAGCTCAGGTAGTTCGCGAGCAGCGCCGCCTCGCGCGGACCCGGCGGCAATCTTTCACCCGGTCGACCTATTTCGACCATCACCCGCTCCCCGCCGCGCCGCCCGCACCCGACGGGGAGCAGGATCCCGTGTCTAGTCGCACCGTGGGAACCGAGCAACTGCCGCGGATCCATTGCCCGGCAGCGCCGGGACAGGACGATGCCGCTGCGTGTTGTAGGCGCATCGTAACGGGCGTAGACTCAATATTCATGCAACTGCGGCTTCGTCCTCGTTTCCCAGGTGGACGGCTTCGCCTCAGGAAACGGATTGAACCCCATGAAACAACGTCAGTATGGTCGGGTAGGCCACTGGCGCGCGCATCCTTAGGTGGAGGCTTATCCGGTCCCGCTCTTTCGATTGCGGGTGGGAGCGCAGTTCCACCATAGATCACGTTTCCAGCGACCCCCCTGAAATTCCGTA
>MPMT01000093.1 GCA_002238645.1 Alphaproteobacteria bacterium bin52 | reverse complement strand
GTCGAGAACGCTTGCGCAGCGCCGCCTGACGGCGCCGAGCCCGCCCCTCCCGGGTACCCGGGAGGGGCGGGCTCCACACACACAACCAGATGCCATGACCAAATTGCAGAAAACTCTGGACACAACTGGTCATGCTCCAACGCTCTCGACTCATCCCCTCACCCGGGCCGGTCCCGGACCGGTGAAGGCGGTCCGTTGGATGACCTTCCCTGCCGGACGGTCATCCGCTGTCGGCAGCGATGCTCGCGCAGGGCGGAGCACGTGCGGATCAGGCACGATCGGGGGTGAACTCGCCGGTCTCCCTGTCAATTCCGTCTGAAACCTTCCCGGTGTTGGTGTCGACCGAGAATTTACCGCCTCGGCCCTTGGTCCATCTGCCCGGGCACAGGGTCCGGTGCATGGGGCCCGGTCGAGCGGCGGCGTTCCTGTTGTTCGGGTTGCCTGGCGGTCGTGCGGCGGCCCTCTGGCGGCGGCGCTACGGGAAACAGGCTTAATCCGGACGATGCGTTGTCGGGTCGTTCGCGGGCAGGAACGCGAGGCTCGAACCTTCGAGGCTCCGGGCGGGCCGCAGTGACCGGATCAGACCGGTCACCCCTGTGAAAGCCGTCGCAATTGCATGCCCGTCCGGTCATGATCACGCAGTCGTTGGCCTGCCGCCTTCCGGGGCGAATGCGGGATCCGTTATCTCCGTTGGCGAACCGGCCCTCACTCATCGCGGGACGAGTTTCATGGACAAGCAGGCTTCGCGATGAGCCAGCAGTTCTCCCGGGCCCGGGGCGGCGGCATTGCCTACATGTTGCTGGGCATCGTCCTGCTCCCGGTCATGAACGCCATCGCGAAGTCACTCACGATCGACTACCCGCTAACCCAGGTCGTGTGGGCGCGGTTTCTGGGCCATCTCGTATGGATGTCACTGTTCTTCGGACCATTCCTCGGAGCGGCGCTGCTGCGGGCGCATCGTCCCCGGGAGATGATCGGCCGCTCGTTCGTCTTCTTCGCCTCCAATTGCATGTTCATCGCGGCACTACCCTACGTCCAGCTCGCCACCGCCTCCGCCATCATGTTCACCACGCCGCTGGTCGTGGTCGCGCTGTCGGTGCCGCTCCTGAGGGAGCGGGTCGGGCCGTGGCGAGGCGCGGCGGTCGTCGTCGGGTTCTGCGGAGCGCTGGTCATCATTCGCCCGGGCACGGACGTGTTTCAGCCCGCCGCGGTGCTGACTCTCCTGTCAGCGATCTGTTTCGCCGGGTATCAGCTGTGGACGCGACGGCTCGCGCGCCACGAGCGCCCGGAGACACTGATCATCTATACCGCGCTTGCCGGCGCCATCGTCATGTCGCTCGTCGTGCCCCTGTTCTGGCGTCCTCCGGAGAACGTCGTGGACGGGCTGAAGTTTGCGGCGGTCGGGCTGATCGGCGGGGCCGCGCAGTATTTCATCATCTGTGCGCTGCAGCGGGCGCCCGCATCCGTCGTCTCGCCCATCGGGTACGCGGAGCTCATCACCGCTGCGGCGTTCGGATACGTCATCTTCAATGACCTTCCCGATGTCTACACCTGGTTGGGCGCAGCCCTGATCGTGGGTTCCGGACTGGTTGTCGTCCGGCGCGAGCGCGAACGGAGGGACCCGAACGCTCCGGACTAGCAATCGGGCGTCCGGATAGGCCGAGGCGACGGGTGCGGCGGAACGGCCCGGCTGCGCAGGGTGCTCCCGGATCCCGCGCCATCGATTATCGTGGACACGCCCGGCCGGTGCGCCTGCCGGGCGGCCCGACAGGTCCGGGAAGATGGAACAATCGACGGGGATCCGGGCGAGTACGCCGGACGCGCCGACGCTGATCGCGGTGTCCGGGTCCACCAGTGTGACGGTGAGCTGGTCCGCGCCACCCACACCGGGTCGGCGATCACCGACTACGATCTGCGCTACCACGAGGGCAGCGCCGACCCGACGAACGAGGAGGACTGGATCGAGGATGACGAGACAACCGGCCTGCCGGACGCGTCGACCAGCGCGACTAATTCCGGGCTGAATGCGAGCACCGCCTACCGGGTGCAGGTGCGCACCCAGAGCCGCGGTGCCCCGGGCTCGTGGTCCGCCTCGGCCCCGGTCATCACCGGAACGGGGACAGGCACCAACAACGCGCCGACCCGCGCCGCGCGAAGCTCGGCACGGCGGCCCAGGGCCGCATCGCGGATCCCCAGAACGGTTCGCAGGGACAACTCCCCGTGAGCCCCGGCTATCTGCAAAGCATCTCCGGTTTGACAGACACCTCGAACTGCTTCACCGGGACCGGTCCGGATGGCCGGGGGGTGAACCGGAAAGCCCGCGCATCGGGCCGCTGCGGCACGACCGGCTGAACGGAACACGGGACAGTCGACAGCATCAGGCCACCGGAGAACTGCCATTTCCCCGATCCGTATGACGGCGCGAGCCCCCCGACCCGACGGACCCGGGGACCGGGGCTGCTGCACGGGGAGGCTGCGGGGCCTGCCCGGCCCGTGAACCGCGAACACGACCGCAGGACGGCAGCGTGACGCTGTCCGGTTTTCTGTGTAGGTATCCCGTGAGGATCTTGGCACAGGACCGGGAACGGAGCCGCAGACGGAGCGTGCAAATGCCGGACATCGAGTATTTCTATTCGGCCCACTCGGCCTACGCCTATCTGGGGTCGGCCCGCCTCATGGCGATCGCCCGCGCCGCCGGGCGGCGCATCGTGCACAGGCCGGTCGATCTCGACAGGGTGCTCGACGGCGCCGGATCGGTGCCCTTTGCGAAACGCACCCGGGCCCAGCGCGCCTACTTTTTCGCGACCGAGATTCAGCGCTGGTCGCGATACCGCAATGCTCCGGTCATGGACGGAAGGCCGACGCACCACGACAACAGCACGGCACTTGCCCACGGCATGCTGATCGCCGGCGTGCAACAGGGCATCGACGTGGACCGGCTTGCCCACGCGATGCTGGAGGCGCACTGGAGCGACGACGCTGACCTGGCGGACCGGACGACGCTTGCCGGACTTGGCCGCGGGATCCGGTTGGACTCCGAAGCGCTGCTCGAACACGCGCAATCGCCTGAAATACTGGCAATCCTCGAGGCAAACACCGAGGAGGCGATCGCCCGTTCCGTGTTCGGATCGCCGACCTATTTCATCGACGGCGACATGTACTACGGCCAGGACCGGCTCGAACTGATCGAGCACGCGCTGCGTCAGAGCCGGGGCGGCACGTAGCAGGCGGTCACCCTCGCGCAGGAGGCTCCGCCGGATGACGAAACACCCCGGAACGACGGGGCGGGCGGCGGCTGCGAAGAGATGACGGAACCCCGGGGCGAACATGAACCGGACCGGCGCGGGTGCCGCCCGCGTGCAGACCCGGAACCGGGTTCCTGGGCCGGTGGCGCCCTGCCGGCGCGCAGGGCGCCACCGGGCACTGCGTTCTCCGGCCGTGCGCGCACCATGACTATACCCAGTGCGCCTCGCGCAGCGCCGGCACATAGCGGCGGCTGACCGGCACTTCGGACCCGTTTTCCAGAACGACCATGGTCCGCCCGGCGCGGCGCATGATCCTGCTGACCGCGGCCCGCGCGATCCAGTGCGAACGGTGAACCCGCATCCCCTCGGTTGCACCCAGTTCCCTGAGGGCATCGCCGAAACGCATCAGCACCAGGTCCGAACCCCTGTCGGTATGGACTTCGACATAGTGGTCGCGCATCTGCAGGTGCAGCAGCCGGCCACGCCGGGCCAGCGGCAGACGTTCGAGCAATGGCGGCGCGGCGCTGGCGGTCCGCCGCACCGGCTCCTCCGTGACGGGCAGCACAGCGAGGCGTGCGCCGGAACCGGTGATCAGAGGGATCTCGATCGTCGTCCAGACAATCAGGCTCAACGCCAGGTGGACCAGCGCCACGGCCAGGAACAGCTCGCCGCCCGGAAATGTCTCCGGCGGCGATGCGGAAAACATGATGTTCAATGCGGATACCAGCGCTGTCCCCGGCACGGCGGCGACGAGGCTGCCACCCAGCACACAGACGATGACCGGCGCACGAGCGGAGAACCACGCCACTGCAGGCAGGATGCAGGCGACAGCGAACGTCCAGTTGCCGGCAACCGCAACGACCCAGTAGGCCATCCGTTCACCGAGCGGCATCCGCAGGTAGGTACCGAACGGACCGAGATAACCGAGGAACAGGGCCGCGACGGCAAGCGCCGCCAGATGCCAGCGCAGGCGGCGCCAGGTGAACCATTCGCGAAACGCGAAATGTCGCTGCGGCGCCATTCGCGAAGAATTGCGGCCGTTGGCGGAACCGCCGTTGGACATTGCCGTTCCCTGTGTTTCCTGAACGACACACAACATACGCACTCGACAGGGAGCACCAAAGAATGAAGCGCATTCCTCTCCTTCTCGCTGCGGGAGTGTTTCTTTCCGGTCTGCCGGCGCTGACCGCACCCGGGATCAGCGGTGCGGCGCTCGCCGCGGAGCTGACCATCGCGATCAGTGGCATCACGTCGGCCGAGGGCCGGGTCTATGTCGCGGTCCACCATGAGCGTGGAAACGTCTCCTTTCCCGATACCGAAGGTGCTGTCGCCGGCGCATGGCGCATGGCAAAGGAGGGCGGGTTCGACATCTCGTTCTCAGGTCTGGAACCGGGCCGGTACGCCGTGAGCGGCTTTCACGACACCGACGGGGACGGCGAGCTCGACATGAACCTGCTCGGCATCCCCACCGAAAGCTTCGGCTTCGGGAACGGCGCGTCCGGCCTCTTCGGCCCGGCAAGCTTCGAGGCGTCCTCGATCGCGCTGAAGCAGACGGCGACGATCCGCCTGCCCATCGGATACTCCGGTCCCGCCGGACCGACAGACCGCAGGAGCGACCAATGACAGTCAACGGTATTCCGCGCCGCGGATTCCTGGCGGCGTCCGCCGCCTGCGGCCTGGCGCACCTGGCGCCCTTCGCATCGGCCCTCGCCACCACCCACGAAGACTGGAGCGACGCCTTTGACGCCGCGCTGGAAGGCAACCGGATGCTGCTCGGCTGGAAGACGCCACCGGACCGACTGGACGCGGCCGCGCTCAGCGTTTCAGGCACATGGCCGGGCGGGCTGAATGGTCGCTTCTACCGCAACGGTCCGTCGATTCACGACCGTTTCGGGCGGCGCTACAGGCACTGGTTCGACGGCGACGGCATGATCCATGAGTTTGCCATCGACGGCGGAAGCATTGCCCATCGAGGCCGGGTCATCCGCACGCCAAAGCTGGACCGGGAGGACGCGGCCGGCCGGCGGCTCTACGACGGCTACGGTACCCGCCTGCCGGACAGCGCGCCGCTGCAGGGCCCGGACGGCATGAACACCGCCAACATTTCCGTGCTGCACCACGGGGGCGAACTGCTCGCGCTATGGGAGGGAGGCTCGGCCACGCGGCTGAACGAATCCACCCTGGCGGCGGAGGGCTTCAGGAGTTGGGGTCCGGAACTCGACGGCGTCGCCTTTTCGGCCCATCCCAAGCGTGACCCGGACGGCACGCTGTGGAACTTCGGCATCCACCTTGCCCCGCAACCGAAGATCGTTCTCTATCACATCGGCCGTGGTGGCCAGCTGCTCGGTGTCGGTCTCGTCGAGGCCGGTCCGCTCGGCCTGATCCATGATTTCGCGATCACGCGGCATTCCCTGGTGTTCGTGATCGAACCCTTCCTGTTCGATCCGGCCCGGCTGGGCAGTGCCAGTATCCTCGACGCCCATACCTGGCATCCACAGGCGGAGACGCGCGTACTGGTCATCGACAAGGCCGATTTCGGAGCGCGCCGCTGGCACGCCCTGCCCTCGGGCTTCGGCTTTCATTTCGGCAACGCCTGGGAAGAGGCCGACGGGTCGATCCGGCTGGACTATTGCCGGGCGCGCGATCCGGGCATCCTGACCGAAACCCTGCGATACGTGATGAAGGGCGAATTCGTACCGTCATCACCACCGCGCTACACTCGCATCCTCCTGCCGCCAGGGGGCGATGGCCGGATCGTTGCCCAAGAGCAGGACGCGGAATTCGCCCGGGTGGCACCGGCCGTCGTCGGTCGGCGGCACCGCTACGTCTACACCCTCGGCTCGCCCGGCGAACCGGCCGGCTGGTCTTTTCGCACCGTGGTCAGGCGCGATCTCGAAACCGGTGCAATCGAGACCTTCGACTACGGCCCCGGCAGGATCCCGGAGGAGCACCTGTTCGTCCCGAAACCGGGCGGGAACGGGGGGGAGGACGACGGCTGGCTGATCGGCACCGTGCTGGACTGGAAGGCGGGCTTGACCGGGTTGTCCGTGTTCGACGCCGCGGCAATCCCTGCCGGCCCCCTCGCCCAGGCCTGGCTGCCCTATCCGCTGCCGCTCGGTTTCCACGGCACCTTCGTTCCAGGCTGATCGTGGCGTCCCGCGACATGGTGGTGCGGGTACGGCCGGGCCCGGCCAGCACGTGTGACCGTGGTGGCACGGTCCCGCACTCCGGAGCCATGCCGGACTGCCGCCTTCACGTCTGAAGGGAGTAGCGGGACGGGGACCGCGTGGCACACACGGTGCGGCAATCACCGATCGTGACACATCCGCATTGCACCGAGCCGGGGCCGTCGAGTTCGGTCTCCGGCAGGTTGGCCCGGATCACCGGGAAGCCGTCAAGCCTCGCCTCGGCAGCAATGCAGGCGCCATCGCGCTGGCAGATAAAGACGCCGTCGCCGTCGATGGACTACGTGAAGCGCCTCGTCATTGTGCACCCGTGTGCGTGCAGATGCCCCTGCCCATATTCCCTGCACCCGTCAGAGGCCGCTTCTCGCGCCGTGTCGCTCCGGGACCGGCTTCAGCCAGGGTCTCGATGGCTTCAGGCCGCTCCGGGCGCATGTGGTCCTGGTCCTCGACCAGGAAGTGATCGCGACAGGCCATGAGACCCTCGCCGCAGCGCACGGCATCGGGCTTGTGCTGGTGTCCCGCCGGATGCCGGGCCGGTTCCACACCGTGTTCCAGGCTGGAACAGCCACCGCGGCATGTGCGAGCCACCGGGCTGTACGCGCATCAGGAGCGGCCGGAATGCGGCATTCCGAACCGCGTCCGCGTCAATGGGCATGCTGGATTGGTGAACAGATACCTGAACCGACAGCAACCAGAGCGACATATCCACAAAAAATTGTAAAAATAATCGTCTGGTAGACCATGTTGGTGCTGTTTCGGCATTTGCCTTCCGCCGCCCCGTATCATCGGTCTCGCGGGCCTGAATGCGCCCCGGGCGAACCTCCCCGGTCCAGTGCCGCCCGTGTCCGCGCGATACGGAATCTGCGGGGATGCGAAGCACATGGTGCGCTGGCAGGGGTTTCACCGCTCATCGTCGGCATGGCGGACCTCACGCGCTGCCCACATCCGATTGCCGCCCCGGCCGGATCCGCGGGACCGCGTTCGGTCACGCGTCAGCAGACGTAGTTCAGGCCCAGGCGACCGCCGTCGACGTAGATGGTCTCGCCGGTGATATAGCTCGCCTTCTCGCTTGCGAGGAAGGCGACCACCTCGCCAATTTCCTCGGGTGTGCCCAGCCGCTTGAGCGGCGTGCGTGACATCACCATCTCGAGTGCCGCCGGATCGGCATTGACCGATGCCAGCATTGCGGTATCGATCGACCCGGGCCCGACAGCGTTCACCCGGATGCCATGCGGCGCCAGCGCCAGCGCGCTCGCCCTGGTCAACTGCGCCAGTCCGCCCTTGGACGCGCAGTAGGCCGCAATCGACGGGATGGCGACCTGGGCGTTGATCGAGGACATGTTCACGATGGCGCCGCCTCTCCCCGCCTCGATCATCGAGCGCGCAGCCCTCTGGGTCGCGAGAAACGGACCGACGAGGTTGACGCCGATCACCCGGCGGAAGCTGTCGAGCGAGGTCTCGAGAAAGTCACCGGGCTCGGCGATCCCGGCACAGTTCACCAGCACTGAGAGCGGTCCGACCTCGCGGCCGATGTGCTCGAACAGGTCGTCGACTGCACCGGCATCGCCCATGTCGCAGGCGAGGCCAAGCCCGCCAATCCGGTCAGCGGCCTCGCGAACCCCCTCGGCATCGATGTCCGCCAGCACCATGCGGGCGCCGTCGCGGGCAATGGCCTTCGCGCAGGCAAGCCCGATCCCCCGGGCCGCACCCGTGACCAGCGCCGTTCTGCCTTCCATCGCAAACCTTCCTTCCCGTCACCTTCACCGGTCCTGCACACCCGCATCCCACCACCAGGTATCGAGAGTGACACCGTAGAGCGGTGTCGCCACCGGCCGGCGGAACCCCTTCTGCCAGGCAACCCGGTCGGCTCTCTGGTGGTAGAGCGGCACCACGTAGCGTCCCGCCAGCAGCAACCGGTCGAGCGCACGGGCAGCAGCAACAAACTCCTCACGCTCCCGTGCGTCGGTCAGGTGCCGGATCATGGCGTCGACCCCGGCCGAGCGCACGGCAGGGTAGTTGCGCGTTCCCGGCCGGTCGGCCGCGGCGCTGCCCCAGAAGTGTTCCTGCTCGTTTCCGGGAGAGAGCGAGTTGTACCAGAGGTTGAAGACCAGATCGAAATCGTAGTCATTCAGGCGGCGCTGGTACTGTGCCCGGTCCACGGTACGGATCCTGAGCACGATCCCGAGACGTTGCAGGGAATCGGCATAGACACCGGCCAGCCGTTCGAGCCGCGGGTTTGCCAGCAGCAGTTCGAACTCCACCGCCCGGCCATCACCCGCGTGGCGCAGCGCCCCGTCCTCGACCCTGAACCCGGCCCCGCGCAACAGCATCAGCGCCTGGCGCAGGTTGGCACGGTTGCGCCCGTTGCCGTCCGACCGGGGCGGCCGGTAACCGTTGGCAAGGTCGTCCGGCGGAATCTCGTCAAGGAACGGGCGCAGCAGCGCGCGTTCACGGGGTCCGGGAGGGCCGGACGCGGCGAGGTCGCTGTTGTCGAAATGGCTCCGGGTCCGGGTGTAGGCGCCGTGCAGCAGCGTGCGGTTGATCCACTCGAAGTCGAGCGCGTGGATCAGGGCCTCCCGCACCGGGCGCAGGTCGAGCGGAAAGCGGCGCGTGTTCATCGCGATCGCGTACATGCCAGATGGCCGGCCATGCGCAATCTCCGCGCGCTCGACCTGGCCTGACCGGTAGGCGGGAAAGTCGTAACCGGCAGCCCAGCGTCCCGCGTCGCCTTCCACCCGGACCGATGACTCGCCGGCCTTGAAGGCCTCGAACGCGGTTGCCTCGTCACGGTAGTAATCGTAGCGGATGGTATCGAAGTTGAACCGGCCGCGATTGACCGGCAGGTCGCGGCCCCAGTAGTGCGGGTCGCGTTCGAGCACCACCGCGCGGCCGGGCTCGACCGAGGCAAACCGGTACGGTCCGCTCCCGACCGGCGCCATCATGCCTGTGCCCGAAAAGTCGACCCCCTCGTACACCGATCTCGGCAGCACCGTCATCAACCCCATGATCAGCGGCATCTCGCTGTCGGACGGTTGTACGAAGGTCATCCGGACCGCCAGCGGGCCCACCTGCTCGCACCGCTCCACCCTGGCGTAGAAGCTGCGCTGGTTGGCACGGCCGTGATCGCGCAGCAGCTTCCATGAGAAGATCACGTCATCGACAGTCACCGGTTCCCCGGTATGGAACCGGGCCCTCGGATCGAGGTGAAAGACGATCCACGACCGGTCGGGAGAAACCTCGACCCGCTCGGCCAGCAGGCCGTAGAGCGTGAACGGTTCGTCGCGCGACCGGGCAAGCAGGCGTTCGAACACGAAGCTCGAGATACCCGCGCCGGCGACGCCGACCAGGGAATAGGGGTTAAGCGTGTTGAAGGTCCCGACCGGGGTCATGCGCAAGACCCCGCCCTTCGGCGCGTCAGGATTGACGTAGTCGAACCGGGCGAAGCCGTCCGGGTACTTCGGGCTGCCGTGCATGGCGATCGCGTGCATCGGCGCCTGGGCATGCGCCGTCGGTGCAAGCAGCAGCGAAAGGCCGAAGGCAACCGCGCCGAACCGGGTCACGCAAACCTCCGCGGCCTGAGCCCGGTCTGGAACCAGCAGATGAACCCGTACATGTCGAAGACCGGCAGACCGGTATGGCGCGCGATGTCGTCGGCGTAGGGCGTCATGTTGGTGCACTCGAGCAGGATCGCGCCGAGCGAGGCGGATCGCCGGCCCAGCTCGTCGGCGGCCGCGATCAGGTCGGCGCGCGCGGCATCGACGTCGAGGCGCGCCTCGTTACCGATTATGACCCGGCTGAACTCGGTGCCGGTCCCGTCCGTGCCGACGATGACCGCGTCCGCCGGCACGCCGGCCGCCTCAAGATGGCGCCCGGTCAGGGTCTGCGCCGAAATGGTGAGGATACCGATCTCGCGGTCCAGCGGCAGCAGGCTGCGGATCATCGGGTACTGCATCAACGACGACGTGGCGACGGGAACCCGAACCGCCGCGGCCAGTTCGGCCTGAAACAGCGACAGGAACCCGCAGTTGGTGGTGATCCCGTCACAGCCCGTGTCCACCAGTTCACGCGCCGCGTCGATGAAGGCGCCGGACAGGCCCTCGGCCTGCCTGCGGACCACCCGGTCGGGAGTGGCATTCCTGACCACCTTGTAGTGCACCGGAAACGGCCAGGTTCCCGCATTGCCCATATCACCCGGAATCCGCGGGAACCGGGCATCCAGCATCAGGATTCCGACACTCGCCCCGTAGACAGACTTGCCGCCCAGTGCAATCGTCCCCATCAGGAACCTCCGCTTGCCTCACTACGCACCGAACCTTGAGAGACAGTACCGTGCCCCGGATCAATGCCGACCGACTGATGACAGACCTTTCCCGACTTCGTGCCATCGGCGCCGTTGGCACCGGCGTGGTACGCCCCGCCTTCAGCCAGGAGGACATGACCGCCCGGCTCTGGTTGCAGGACCGGTTCACCGAAGCGGGGCTCGAGACCGTCATCGACGGGGTCGGCAACGTGTTCGGCCGCTCGCCGTGGCCCGGCCCCGCGCTGCTGGTCGGATCGCACTCGGATACCCAGCCCCGCGGCGGGTGGCTCGACGGAGCGCTCGGGGTCATCTACGCGCTCGAGATCGTGCGCGCGCTCGCCGAGGATGCGTCCACGGCCGACTATGCGGTCGACGCCGTCTCGTGGCAGGACGAGGAATCGAACTTTCTCGGCTGTCTCGGCAGCCGGTCCTGGTGCGGATTGCTCGACGCCGAAGAGGAACGCGCCGCGCACGGTCTCGATGGCGAGAGCCTCGCGGACGCGCTGGTCAGGACCGGGCTTGCCGGGGTGCCGCGTCTGGCCCGCGAGCCCGGGCGTCACGTCGGCTACCTCGAGGCGCACATCGAGCAGGGGCTGGTGCTCGAGGACGCCGGCGAACAGCTCGGTGTCGTGACTTCGATCGTCGGAATCCGCGGCCTGGAGCTGACCTTTACCGGCGAGACCAACCATGCCGGCACCACGACCATGGCCCGGCGACGGGATGCCGCCACGGCCCTGTTCGAGGTGGCCCACCGCATCAATACCCTCTTCCCCGAACGCGCCGGGCCGCACACGGTCTGGACCATCGGCTCCGTCTCGCTCGAACCCGGTGCGGCATCGATCGTGCCAGGTCGGGCCACCCTGATCCTGCAGTTCCGCGACCCGGATGACGGAGTACTCGACAGGCTCGAGAACACGGTCGTTAAACTGTGCGAAGAGATCGCGGCCCGCGGGCGCATCGGGGCGGCCGTGCGCCGGACCCGCAGCCCGGTCCGGCCATCGCTGATGGACACCGACCTGCAGGACCACATTGCGGCGGCCGCGCAGACGGTGGCGCCGGGGCGCTGGCGCAGGATGCCGAGTGCCGCGGGACACGACCCGATGGTGATCCACCACTGCCTGCCCTGCGGCATGCTGTTCATCCCCTCGATCGGCGGCATCAGCCACGACTTCGCCGAGGACAGCCACACCGGTGACATCGTGGCCGGCTGCCAGGCGCTCGCGGACGCGACCGCGTCCGTCCTCGGCGCGGCACGTACCCGCGGGCCAAGTGATCACACGACCTCGATCCGGTCCACTCGGGACGGATAGAAGGCGATGAGGCCATCGATGACGCCGGCCTCATCGTAGGGTGTCTCGTAGGACCAGGCCGCATCCTGCGACACCTGGTCGCCGACCCGGATCGACCAGTAGCTCGCGGTGCCCTTGAACGGGCAGTAGGTGCTGTGCTGCGAGCGAACCAGCAGCCCGGCCCGGACATCTGCAGCCGGCAGGTAGTGGACGACCGGGTAGTCGGCCTCACGCAGGGCGATGGCGCCGTCGCTGTCGGCGATCACCTCGCCATTGAAGGTGACGACAACCCGCCCGGGCTCGGGCCGGTAGTCGAGCACCCGATCGGGATGCCGGAGAAATCCGGGAGCCGGTCCGCCAGCCATCGTGTACGTACCTCCATTCCCGGGACGATCAGAGTTCCGGCATTGACCGGCCCCTGCGCCGGCACGCCGCCTCGAGCGTGTTGCGCAGCAGGCAGGCGATGGTCATCGGCCCGACACCGCCGGGAACCGGGGTAATGGCACCCGCGACCGTGCGGGCCTCGTCGAAGGCGACGTCCCCGACCAGCCTGGTCCGGTCCGGTCCCCGTTCGGGCGCGGCGATCCGGTTGATCCCCACATCGATCACCGTGGCTCCCGGGCCGATCCAGTCGCCGCGGATCATTTCCGGGCGGCCCACGGCCGCCACCAGAATGTCCGCGCCGCGGCAGACCGCCGGCAGGTCCCTGGTGCGTGAGTGCGCCACGGTTACCGTGCAATGCTCCCGGGTCAGCAATGCCGCCATCGGCTTGCCGACAATGTTGGAGCGCCCGACGATCACGGCAGTCTTGCCGGACATGTCTCCGAGTTGTTCCCGCAGCATCAGCAGGCACCCGAGCGGCGTGCAGGGAACCGGAGCCTCGCCCCCGGTTACCAGCAAGCCGACATTGACCGGGTGGAAACCGTCGACGTCCTTGACGGGATCAATGCGCTCGAGCACCCGCCCGGCGTCGATATGGTCAGGCAGCGGCAGCTGGACCAGGATCCCGTCCACGTCGTCATCACCATTCAGTCGGTCGATCTCGGCCAGCAGTTCGGCCTCTCCGGTATCCCCTGACCCGTGAAACCCGAGTGAGCGGATGCCGCACTCCGCCGCCAGCCGGTTCTTGCTGTTGACGTAGACCGAACTTGCGGGGTCGTCGCCGAGCTGGACAACCGCAAGACCGGGGACCGTGCCGTGCCGTTCTTCCAGGTCCGCGACAGCCGCGCCGACGCGGGCCCGCAGTTCTGCCGCCCTGGCCTTGCCATCGATCAGTGCCGCATCGGTCATTCGCAAATCCCTCGTGCCCGGTTCAGCCGCTGTGCTGAAGCTTGAGGTCGACGATGAAGAAGTCGCGCACGAACACCAGGATCAGCACCAGGATGATCGGCGAGATGTCGATGCCACCGAAAGCGGGGATGAACCTGCGGATCGGCTGCAGCACCGGTTCGATCAGCCGGTAGAGCACTTCCATCACCCTGTAGACCAGCCGGTTGCCGGAGTTGATCACGCCGAAGTGCAACAGCCATCCGAGCACGATGTAGATGAACAGACACCAGATGTAGATGGTAATGACGGTGTCCAGGAGATTGGCGATCGCGTACATCCGACCCGTCCCCGAATTCCGGTTCGTACAGACACCCGGCACCGACGGGGTCTGGCCTGCCATCGGCCGGTCCGCTTCGGTCCGTACCTGCAGACGGTGAACCTACTTGAACGGGGTGCCGACCGCCACTATGTTTCGCGCTGGCGCGTGGGGCCGTAGCTCAGCTGGGAGAGCGTCGCGTTCGCAATGCGAAGGTCGGGAGTTCGATCCTCCTCGGCTCCACCACCCTTCAAGCCGAAGAGTTCCAGTAACGTACCGAAATCCCCCGAAAGGCCGGGGGTTTTCCATTTTCGCGCTCTTGATCGACACTCAGTAAAGGCCGTCGCCGACAGGATCGTGGACAGTCTTGTCGCTGACATGAGGGTGTTCGCTGACAATTCCCACAAATCGTGATCGATGCCCGGTACGGAAATGCAGGGCGGGGTTCCCCGCGCGGATCGGCGAAATGAGCCCGGCGAGCATGAGCCTCTTGAGCGGGCACAAGCCAGGCTCATGCGCCAATCCCAGTCTCCGATTGGTCCGTCGATCCGCGACGTCCAATAGAACAATTCGCGCTGAATTATCCGTGCCAAATTCGGAATCACCGACACAAACATCCAGATACTGTAATTCGTGTTGACATATCCGCAGTTTGAGCGGAAAGTCAGATATGCTTCACGATCAGCGGTCCGCCCTGTCAAGCTATGTGAGCAGTCTGCTCTCCGCTGGCCGGACGGTCTTTACTGCGGAGGAGGCCGAACTTGCTCTCGGTGTCGGGCACGGCGCGTTCCTGGATGCCGCCGAGCGGCTGCAACGACGCAAGGCGCTGCTCAACCTGCGGCAAGGCTTCTATGTCGTCGTCCCGCCGCAATATGCGTCCTGGGGCGCGCCGCCGCCGGCCTGGTACATCGACGCACTCATGCGCCGCGAGGGTCAGGCCTACTACGTCGGGCTGCTCAAGGCGGCGGAGCTGCACGGCGCGACGCACCAGGCGGTCATGGAGTTTCAAGTCATCACGGCGAAGCGCCTGCCGAGGATCCGTGCTGGCCGCAGCATGATCGTCTTCTACTTCCGCAAGGACATGAAGGCGGTGACGGCGGGGATCGAGGACCGCAAGACCGATACCGGCACGATGA
>MPMT01000092.1 GCA_002238645.1 Alphaproteobacteria bacterium bin52 | reverse complement strand
CCCCGCTGCGCAGAAGCGCGCAGGCCGAGGGCTCGTGGGATGGCAGGTGGGCGCCGCATTCAAGGTGGCCGGGCGCGAGGCCAAGCTCCGCGAGCCAGTGGCGGACCAGGGACACGTGGCGCCGTTCCCCACCATGACTGGCGCACGCCAGTGCAAGGCGGTCGTGCCCGTACCCGTCAGCGGCACCCGACTCGACCATGGCGAGCGCCTGCAGCGGCTTGATCGCCGAGCGGCCGTAGACTGGCAGTTCCACGTCTCCGCAGCTGCACAGCACCCTGCCATCGGCAGCGGCAACCACGACCGAGCCGCGGTGCCGGCTCTCGACCATGCCGCCGCGCGAGACCTCGACGACCACGGGGACGGGACCGGGAGAAGAGCGCAGGTCGGACATGGCCTACCGTATCACGCGGGAGCCGGTGGCGGCGACAGCCGGGCGCTGCCGTGTTATCGGTCGGGCCGCCTGCCCGACCTGCGGCGGGCGAAGCAGGAGCATGGCGATGAAACAGTCGAGACGGACCGCAGCCATTCTGGGTTCCGCACTGGTGCTTGCGCTCTTCGCAACCGTGGCCACGGCCGGCGAGTCCGGACGGTCCGGCTGGTACGTCAGTGCCGCAGGCGGGCTGAGCCGGATGGCGAACATGGGCCAGACCGGCACGAACCGGGACCCCACCTGCTACCCGAACGACTCCTGCGCGGGCCTGGTCCTCGACGGGTACCGCTGGGTCTACGATCTCGACGCTGACCAGGGCAGCGCGTTCGAGGTCGCCCTCGGCTACAGGATTGATGACGTCCGCATCGAACTGTCCGCCCGTCGGCAGGCAAGCGACCTTGAACACCGGTTCAGGAGCATCAGCCTGCTCGACGGTTCGACGGTCCCCGCTGGCCCGGCCTCGCCTTACCGGAGCCATGCCGAAACCTCGATCGATGCGCTGGAAAGCACGACTCTGAGCATCAATCTCTACCGCGACTTCGCTCTGTCCGGGACCGACTTGACCCCGTATCTCGGGGCCGGCGCAGGCGTGTCCCGTGCCGAGGTGACCGGGCTGTACTACCGCAATCGGTATTCCTGCTCGACCGGCTGCGACGCCGGGCCGCCGGAACGCTTCGAGTCCTGGCAGGAGACCGACCTGTCCGACACGGTGCTCTCCGGGCACCTGCATGCGGGCGTGGACTACCGGGTCGACGATGCCTTCTCGCTCGGCGTCAAGGTGACCTACAGCGTGCTGCAGGACTTGGAGGACGAGAGCGGCTACCACGTCCATGCCATCGACGGGTTGACCAGCACGACGACGATCTCGGACATGTCGCAACTCTCCGTGCTGTTCGCCGTCACCTACCTCTTCGGCGCGTTCCGGTAGGCGTCGGGCCCGGGTAACCGGAACGAGTCCGCGCCGCGCCGGCCCCGACATCGGCCAGCGCGCTGCGGCAGGCCTGAAAGTCGCGACCGGGGCGGCGTGCCGTTCCGCGATGTCGAACCCGCTGCCCCGCGGCACCGTTGCCGGTTTTGCGGGCAGCGGGGTCTGCGGGCGCATCGTCTCCGGGTGGCGGCGATGGGCGGCACCCGAACACCGGCCCGTGCAGTCCGCCGAATTGACGCCGGTGTCCGGCGGACCTAGTTTGGCGCCACGGGATATTATGGATAAAGACCGGGAGGCAGCACCATGTCCGAGACCGCGAGACTTGCCGGGTTTGCATCGACCCTGACCCGGGACACCCTGCCTGACGAGGTTGCAGCGCGCGTCTGCCTGCTGGTTCTGGATACCGTCGGGATTGCCGTACGCGCCATGCATGACGCGGAATCGACGCCGGCACTGCTGCAGGCGGCCCGGGCCACCGGGCAGTCGGGTGGTGGCGCCCGGATCCTGGGCAGCGACGAGACCTTCACTCCGCTCGCCGCGGCGATGATCAACGGAACACTCGCGCACAGTCTCGACTTTGATGACACCCATGCTGCCGGGTCGATCCACACGAGTGCCCCGATCGTGCCGGCGGCACTGGCGGCGGCCGAGATGACCGGAGCCGACGGCGCCCAGGTGGTGACCGCGATCGCGGCCGGCTACGAAACGCAGATCCGCCTGAGCCTGGCACTCGATCCGAGCGCCCATTACCAGCGCGGTTACCATCCCTCGGCAACCTGCGGCGTATTTGGCGCCGCCGTGGCCGCGGGCCGCATCTTCGGACTCGATGCGCAGCAGATGGAGCGGGCGCTCGGCATCGCCGGCTGCCAGGCCTCGGGTTCGATGCGCTTCCTGTTCGACGGCGCCTGGACCAAGCGGTTCCAGGTCGGCTACGCGGCGCACAACGGACTGCTGGCGGCGACCCTGGCGCGCGAGGGCTTTATCGGTCCCGCAGGCGCGATCGAGGGGCGGGACGGTTTCCTGCGTTCCTACGCGCCCGACCCGGACGTGGCCAGGGCGGCGGCCGATCTCGGTTCGGTCTGGGAGACGCTGAACATCGCGGTCAAGCCCTACCCGTCGTGCCGGTACAGCCACGCGGCAATGGGCGCGATCGCGGCCGCGCGTGCCGCCAACGACATTACCTCCGAGGAGGTGGAGGCGGTCGAGGTCGGCCTCCCGCATACAGGCTGGCGGATCATCGGCGAGAACGACGAGGTCAAGCGTTTGCCGACCGGGCCGGTCGACGGCCAGTTCTCCATGCCCTTCTGCGGTGCGGTGGTGCTGCGCCAGGGGACGATGGGGTGGGACGACTACGCCCTGCACCTCAACGACAACGAGACCCTTGCCCTGGCCAGCCGGTTCTCCACCGTCACCGATCCCTGGGCGGAGGCCGAATACCCGGCGAACATGGCCGGTGTCGTGCGGATCACCACGCCGCGCGGCCTGTTCGAGGAACGACTTGCTGTGCCCAGGGGCGAACCGGACAACTTCCTCACGCTGGAGGAATTCCGGGCCAAGTTCGACGCCCTGACCTCGCCGTGGCTCGACAAGGCCTGTCGCGGCGCGCTCGCCGACGAACTTCTCGGGCTCGACGCGGCCGCCTCGGTGGTGCCGATGCTCGAACTCACCCGGCCGGGCCCCCAACAGGCCCTTCGCATGGCGGGTGAGGACTGAGCGTCGTGAGCTACCGGTCGACCCCGGTTGCGGGTGTCCAGGGCCAGCGCTACCGGGAGGACATCGGCCGGTGCTATGAGGATTTCGAGGTCGGTGACATCTACGAGCATCGTCCGGGCCGGACCATCAGCGAAGCCGACAACACCTGGTTTACCCTGCTGACGATGAACACCCATCCACAGCACTTCGACGCGGTGCATGCCAGTGGAACCGAGTTCGGGCAGCTGCTGGTCAACTCATGCCTGACACTGTCGATCGTTGCCGGCATGAGTGTCAGCGACGTGAGTCAGAAGGCAATTGCCAACCTGGGATGGAGCAACATCACCCTGCCGGCGCCGGTGTTTGTCGGCGACACGATCTACGCCGAGTCGGAGGTGCTCTCCAAGCGACTGTCACGTTCGCGGCCCGGCCAGGGGATCGTGTCGGTGCGCACGACAGGTCTGAAGTCGGACGGTACCGTGTTCATGACCTACGAACGCTCGATCCTGGTTCCAACGCGCGCTCACGACGCCATGGCGTGAGCACCGGTACCTGTCCGGAGAGTGCAGCGATGCAGACGGCCGAAGACCTGACACCGCAGGAGCGGGAAGAGCAGGACCGGATGGTCCTCGACAGCGTCGACCGGTTCCTCGAGCGTGACGTCGTTCCCTACGCGCACGACCTCGAGGCCGGGGACGTCTACCCGCAGGAAATCGTGGACAAGATGGTGGAGCTCGGGCTGTTCGGGGCCACCATCTCGACCCGGTACGGCGGGCTGGGGCTTTCCGCGACCACCTATGCGAAGATCGTCGAGCGGGTCTCGGAGGTCTGGATGTCGGTCTCCGGCATCTTCAATTCCCACCTGATCATGGCCGCGGCGGTCGAACGCTCCGGAACCCCGGAACAGAAGCAGCACTGGCTGCCGCGGTTCGCCACCGGCGAGCTGCGGGGCGGCGTCGCGCTGACCGAACCGGATGCCGGGACCGACCTGCAGGGAATCAGGACCAGGGCGGACCGATCCGGAAACGGCTATGCGCTGACCGGCGCGAAGTCGTGGATCAGCAACGCGGTCGAGGGCGGAGTGCTCGCCATCCTGGCCAAGACCGACCCGGAGGCGATGCCGCGGCACAGGGGCATGAGCCTGTTCCTGGTCGAGAAGAGCCCGGAGTTCCAGGTCGAGAAGCGGCTGGAAAAACTGGGCTACAAGGGGATCGATTCCGGCGAATTCGTAATGGACGGCCTGTTCGTGCCGGGAGAGAACCTGGTCGGCGGGGTCGAGGGGCGGGGCCTGCAGCAGATCCTGTCCGGACTTGAACTCGGGCGGATCAATGTTGCCGCGCGCGGCGTCGGGATCGCCCGGGCCTGCCTCATGAAGTCGGTGGCCTATTCCCAGGTGCGCCGGACCTTCGGCAAGCCGATCTGCGAGCACCAGGCGATCCAGATCAAGCTCGCCGACATGGCCACCCAGCTCGAGTCGGCCCGTCTGCTCACCGAGCAGGCGGCCCACGCCTATGACCGCGGGGAACGCTGCGACATGGAGGCGGGAATGGCCAAACTCGCCGCCAGCGAGGCCGCGCTGCACAACAGCCTCGAGGCCATGCGCCTGCACGGTGCCTACGGCTATTCCAAGGAGTTCGACATCGAGCGCTACTACCGGGACGCGCCGCTGCTCGCGATCGGCGAGGGGACCAACGAACTGCAGCGCCTGATCATCGCCCGCCAGCTGATTGCCCGCTACCCGGCCTGATCCGCGCTGACGCCGGCCGGCGATTCGGCGCAGTCCCATCTGCCACACGGGCGCGGGGTGCGGTTCGAGGGCACGTGCAGGCTGCCTGCCTGCTTGACAGGACAGGCCACAAGAGGGTCACTGCCCCGTGGTCTCACGCGTACCGGCCAGACTGGGAGCGGCAGACACGATGCCGGAAGCGACCGGAACCGACCCGCGGTCCGAAGCCCGCCAGCGATGGATGGGAGTCCTGGCGAGAGCCGGAACCGACGCGCTCGAGGCCGCCTGGGCCGGCCTCGCCGTGCGTCCCGGGTATCGGATGCTGCGCCCGCCCGAGACCGGGCTGGTGATGGTGCGCGGGCGCACCGGTGGAACCGGTCGCGACTTCAACCTCGGTGAAATGAGCGCGACGCGCTGTGCCGTGCAGTTCGAGGACGGTGTGATCGGCATTGGCTACGTGGCGGGGCGCAGTGCCCGCCACGCCGAACTGGCCGCGGCGTTCGACGCCATGCTGCAGTGCGATGACTGGCGCGAGGAGGTGAAGGAGACGGTGATCGCACCGCTCGCACAGGCCGAACGTGCACGGCGCGACACGGAACGCGCCGGCACCGAGAGCTCGCGGGTCGAGTTCTTCACCATGGTCCGCGGGGAGGACTGAGGCGGTGCCCGGGCCCGGCGGCGACCCGGAACTCCGGCCCGGGTTCGGTGACCCGGTTGCCGACAGCCAGTCGGTGTTCCGCGAGGTGCTGGCGGCGATGTCGGAGCCGGGCACGGTGCGGACCGTGGCCGTGGGACTGGACGCGCCGGCGCCACTGCATCCCGCGACCGCCGCGGTCTGCCTCGCGCTGATGGATTTCGAGACACCGGTCTGGCTCGACGCCGTGGCGTGCACGGGCGCGGTCCGGACCTGGCTGCGGTTTCACTGCGGCTGTCCGCTGGTCGCCGATCCCGCCGCGGCCCGGTTCGCCGTCGCGGCGGACCCGGTGAAGCTGCCGCCGCTCGACGGTTTCGCGGCTGGTTCGGAAGCCTATCCCGACGAGGGAGCGACACTGGTCCTGCAGGTTGGCTCACTTGATGGCGGGATGCCGGTTACAGTGACGGGTCCCGGTATTCCGGGCGAACGCAGCTTCGGTCCCGAAGATGTCACGCGCGACTTCTGGCATCAGCGCCGCGCGTTGGAGGACCTGTTCCCGCAGGGGCTGGATCTCGTGTTCACATCGGGCGTTGGGCTGGCGGCCTTGCCGCGCTCGACCCTGGGGAGGTGGTGAGATGTATGTTGCGGTCAAGGGTGGCGAACGGGCAATCGAAGCGTCGCACCGGCTGCTGGAAGCGGCACGGCGCGGCGATCCGGCGGTGCCCGAACTGTCCACGAGGCAGGTTTCCGAGCAGCTTCCGCGTGCCGTGGACCGGGTCATGGCCGAAGGGTCCCTGTATGACCGCGAACTGGCGGCGCTGGCGATCAGGCAGGCTGCGGGCGACCTTGTCGAGGCTATCTTCCTGCTGCGCGCCTACCGCACCACCCTGCCGCGGCTTGGCAACAGCGAACCGGTCGATACCGCCCGCATGCTCGTCCGGCGCCGGATCTCGGCCACCTTCAAGGATGTTCCGGGCGGACAGATCCTGGGCCCGACCCCGGACTACACGCACCGCCTGCTGGATTTCCGGCTTGCGGACATCGCCCCCACGCACGCCGCGCAGGGTGAAGACACGGTGCAGCGCGACCGGCTCCCGCCACAGGAGGAACCGATGCCCCGGGTCATGGATCTCCTGGGGCGGGAGGGCCTGGTCGAGGACGAGACTCCCGCCGCGGACGAAGGGCAGCCGCCGGCGGACATTACCAGGGAACCGCTGCGGTTTCCGGCCGGGCGCGATGCCCGGCTCCAGGTGCTCGCGCGCGGCGACGAGGGGTTCCTGCTCGCGCTCGGCTACGCCAGCCAGCGCGGGTTCTCGAATACCCACCCCTTCGCGGGCGAGATCCGCTACGGCGTGGTCGCCGTGGCGATCGTGCCCGAGGAACTCGGCTTCGCCATCGAGATCGGCGAGATCGAACTCACCGAGGTGCAGATGGTCAATCAGTTTGCAGGAAGCGACACGGCGCCGCCCCAGTTCACGCGCGGATACGGTCTCGTCTTCGGGCACCAGGAACGCAAGGCCATGTCGATGGCGCTGGTCGACCGCTCGCTCAGGGGCAGGGAACTCGGGGAGGCGGCCGACTCGCCCACCGAGGACGAGGAGTTCGTGCTCTACCACAGTGACAACGTCGAGTCTTCCGGCTTCGTTCAACACCTGAAGCTGCCGCACTACGTCGACTTCCAGTCGGAACTCGAACTGCTGCGCAGACTTCGGTCGGAGTTCGATCCGCCTTCCGCGCAGGCGGCGGAATGACGCGCGTGAGCACCGTGGCGCCCGACGGCGGCTACACCTTCGCCTACCTCGACGAGCAGACCAAGCGGATGGTTCGTCGCGCGATCCTGAAGGCCGTCGCCATCCCGGGCTACCAGGTCCCCTTCGCGAGCCGCGAGATGCCGCTGCCGTTTGGCTGGGGTACCGGAGGCATCCAGGTCACCGCCAGCATCATCGGCAGGGAGGACACGCTGAAGGTGATCGACCAGGGTGCGGACGACACCGTCAACGCGGTCAGCATCCGTGCGTTCTTCGCCCGTACCGCCGGCGTTCCGACCACCACGCGCACGGAGGACGCCACCATCATCCAGACCCGCCACAGGATCCCGGAAACACCCCTGCGGGCCAGTCAGATCCTGGTCTACCAGGTGCCGATCCCCGAGCCGTTGCGTTGGCTGGAGCCGCGCGAGGCGGAAACCCGCAGGATGCATGCGCTGCAGGAGTACGGTGTCATGCACGTGCGCCTGTACGAGGACATCGCCCGGTACGGGCACATTGCCACCTCCTACGACTACCCGGTCCGCGTCAACGGGCGCTACCTGATGCGCCCGTCGCCCATTCCCAAGTTCGACAATCCGAAGATGGACCGGTCCCCGGCCCTCCAGCTGTTCGGTGCCGGCCGCGAGAAGCGCATCTACGCGGTGCCGCCGCACACCGAGGTTCGCAGCCTGGACTTCGACGATCATCCGTTCGAGGTCCAGAAATGGGACCAGGCCTGTGCACTGTGCGGTTCGACAGCGAGTTTCCTCGACGAGATCGTCACCGACAACCAGGGCGGGCGCATGTTCGTCTGTTCGGACACCGATCATTGCGACGCGCGCGTGCTGGCCGGCCACGTCGGGTCCGCGGCGGGCGACCGGGACCCGGGAGGGGCGTGAGATGGCGTGCGATGACCGCCCGCTGCTCTCGGCGCGGGGGCTGACCCGGTACTACGGGCGGATCCTCGGGTGCCGTGACGTGAGCTTCGACATCTGGCCGGGGGAGGTGCTGGGCATCGTCGGTGAATCCGGTTCGGGCAAGACGACGGTGCTGAAGTGCATCTCCGCCCGTCTCGAGCCGTCGGCGGGAACGGTGACCTACGACACCCGGACCGACGGTCCGGTCGACATCCACCGTGTCAGCGAACCGTCGCGCCGCCTGCTCATGCGTACCGACTGGGGGTTCGTTCACCAGGATCCGCGCGACGGGCTGCGCATGGCGGTGAGCGCGGGAGCCAATATCGGCGAGCGGCTGATGGCGGTGGGCGCACGCCACTACGGTCAGATCCGCGAGACGGCGACGAGCTGGCTCGGCAAGGTCGAGATGGACACCGGGCGCATGGACGACCTGCCGCGCACGTTCTCGGGCGGCATGCAGCAGCGCCTGCAGATCGCGCGCAATCTGGTGACGGCGCCGCGGATCGTGTTCATGGACGAGCCCACCGGCGGCCTCGACGTCTCCGTGCAGGCACGCCTGCTCGATCTCCTGCGCGGCCTGGTGTCGGACCTGGGGCTCGCGGCCGTTGTGGTCACCCACGATCTGGCGGTGACTCGCCTGCTGTCACACCGCCTGCTGGTGATGCGCCATGGCACGGTGGTGGAAACAGGCCTGACCGATCAGGTCCTCGACGATCCGCAGCATCCCTACACCCAGCTGCTGGTCTCGTCGGTCCTGCATCCTTGAAGACCGGAGGCAGGGGTCGATGACGGGCGCGCTTCGGATCGAGGGACTGGAGAAGTCCTTTGTCCTGCATACCCAGGGCGGAGTGCACCTTCCGGTCCTGGCCGGCCTGGACCTGGAGGTCGAACCGGGTGAATGCGTGGCGCTGCACGGCCCGTCGGGCGTCGGCAAGAGCACGGTTCTTCGCTGCGTCCACGGCAACTATCGTGCCGATGCGGGGCGGATTCTCGTCCGTCACCGGGAGGGGATCGTGAACATGGTGACCGCGCATCCGCGCGAGATCCTTGCGGTTCGCAGGGAGACGGTCGGTCATGTCAGCCAGTTCCTGCGCGTGATCCCGCGGGTTTCCGCCGCCGATGTGGTCGCCGAGACCCTGCGTGACCGCGGTGCGGACCGTGAAAGCGCTGCCGATGCAGCTCGCATCATCCTGCACCGCCTCAACATTCCCGCGGAACTGCAGCAGCTGGCACCGGCGACGTTTTCCGGGGGCGAGAAGCAACGGGTCAACCTTGCGCGGGTGCTTGTCGCGCGCTACCCGGTCCTCCTGCTTGACGAGCCGACCGCCTCCCTCGACCGGGAGAACCGGGAGGTTGTGGTCGACCTGATCCGCGAGGCAGCCGGCCGGGGTGCGGCCATCCTCGGCATCTTCCACGACGCCGCAGTGCGTGATGCGGTGGCGACACGTGTCGTTGCCATGGACGCCGGGCGGGAGGCGGCATGATGACGCGGATGACGATCACCAACGCACGGATCGTCACGCCCGAGGCGGTCGTCGCCGGCACGGTGGAGGTCGCGGGCGGGCAGTTCGCGACCGTCGGGAACGGATCGACCAGGTCCCGGGCGGCGGTGGACTTCGAGGGCGACTATCTGATCCCGGGGCTGGTCGAACTGCACACCGACAACCTGGAACGCCATTTCGCGCCTCGGCCCGGTGTTGCCTGGCCGGGCAGACACGCCATGCTCGCCCACGACAGCCAGGTTGCCGCAGCGGGCTTCACCACGGTGTTCGATGCCATCTGCGTCGGCGACGAGAACGAGTTCCGGGTCACGCACATGCGGACCATGACCGAGGCCGTGAGGCAGGCGTCCGCCCTTAACGTGTTCCGGGCCGAGCACTTCCTGCACATGCGGTGCGAGGTCTCCTGTGCGGCGATGATGGAGCTGTTCGCACCGTTTCGCGACGACCCCCGGGTCCGGCTGGTCTCGCTGATGGACCATACCCCCGGGCAACGCCAGTTCGTCGATATGGGAAACTACCGGGAATTCTACCGGAACCGGCTCGGCTACACGGACGCGCAGCTGCGCGATCACATGCAGGAGAGACGTCTGGCGCGGGCACAACACAGCAGCCGCAACCGCCGTGCCCTGCTCGCGGCACTTGACGGTCGGGACATCGTGCTTGCAAGCCACGACGACGGAACCCGGGACCACATCGACGAAGCGGTGCGCGAGGGGATCACCATTGCCGAGTTCCCGACCACGTTCGAGGCCGCGGACACCGCGCGGCGGAACGGGTTGACCATCCTGATGGGCGCACCGAACCTGGTTCTCGGCGGTTCGCATTCGGGCAACGTGTCCGCACTTGACCTGGCCGCAGCCGGCCTGCTGGACGCGCTGTCGTCGGACTATGTTCCGACCAGCATGTTGCAGGGCATCTTCATCATCCGCGACACCATCCGGGACATGACGTTGCCGCGTGCTGTCGCGCTTGCGACCGGCAATCCGGCCCGGGCGGCAGGGCTCGAGGATCGCGGTGAAATCGTGTGCGGCAAGCGGGCTGACTTCGTGCGCGTGCGCGAGGTCGACGGTGTCGCCGTCGTACGCGGCACCTGGCGCGCCGGACACAGGATCGCCTAGACGGGAGAACGGAACCATGTCGGGCCTGGACCGCATCATGACCATCCTGGAGACCAGGGGGGCCGGCCAGTACGACGACGAGCCGGTCAGCCAGTTGCAGCACGCCCTGCAGTGCGCACACCGGGCCGAGGCCTCCGGTGCGCCGGCCCGCCTCGTGGTGGCGGCACTGCTTCACGACATCGGTCACCTGATCCACGGGCTCGGCGACGACCCGGCGGGGAAAGGCATCGACGATCGTCACGAGCGGCTTGGTGAACGGTTCCTCTCCCGATGGTTCGACGAGACGGTGACCGCGCCGGTCGGTCTGCACGTCGATGCCAAGCGCTGTCTGTGCGCCATCGACCCGGCGTATTTCGGGACGCTGTCGGCGGCATCGGTGCGCAGCCTGGAACTGCAGGGCGGACCGTTCGGAAAGGCCGAGGCAGCCGCCTTCATGGACGGACCGCATGCACGCGATGCGATCGCCGTGCGCCGGTGGGACGAGCAGTCCAAGGACCCGGTCGCGGTCACGCCCGACCTCGAACACTACCGGGGGATCATCGCTTCGGTGATCCGGGGCTGAGGTGACCGGCGGGCGTCTCGTTCTCGTGGTCGGCCCGAGCGGTGCGGGCAAGGATACGCTGCTGCGTTGCGCCGAGGCGGCACTGCGCGACGACGGGCGGTTCCGGTTTGTCCGCCGCGTGATCACGCGTGCTGGCGGGGATCCGAACGAAGACCACGTCGCGCTGTCCCTCGAGGAGTTCGTCAAGCGCGAGCGCGCCGGTGACTTTGCGCTCGCCTGGCGCGCCCACGGGTTGTGCTACGCGCTTCCCGGATGCGTCGACACCCTGCTGGCCGAAAGCCGGGTGGTGGTGGCGAATGTGTCCCGCGGTGTGGTCGGGCAGGCGCGGAACCGCTTCGGGCGAGTCGGGGTCATCCATGTCACCGCGAGCACGCGGACGCGCGCGCGCCGGCTTGCCGGCAGAGGCCGGGAGTCCCGTGACGAGCGCCTGCGCCGGCTTGCCCGGACGGTGGAGGATCCTGTCCCGGGCCCGGACGTGCGGGTCCTGGACAATGACGGCCCGCTCGATCGGGCCGTCGGTACGATGGTCACGATGCTCGTGGCCCTTGCCGCGTGACGGCCCGGTCGCCCGCAGGTGTGGGCCTGCCGTGGATGAGGCGGCGGTGGACCGGGCCGGACAGACTAGACTGTCCATGGCGATCACCAGCACAACGATGAGGACGACGATGTGGAGCGTGTTTTCCTGGTCCCGGGAAGTCCGCATGGTCTCGACCAGAAGCAGGTCGATCCCGCCGGCGCCGAGCGCGCCGATGACGGTGGCGGAGCGGTCGATCGGTCATATCGCCCATACCCCGGACCTCGCGCTCAAGGGAGACATTCGAATCTGGTCCATGCACGGCGTCCGGCTCCACCTTTCCGACCACATGGGGGCCAGGGCGACTTCGCTCCTCGGTCCGATGGCGGTTCTCGGCGCCGGCCCCGGGGAAACGCCCGGCAAGGACGGCCATATACACAACCGTACGCTCGTGCGTCGCAGCGGCCACAGCGTACCGCGGTCGGTGCGTCGCTGCCTGAAGAACAGAGTACGGGCGGTATGAACCGGGTTGTCGATCGAGCCGGGTGCGGGGGCTTCGCGGGCCGGTTCGTTCAGCCCCAGACCGCTTCCGCGACCCGCAGGAAGTTGCCGCCGAGTACCGCGCGGACGTCCGACGTTCTCCGCCCCCGGCGGAGAAGCTCGGCGGCGAGTTCGCGAAGCTGTGACGGCGCCGCGCATCGTATCTCGCCTCCCGGGTACTGCTCGCGTGGCCAGAAGTCTTCATTCGCGGCGAGCGCTTCCTGAAAGCTTGCGTCAATGTCGGACTCGAAGAAGTAGTCGAGCCCGATCCCCACGTGCTTCGGTCCGACAAGATCGAGCAGGTACTCGACGTGGTCCGCCATGGTCGATGTGCGGATGTCGTCCTCGCCGAGGAAGAGGCCGATGCCGTTGACGCCGACGACACCGCCGGTCGCCGCGCACGCCCGGGCCTGTTCGTCGCGGATATTCCGTTCGTGATCGCGAAGGGAGCGCGGATTGGAGTGCGAGAAGATGACGGGAGCCGACGAGAGTTCCATCGCTTCCATGGTGGTGCGATAGCCGCAGTGGGAGCAATCCACGAGGATCCCGAGAGCGTTCATCTCATCAACTGCCGCTCGACCGAAGTCGGTGAGGCCGGTGTCCTCGTCGTGACAGCCTCCCCCTGCGACGCTGTTCCGGTTGTAGGCAAAGAGGATCTGGCGCACCCCGAGCGAATGGACCAGGTGCAGAAGGTCGAGCGAGCCGTCGAGAACGTTCATCCCCTCGAGATCGAAGGCGACCGCCATGCGTCCCGCCGAACGGGCGGCACGCACATCCGCGATGCTGCCGACGAGAGCGTAGTCATCCGAAGCGTCGAACCATCGCCGAAATGCGGCGAGCACCCGGATGGTATCCGTCCAGCTCTGCACGTCGTAGCCGACATTGACGGAAAGAAAGTCGACCCCCGCGTCCTTCCAGATCCCGAGGTTGCGGAGATCCGTGGTCGGCCACGACTCGAAGCCGGCGTGGGCGTCCCAGACAAAGGCATCCGCGTAGAGCGACTCGACCTGGTTCCCGGCGATGTCCCTGGCGGCACGCCCCGCGTCCCGGTCCCCGGTTTCTCCTGGAGCGAGACTAGCCACGGCCGTCTGCTCCCCCCGCGCGCCGGGCGACGACGAGCCAGCCCGGGCGATCGATCCGGTCCATGTAGTTGGATTCTTCAGTGCGTTCGACAGTCCAGATGCCGTCCTCCTCGAGCCGACGGAGATGCGACGGGTAGTCGTCAGCGACCCACGGGATGCCGTTTGCGTAGAGGACGATCATGCCCCCCGCACGCACGGGCCGGGCAAAGCAATCGAGATCCTCGGGCTCGACATGGCCGCCGCCGAACACCCCAACCGCTATTACCGCGTCGTAGCGGCCGGGAACGATCAGGTCGGGTTGGCGTATATCGCCGTGGATGAGGTCACGATAGACCCCCTTCGCCCGGGCCCTGTCCAGCATGCGAGGGGATGCGTCGAGCCCGTCGACGGTCGTGAACCCAAGCGCGGCGAGTTCCTCGGCCACGAGCCCGGTGCCGCAGCCGATATCCAGAATCGAACCGGCGCGATCCGTCAGGGCGGCCGCCATCGCCACGGCCGCGATCCGATGAGCGGCGTAGCCGTACCCGTCGACGAGGTCGCTTTCGTAACTCGGCGCCCACGCTTCGTAAACCTCGTGCGCATCGTCCTCGGCGGTCATCGCGGTGAGCTTCCTGACGAATCCGTGGAGCGATCCGCCCCCGTTATCGCCATTCACGGAGCGCCTCCGGGAGTTCCCCGCCCCGGTTCACGAGCGTGACGATGGCTCCCGCTCCTCGTGCCCGAAGGCGCTGCACTGCCGCCCTGACGCTGTCGGGTACTTCCTCGAACCTGATGTCAAGGTTTCGGTCCCACCCATCCGTGTCCCGTCGGGCAAACGGGCCGCCCCGAACCCCTGCGGTGTTGACGGGGCCGTCCAGGCCGTCCTGCGCTTTGGCAAAGGTCGCTCCGTGGTCAATGCCGAGGCCAGCGTCGCTCGCGCCGGCGTTGCGGATCGCCGCGCCGATGTCGTTCATGGGCATGCCCCCGATGGTTCGCGCTGGCGGCGGCGGAGACGCCCCGACGTACTGCGCGACTCTCGCGCAGGGAGGATAGGCCAGGCCGGCAACGTCGGCCAGACCAGCGTCGGCGTCTGCGTACTCCACTCGACTTGGTGCAGATTGCATGTCTGGTACCCGACCCTGTGGCGGGCCACAGGCGAGGACTTGCGCGTCGGCTGGCGGGAGGCAGGGGAGATGACCTGGCGGCTGAGAGATGGAGCGGGCATCACCATGGACGCGCATCATGTGGCGGGACGATTTCACCGAGCCAGAGACATGATACCAGCGGCTAAGTGTTGAGACTCATTGGGGGATTCCCAAGAGGAACGGCATCTGACTCAATGGCGACCCCGCATATTGGAGGGTCGGCATGAGGACAGGGGTCCCATTGAGGAAGGATTTCGATGGCGCGCAGTTGCGCGGCTTGGCGCAGCGGAGCCGGGACGGCGCGCAGAACCGTCGTCTTCTGGCGCTGGCGGTGATTTACGACGGTCATCGTCGTT
>MPMT01000006.1 GCA_002238645.1 Alphaproteobacteria bacterium bin52 | reverse complement strand
GGGCGGGTATCGCGGAAGCGCACCCATCCGATCCTTGGCAGGCGCACTTCCGACCAGTTGCGGTTCAGGCTGCGGGTCTCGATCTCACGGCCCTGAAAGCGGAAGGGGTCGTTCTGGGCCTTCTTGCGAGGCGACGGGTATCGGGCGATGCCCTTGAACCAGTTGCCGTATGCCCGGTCGAGATCGCGCAGCGCCTGCTGCTGGGGCGTGACATGCACCGCCGCGATCCAGTCGTATTCCCGGCGCAGCTCCGTCAGTTCACGGGCCTGAGCCGGATAGCTGACGCTCTTGCCGGTGGCGCGTCCATAGGCACGGTAATGGTCGCGCCGCTGCTCAAGGGCGAGAGTGTAGATCAGGCGGCACACACCCGCGACCTGCGCGAACAGGCTTTCCTGCGCAGGCGTCGGTTTCAGCTTGAAGACATAACCGCGAGAAATCATGTTGCGATTCCAGCAATAGGTCCGAGTATTTCTAGCGTGGATTACAGAACGGGCAGGCATGTTGTATACATGCTGCATGTCCATTTGGTCTTCGTCACCAGATACCGCCGCGACGTGCTGTTCGAACCGGCCATGCGCGACCTGTCGCGGATCTTTGCCAGGGTCTGCCGGGATTTCGAGGCGGAACTGATCGAATGCGATGGTGAGGACGATCACGTTCACCTGCTGGTTCAGTACCCACCCAAGGTTGCCTTGTCGCGGTTGGTTAACTGTCTCAAGGGCGTGTCCAGCCGCCTTCTGCGCGAGAACCGCCCTGAAATCACCAGTCGCTCCCACAAGGGCGTCCTCTGGTCGCCGTCATACGTCGCGGCTTCCTGTGGCGGCGCGCCCCTTTCCGTGATCGCCGATGACGTCAATTCACAGCGGGAAGCGGCCAAGGGCCGCTCTCGCGTTCCTCCCCTCCCTCAAGGAAGGGGTATCCCGCGGGGTTTCCGATGAACCGGGCCGAAGAGGCGGAGCAACATGCGGCTTTGCTGCCCGTGCTGGAGGCACGGTTGCGCGTATTCGAGCAGGGCAAGATCTATCGCTCTGGTGTAAGCGACGGTCGCCGCCGGATTGAGGGAAACGAGGCGCGATCTCAGCGCCCGGGAACGGAAATGCGCTCGACTCGAGGATGAAGTGTCGGAACTGCGTCGGCAGCACAAGGAAACATCCCGCCGACTCGCCCAGGTGGAAGTTGAGCGCGCCGCGCTGGAGGCCGTGTTGACCACCGATGAGGACACCAGGACACCCGTCATCGACCTGCGGGGATGCCGCATCGCCTGTGTTGGCGGGCGCGAGGGAGCGGTCCGGCATTTCCGGGCGCTGATCGAACGGTTCAACGGCCGCTTCAGCCACCATGACGGCGGGGTCGAGGACGCCGTGGCTCGCCTCGACCGGGTCCTGCACCAGGCCGATGTCGTGTTCTGCCCGATCGATTGTGTCAGTCACGGCGCCTGCCTCAGGGCCAAGAAGTTCTGCAAGCGTACGGCGAAGACCTTCGTTCCGCTGAGGAGTGCCAGCCTGTCGTGCATGGTGGCCGGGCTGCATCAGGTCATCGACGACACGGGGACACAGGCCCTGCAGACGCCGTTTCTGCACACCCGTTACGGCGGTCGGGTCGACAGGACGGGGAGAAACGAGGGGCGATGGTCAACCGGCTCAACGAACCCAGGTTGAAACAGGAGTCGAATTTCCCGCAAACCGGTATTGGCGCGGGAGGTCGCCGGACCCTCCACAGATCCGACATTCTTGCCGGAGCCAGGGAAGTGATCATCGAACACCGGGACGAGTGCTACCGTCTGAGGCTGACCAGCATGGGAAAGCTGATCCTCACCAGGTAGCGGCAATGTCCACAGGGGGACTGCCTCCGGACTTGCCGCCGGCCCCACGAAACCGAACCGGGAGGGTGATCATGGCCAGCCATTCGCGGCTGTGCGGCGAGAAATGACATGTCCTCCTCCTAATCCGGATGGCGCGTGCCGCCGAACACCGGAAGGCTGCAGCCGGGTTCGGCGCCGTTCCGCTGCCCGGTTTCGAATGTCTTGCTGCGGCGTTGACACGCACGAGAGTTCCGTGCGAAACAATGGACGTACGACGACCTGCTGTGACAGCTTGTTTATTTCGGTGTATTCACCGCAACACGCACCAGGAACTTCGACACACTGCTTTCTCGTGATCCATCTCGGTCAAGCGCTGTCGATCTTAATTGGTGCCTGGATACGGGACGCTGAGTGGAGAAAAGAACGCAGCAGTTGTCGAGGCGGATTCCCTGGCTGACCTGTGTGGCGCTGGTTGTGGCGGTACTGATTGCGGTGCCGGTATTCAGCGTCATTTCCAGTATTTTCCAGCCCGGTCAGGGAAACTGGCCGCATCTGGTGGAGACAGTTCTCCCCCACTATATCGCGAACAGCCTGCTTCTGATGGCTGGCGTCGCCGTCGGCGTGATCATTGCCGGTGTCGGTCCCGCCTGGCTCGTGGTCATGTGCGAGTTTCCCGGCCGGCGTCTGTTCGAATGGGCACTGATCCTGCCGCTCGCGGTACCGGCTTACGTGGTCGCTTACGCCTATACCGACTTTCTTCAGGTTGCAGGCCCTCTGCAGACCTGGTTTCGTGATGTTACGGGCTACGAGGCACGCGACTACTGGTTTCCGCAGATCCGGAGCATGGGCGGCGCCATCGTGGTCTT
Organism: Alphaproteobacteria bacterium bin52; assembly: GCA_002238645.1. GTDB lineage: Bacteria > Pseudomonadota > Alphaproteobacteria > Thalassobaculales > Thalassobaculaceae > Bin52. Next base: position 81,564 of record MPMT01000006.1, on the reverse strand, counting down.
TTCCGCGGTATTGATGCCCTATACCTACCTGCTTGCCCGCACCGCTTTTCTGGAGCAATCCATCAGCGTGCTGGGCGCTGCCTCCACGCTAGGGAGATCTCCGTGGAACCGGTTCCGCACAGTCGCGGTGCCGTTGGCCCGCCCGGCCATTGTCGCCGGGACGGCGCTTGCCCTGATGGAAACCCTGGCCGACTTCGGCACGGTTGCGCATTTCGGCATCAGTACTTTCACCACGGGCATCTACAGGACCTGGTTTTCCATGGGCGACCGCGTTGCAGCCGCCCAGTTGTCGAGTGTTCTCGTTGCTTTTGTTTTTGCGCTGCTGTTGCTTGAACGCTACAGCCGCCACCGGGCTCGCTTTTTTCGAATTGGTGGCACATACGAGCAAATCGAACCAACCCGGTTGCATGGATTGCGGGCATGGAGTGCAACTCTGTTCTGTGCCATGCCACTGGTGATCGGCTTTCTTGCGCCGATCTTGATCCTTTTCTGGATGGCGTTTACCGCAGGCCACGATCTCTTCAGCCCGCGCTATGTCGAGCTGATTACCAACAGCGTGCTTCTGGCAGGCGTGACGGCGATACTGGCGATCGTGCTTGCGCTGTTCCTGTGTTATGCCGCGCGTATCGAGAAATCGCGAATGACATCGGGTGCCATTGTCGTCGTCGGAATGGGGTATGCCATACCGGGATCGATCATCGCTGTTGGCATCCTTATTCCTGTGGCGACTTTCGACAATGCGCTGAGTGCGTGGATGGATGCGAACTTCGGAATCAGGACCGGTCTGCTGTTCACGGGCAGCATAGCCGCGCTGATATTCGCATATCTGGTTCGCTTCATGGCAATCGCCCTGCACACCGTGCAGGCCAGTCTTGTCAAGGTCAAGCCCGGCATGGACGAGGTTTCACGAACCCTGGGTCACGGACCCCTGTCCACCGGTCTTCGCGTGCATTTGCCGATTCTCTCGGGCGGAATGCTGACCGCGGGCTTGATCGTTTTTGTCGACGTCATGAAGGAACTTCCGGCCACACTCATCATGCGGCCCTTCAATTTCGATACCCTCGCAATTCAGGCTTACAACCTGGCCAAGGATGAACGCCTGACCCAGGCGGCAACCCCTTCCGTGGTCATTGCGGTCTGCGGACTCGTTCCGGTGCTTGTCATCAGCCGTGCAATCATACGGTCCCGTCCCGGTGCCAGGAAGACCGGTCGCTTGCTCCCGTCGACCGCGGCAGTCTTTGTTGCGGGACATCCCGTACGCGAGGGCTCGACATCCGCGGGCCCCGGGGGATCGAGCGGGTAACCTGACAGGACCACCGGAGGGAAGGGTGACGCACCGGACCTGGGCGCGGTGACGAGCGATTGCCGGTCCGGATCTGCATCGGTGCGCGCGTGGTTCGTGATTCGGACTGGCACGTGAACAGGACGGAACCGGATACCACCGATCTGCCGCGACCTGCGGCTCGGGACACACCCATGACACGGCCAGTTACTCCGGCATCTGACACCGGCGATGTGGTCCGTCACGGAGGTTGCGGCGAGTGCGCCGCAGTAGCGTGACCGGCCCCCACAGACGGGGACCGTACCACGTCGCCGTCGTCTCGGGGGAAAGAGCCGGGCCACCTTCCTCGCCCGGTCGCACGCGGCCAGGGGCTTGTGTCCGAGACGCCACCCGCGGGCAGTGGCTCGTTTCGCGCCCGTGGTTCCACGGCAAGAGACCCCGGTACGGCGTCGTACCGGGGTCGCCGGGTCGCGGAACGGGTGAATGAACGGGCCTACTGGTATCCAGCGCGATCGTAGATCTTTCGCGCCTCGGGCTGGTTCTCGCCGAGAGCGGAGAGATTCAGGGTATCGGAGCGGAAGATGCCGAGCTGAGCGACACTGTCCGACAGGCCTACGCCCATGACGGCAGGATACTCGTCGTTGCCGGCCGAGAAGTACTCCTGCGCAGCGTCGCTGGCGAGGTACTCGAGGAACTTGATGGCGTTTTCCCTGTTGGGCGCGTGTTTCGCCACTCCGGCACCGGAGATGTTGGCGTGCGCACCCGTCGTGCCCTGATCGGGGAACACCCAACCGATCCGCGACATGGCGTCTTCATCGAGACCCTTCACCTCTTTGCGCAGGGCCCGGGCGAAGTAGTACGTGTTGGACACGCTTATGGCGCATTCACCGGAGGCGATGCCACGGAGCTGGTCCGTATCTCCTCCGGCTGGATCACGGGCCCGGTTGTTCCACACGCCCTCGGCCCATTGCGCCGCGGCCTCACTGCCCTTGTGGGCGATGATCGAGGACAGCAGGGACAGCATGTAGATGTTGCTGGAACTGCGGGTGCAGACCATGCCCTTCATCCTGGGGTCGGCAATGGACTCGTAGGTTTGAATGTCCAGCGGGTTCACCTTGTCCCTGTCGTAGAACAGGATGCGGAGCCGCTGGGAGAAGCCGTACCATTTGCCTTCGGGATGACGCAGCCATTGTGGAATGCGGGCGTTCAGCACGTCTGACTCGACCGCCTGGAGGAGACCCGCCTGGTCCGCGCGCCAGATGCGTCCCGCATCCACGGTCAGCAGTACGTCGGCGGGGCTGTTGGCGCCTTCGGCCTTCATCCGCTCGATCAGGGCATCCGCCTTGTCCTCGATGCGATTGATCTTGATGCCGGTGGTCTGCTCGAAGTTGGAGTACAGCCGCTCATCCGTATCGTAGTGGCGCGAGGAGTAGAGGTTCAGCTCCCCCGCTGCCTGTGCTTGCGTCACGGCAAGCAACGACAACGCTGTGACAGTGGCAACCATGCCAGGAATTTTCATCAGTCGCTCCTTACGGGTTTGGGGTCGTGCCAGGTGGGGGCGCTCTGGGTTCCGGCCGCGTCTCCACGTCCTCCTTGAAGCCGTTCCGTCGCAAACGGATGTTCGGGCATCACCGGCGGGGAGTGTAGTTTCGTTTTCACGGTATTGCAAGTGATTCTTACTATCATTCTCAATGAGGGGGTGAGCTGCCGGGCGCCACCCCGGTTTCGGAAAGTGCCTGAACCGGTTCGCAACGGCCGGGCCGGCTTCCCGTTGGCGACCGGCTTCACAGGGTCCGGATGTGACGGGGCCGCCGACCAGTCGTCGGAATGCCGACGTGTTGCGAGGGGCTCGCTCGCAGCGCCCAGGGCGACCTGACCGGGAGTCCCATCCCGTTTGACGGCAATTCCTGCAGGACTTGACGGCGCGCAAAGCTCACGTTGATGCCGGCTTCACCGGGGGGAGGGGCCGGCATGAGTCACCACGACCGCCCTGAGCGGGACGGGTTTGCGGCCGGCGTTTCGCCGGGAGCGTTTCGGTGTTTCCTTGCCTCTGACCAGCGGGTCGAGGGCCGTCCGGAGACGCGGTTCGACTATCGGCCCGGGGAAGTGGTGATATCGGACTTCAGTGGCAGGACCATGGCCGGGCTGCACCCGCGACGGTGAGGTCATGGCGGAGGCCCTGGCCTGCCTTCTCCCCGTGTTCCGGGCTGACCTTCGCGGTCGCGATCGCGGTCCATGACACCAGCGTCTTCCGCGTCACCGGGACTTGGTCCGTGGCGCTCGTGCCGCCTTCCGCGGGCCATGCGGGAGCGGCCCGGCCGGCCGGACTGGCCATGCCGGTGCCCTGATTGGTGTCGTTACGGGGCACGGCGGTCCTGGTGCCTGCGCTCGGGAACCCGCAAGATGGAACCGGTAGATGGCACCATCCGGAACCGGGTACGTGGAAGGACGCCTCGGTCCGAGATCTATCCCTTTTCGGGCGGCGGCGCGGACTGCGAGAGCGGATGGTGGGCCTCGACGACCCGCTTCAGGCGCTCGGCCAGCACATGGGTGTAGATCTGGGTGGTCGATATGTCGGCGTGACCGAGCATCTGCTGCACGCTGCGCAGGTCGGCCCCGTGCTCGAGCAGGTGAGTGGCGAAGGCGTGCCGGAGCACGTGCGGCGAGACCGTCTCGGGCCTCAATCCGGCCCGCTCCGCCAGCTTCTTCAGCATGCCGGCCACCTGGCGGCGGGTCAGGTGGCCGTCCGCCCCGCGCGATGGGAACAGGAAACTCTGTCCGTGCGTGCGCCCTGCCAGGACCGAAGGCCTGGCCTCGAGCCATGCCTCGAGCGCTTTCGTCGCCGCCCGGGTGAGCGGAACCATCCGTTCCTTGCCGCCCTTGCCGCGGACAATGAGCAGGCGCCGGTCCGACGAGATCGCCGCCGTCGGGAGGCCGGCCAGCTCCGAGACCCTGAGTCCGGTCGCATACAGCACCTCCATCAGGCAGGTCAGTCGGACCGTCTTCGCACCGTTCCCCTCGCGCGCGGCGACAAGCAGTGCTTCGACATCGGCCTGTGACAGGGTTCCGGGCAACGACCGCCAGGCCTTCGGTGCCTCCAGCCGGGTGGTCGGGTCGTCCCGGCGCACGCCGTCGGTATAAAGGAACCGGTAGAACTGGCGCATCGAGGAGCGACGCCGCGCCCGGGTTGCCGGTCCGAGCCCCGCATCCTGCAGGCTCGAGAGATAGTCACGCAACTCCGCGGTTCCGGCGTTGGCAAGCGAGTGGCCGCGGCGGCCGAGGTGTGCCGCGAGGTCGCGCAGGTCGGTCCGGTAGGCGCTCATGGTCGCTTGGGCCGCTCCGCGTTCGACCAGCATCATTTCGAGAAAGGCCTCGAGATGGAACCCGTCCTGCGCGTCCAGCCCCGTCACGGCCCTGCGATCGCGATGTCGAAGGCAAGTCGCCGGGCCTCGTCCTCGAGACCCAGTGCCCGAAGGGCCGCAACCGCGGCCACGAGATCGCCGGTCGAGCGCGTGCCGGGTTCACCCGACCCGGCCAGGACAAGGACCAGCGCCAGTGCCTCGCCGAAACGGCCCGCCTCGAGGGCGGCCGCGAGTGCACGCGGCACGGCGGGGCCGGCCCCGGTCTCGGCGGTCACCTGTGCGAGGTCCCGCCAGGCCGTTGAAGGGACTTGGTCGCCGAACACTTCGAGCAGGACCAGCAACCGTGCGGCCCGCAGGCGCCCCTCGGGCGTATCGGCGCGCTCCATCCAGGCCTCGAGACGGGGCGTGCTCCAGGCCAGGACCTCGTCGCCGGTGGCGATGCGGATCGCCGGCCAGATCCGGTGCCAGCGCGCCTCGCCGACAGCGGAGGCGGTGCTCTCGCGTTCGGCGAGCGCGAGCCAGGGGCGGGCGCCCCTGGCATCGCCCGATGCGACCTGCAGAAGCGCGGCGTCGGCCGCGAACCAGCCGAGTGCCGGGTCGGGACGGATCGGCAACTGCAGGGTGTGCAGCCGGCCCACCGCGGCGACAGTGCCGCGTGCGCGGGCCCGTTCCAGAACCTGGCTGGTGGCCTGGGCCCGGGCAACGGGCGACTCGTGCGAGAGCATCGCCAGCACGAGTTCGATGGAGCGGCGCTCCTCGTCCCCACCGCCGCCCTGGCCCTGGGCCTCCGTGCCCGGTTCTTCCTCTCGCGACGGGCGGTCCGAAGCCGGCGGGGCGAGGTAGGCCTCGACCAGGTCCTCCGTCGGCATGAGACCGGCATGTTCGGCCCTGCGCGCAACGGCGAGCCGCCAGGTCTCCGGCAGCGGCGGCCGGGACAGTTGGTAGCCTGCGAGAATCCATGCCGGCAGGTGCCCGGTATCCGGATCGGCCAGCACCAGGCGGCCGAGGACCAGCATGGCGCCGTCGATGCCGTCCAGGTCCCCGGCGGCAAGGTCGACCGGTTCGTCAAGTTGCTGGAGTGCGGCGTCCGCGAGCAGGAGAAACCGGTCCTCCTCGTGTCCGAGTTCGATGAGGATGCGGGTCGCGTAGTCGACGCTTGACCAGTTGCCCGCCGCAGTCTCACAGGCGATCTTGGCCTTCTGCCAGAACGGGTCCAGGGATCGCGCCAGCCAGTGGCCGGCGTCGGAACAGGCGCGCCGGCGGGCCGTCCCGGACGGGTCGCGGACCAGCAGGCGGGTGGTCACGGCAAGCTGGTGCAGGTCTTTCCGGTCATGGTCCGGCGGCAGCCGGTCCAGCAGGGCCGACAGCGCATCGAGGTCGCCGGAGCGGAACAGTGCATCCGCCCGGGCGCGCAGCACCGGGCCCTCGTCTCCGGCCTCGCCCGCCGGCGCTTGGGCGGCCGTCAGCAACAGCCGGCGCCTCAGCTCGTTGAGCACGTGGAAACCCGACGGTCCCGGCACCAGGTCGAGCAGCGCCAGCAGGTCCGGCCGTGACAGTCCGGACCAGAGATCAGCCGCGAAACCGCCGGTCTCGGGCGTGAGCGTGCCGATGTCGTCAACCGGAATGGCCAGCAGCGGGTCGACCTGGATGCCGGTCTGCCCGGGGTCCGAATCGCCGGCAGCCGGCGGAGCGGCCCCTGCGTCGCCGTCGCTGGTTTCCTCCACGCCGGTGTCGTCCGGTACCTCGTCATCCGGGAGCGGGCGCGCGGGCTCCTCGATAAGGGTTCCATCCGGCAGGAGCGGGCGCGGTTCCCGGGCCGCCAGCCCGGCCGGGGCCAGGATCAGCAGGATGGCGAGAAGTCGCGCAAGGCGGCTCATGGCATCAGCGCAGGAGTCGGTCATCGGGAACGACCTTCTCGACCTGCTGGATCGGCGGCGGGATATGCCACACCGACAGGACCGCGAGCCCGCCGCTCGCGAGCAGCAGCACGACGATCAGCGCGGTCAGCCACAGTTTCATACGACGAAATCCGCACCAGGCACCCCGTCCACCGTCCGGGACCCGACCCGTGGTTGACGCGGCCGCGCACTTTGGACGTCACAGGCAATCATGGTAGTGTCCGCGCATGAACAATCGCCGGTACCATAGGCAACGGGGGCGTTCTGCTCAACAGGCCGGCGAACCGAGCGGGGAGCCGGCGGAGACCCACGGGTGGCAGGATCGCGCGTAACGGGTCTTCCATGGACCGTGGTGCTAGTCGGGCTGATGGGCGCGGGCAAGACGAGCGTCGGACGGCGCCTGGCCGGTCGCCTCGGGGTCGCGTTCGTCGACGCCGACACCGAGATCGAGCGGGCGGCCGGCCTCACAATCCCGGAGATCTTCGCAACCCACGGCGAGGCGGAGTTCCGCCGCGGCGAGGAGCAGGTGATTGTCCGGTTGCTGCGCGGCACTCCGGGGGTACTGGCGACCGGTGGCGGGGCCTTCATGTCGGCGAACACCCGCCAGGCCATCCGCGACAGCGCGGTCTCGGTCTGGCTGCGGGCCGATCTCGATACCCTGGTGGAGCGGGTGTCGAGCCGGGTCGACCGGCCGCTCCTGCACGGGCGGGATGCCCGCGAGACCCTGAGGGCGCTGATCGACGTCCGCTATCCCCAGTACGCCGAAGCCGACCTCGTGGTCGATTCCGGTTCAGATGCGATCGAGCCGACGGTTGACCGGGTGTGGTGCGAGATCAAGAGACGAATGGCCGCTGAGCGGCACGGAGCGTAATGCGTCAGGATTTCCGGCGGACCATACGCGTTGCACTGGACGAACGCGCCTATGACATCCATGTCGGCGAGGGGCTGATCGCCGGGCTCGGTGCCCTTGTCCGCAGCCGGTTCGGGCAGCGTCGCGCCTTTGTCGTGACCGACGAGCCGGTGGCGGGACACTGGCTCGAACCCGTGCGCGCCGCGCTCGAATCGGAAGGACTCGCTGTCTCGCATCTGGTGATCCCCGGCGGCGAGGCCAACAAGTCGTTCGAGCGGTTGCGGGAAATCGTGAACTGGCTACTCGACCAGCGGGTCGATCGACGTGGACTCGTGATTGCGCTCGGTGGTGGCATCGTGGGTGACATTGCCGGGTTTGCCGCCGCCGTGACCCTGCGCGGTCTCGACTACGTGCAGGTCCCGACCACACTGCTGGCACAGGTTGACAGCTCGGTGGGGGGCAAGACCGCGGTCAACACTCCGCACGGCAAGAATCTCGTCGGCAGCTTTCACCAGCCCGGCCTCGTGGTGATCGATACCCGCGTCCTCGACACCCTGCCGGCCCGCGAGGTGCGGTGCGGCTATGCGGAAGTGGTGAAGTACGGCCTGATCCGTGATCACCGCTTCTTCGACTGGCTCGAGGCGAACGGGCCGAAGGTACTTGCCGGGGATGCGGCTGCGCGGCTGCACGCGATCGTCACCAGCTGCTCGGTCAAGGCCGAGATCGTGGCCGGGGACGAGCGCGAGGAGGGGCGGCGGGCGCTGCTCAACCTCGGACACACCTTCGGACACGCGCTGGAGGCGGCCGCGGGGTTCGACGGAACACTGCTGCACGGGGAGGCGGTTGCAGTCGGAATGGAACTCGCGCTCGGGCTGTCGCACCGGCTCGGCCTGTGTCCGGGCCAGGACCTGGAGCGGGCGCGCCGGCACCTCGCGGCAAGCGGATTTGCCACCCGGATCGCCGACATCCCCGGTGCGGGGTCCTGGGACGCGGCCGGGCTGATCGCGCACATGCGTCACGACAAGAAGGTCCGTGACGGACGGATGCGGTTCGTGTTGTCCCGCGGCATTGGTGACGCGTTCGTCACCGCGGATGTCGATGAGGCCGTGGTTGCCGACTGCCTTGCCCGTTCGCTCGGCGTCCCGGAACCCGCCTGATGCTGGAACTCCTGCTGGAGGGCGAGGGGATTGCGATCGCGCTTGCAGCGATCCTGGTCCTGCTGCTGCTCTCTGCGTTCTTTTCCGGATCGGAAACGGCACTGACGGCGGCGTCCGATGCCCGGCTGCACCAGCTGGCAAGCCGCGGCCATCGTCGGGCAGGGATGGTTCGTGACCTGCGCAGCCGCAGGGACACGCTGATCGGGGCCATCCTGATCGGCAACAACATCGCCAACGTGTCGGCCTCGGCGCTTGCCACGAGCCTGCTGATCGTGCTGTTCGGCGAGGCTGGTGTCGTCTACGCGACCCTGGCCATGACAGCCCTGGTGGTGATCTTTGCCGAGGTGCTGCCGAAGACTTACGCCATGTATCACGCCGACCGTACCGCGCTTGCGGTTGCACCGGTGATCTCGGTGGTGGTCCGGGTCCTGAACCCGCTGAGCGCCGGGGTGCGGGGACTGGTGATCGGCGTGCTGCGCCTGCTCCGGATCAGGACCATGGCGGAGTCCGGACCCGACGAGCGCGAGGAGGAGCTGCGGGGCATGATCGACCTGCACCGTGGTCCGGGCCTCGATGTCGGCGAGGAACGGGCAATGCTGCGCAGCATCCTCGACCTCGACCAGGTTCTGGTCGAGGAGATCATGACCCATCGGCGCAATGTCACCATGATCGATGCCGACCTGCCGGTAGAGCGCATCTACGAGGCGGCGCTCGAGAGTCCGTTTACCCGTATTCCGCTGTTCCGTGGCAACCAGGACGACATCATCGGGGTCCTGCACGGCAAGGAACTGTTGCGGGCACTTCGCCAGCTGCCGGCTGGAAGCAGCCTGGAGGGGATCGGTATCTCCGGCATCGCCGGACCGCCATGGTTCATTCCCGAATCGATCAACCTGCTCGACCAGCTGCGGGCCTTCAGGGCACGGCGGGAACATTTTGCGGTGGTCGTCGACGAGTACGGGACCTTCCAGGGCGTGGTGACGCTGGAGGACATCCTCGAGGAGATTGTCGGTGACATCGATGACGAGCACGACGTGTCCGTCGCCGGTCTGCGGGTGCAGTCGGACGGCTCCTACATCGTCGACGGTGGCATGACCATCCGCGATCTCAACCGTGACCTCGACTGGAACCTGCCGGACGAGGAGGCGGCGACCGTGGCGGGACTGGTTCTGCACGAATCGCGGACCATTCCCGATGTCGGCCAGGAGTTCCTGTTCCATGGCGTCCGGTTCAGGGTGCTGCGGCGTATCCGCAACCAGGTCACCCAGCTTCGGGTCCGGAGGGTCGGGTCCGAGTAGCATCGGCGCGGCCGGTCTTGACCCCGGTCGCCGCAGCCTTATGGTGCCCGGCGTCCAGCCGGGAGAGGCCCGAGATGCCGCTATCACCTGCCAGTCAGCGCGAGCCCGTCCACAGCCGTGTGGTCAAATGCAGGGGGTTTCGCCGCGCCGACGGGCTGTGGGACATCGAGGGTCACCTGTGCGACACCAAGAGCATGGATATCGAGGACTACGGTCACAACCGTCTTCCCGCCGGCGAGCCAGTGCACGAGATGTGGATCCGCATGACCATCGACAACTCGCTCAGGATCCGGGCCATCGAGGCGGTGACCGATGCCGGTCCCTATCCCGTCTGCCCGGCCATCGCCGTGAATTTCCAGCGGTTGGTCGGACTGGTGATCGGCCCCGGCTGGCGTCGGAAGGTGCGCGAGCGCGTCGGCGGGGTTCAGGGATGTACCCATCTGGTCGAACTGCTCTCGCCGGTCGCGACCACCGCGTACCAGACCATCTATTCCGGCGAACCCTCCGAGGAAGGGCTGGCGCCCGGAGAGCGCCCGCCGCTGCTCAACAGCTGTCACGCGTTCGACGAGAAGGGAGCGCTGGCGGCCCGGTACTGGCCCTCGTTTCACCGGCCGTGACCGGGTTCGGCCGAGGCGTCGATCGAGAGCGCATGCACCGGTCCGGCGAGTTCCTCGGCGAGGACCCTGTGGATCCGTCGCTGCACCGCGACGCGGGACTGGCCCGCAAGCGCTGGAGAGCGCAGGACAACCCGGAAATGTGTCTCGCCGCCCGGTCGCGCACCCGCGTGTCCGGCGTGAAGCGCCGACTCGTCGATAACTTCTAGGCGAACCGGATCGAAGGCGGAGGTGAGCTTGCTGGTGATCGAGTCTCGCACGGTCATGGCGTTCGGGCCCCGCTGCTTGCTAGAGTGAATTCTGTCCGGCCGGGATGACACAGCCGGACGGCAGGCGCAATCGCCGGGAGGCACCAACCCGTGATGTCACGCGGCTCCGGGGCACGGGCACGGAAACTGAGGGATGCGGTGGACCACGTCGGCTCCGCCGCCGAGCCCCGTGTCCGCCGCTGCGACGTTGCGGGTTGCGAACGGTGCGGCGAGTACAAGGCGCCCAGGTCGCCGGACCGGCTCGACGAGTACTTCTGGTTCTGCCTGGAACATGTCAGGGAGTACAATCGCGGGTGGAACTACTGCCGGGACATGTCGGAGAACGACATCGAGCATACGATCCGGCATGCGACGACCTGGGAACGTCCGAGCTGGCCGTTCGGAACCCGGCGCCGGCAGGACGCGGGCATGGCCGGGGCCCGGATCCGGGACGATTTCGAGGTTCTCGGCTTCGGATCGCGCGCGGCAGGCGGGAAGGCGCCCGGCATGCCGCCGGAGCAGGTCCAGGCGTTGTCCGTATTCGGGCTCGAGCCGCCGGTGACGCTTGACGAGGTCAAGGCTCGCTACAAGCGGCTGGTCAAGATGACCCATCCCGATCGCAACGGAGGCGACCGGGCTGCCGAAGAAAGGTTGAAATCGATCAACGAGGCCTATACGACTCTCAGGCGCTTTCTGGACTAGGTGACAGCGACCGGCCCTGCCGTGGAGCTTCCGGAGCGCCGTTTCCCTGCAATTCTGGATGAAGACATGGCGGCAGCACATATCTACGAGCGCAAGCCGGCGCATCATCTTGTCGAGCCGGACACCGAGGTCGATGTTCGCGAGGCCTTCGGGATCGATGTGGACATGAAGGCTCCGGCGTTTTCCGAAGCCAGCGAGTACGTCCCCCTGTTTGACGACGCGTACCTGTTCGACCCGGACACGACGCTGGCGATCCTTGCGGGGTTCGCCCACAACCGGCGTGTGCTCATCCAGGGCTATCACGGCACTGGCAAGTCGACCCACATCGAGCAGGTGGCGGCCCGGCTGAACTGGCCGTGCGTGCGCGTCAATCTCGACAGCCACATCAGCCGGATCGACCTCATCGGCAAGGACGCGATCGTGCTGCGCGACAGCAAGCAGGTGACGGAGTTCCGCGAGGGCATCCTGCCGTGGTCGTTGCAGAACCCGACGGCGCTGGTCTTCGACGAGTACGACGCCGGTCGCGCCGACGTCATGTTCGTCATCCAGCGGGTGCTCGAACAGGACGGGCGGATGACCCTGCTCGACACCAACAAGGTCATCACCCCGAACCTGCACTTCCGGCTGTTTGCGACCGCGAACACCGTCGGGCTCGGCGATACCACCGGGCTCTACCACGGCACCCAGCAGATCAACCAGGGCCAGATGGACCGCTGGAACATCGTGACCACGCTCAATTACCTGGGACACGACCAGGAGACCGGGATCGTGCTGTCGAAGTCGCCGAGCTACGATACCAAGGCGGGCCGCGAGACGATCTCCGCCATGGTTGCGCTTGCCGACCTGACCCGGAACGGCTTCATGGCCGGGGATATTTCCACCGTGATGTCACCGCGGACCGTGATTACCTGGGCCGAGAACGCGGAGATCTTCAACGACATCGCCTTCGCGTTCAGGCTTACCTTCCTCAACAAGTGCGACGAGGTCGAACGTCCGACCGTTAGCGAGTACTACCAGCGCTGTTTCGGGACCGAGCTTGTCGAAGGCCGGGTGAAGGCAGCCTGATCGATCGGGGTGAGGACCATGGCCGGGCTAACGCGCGATGACCAGCATCCGGTAGAGATCTTCAAGCGCTCGACGGAGGCGTGCGTGCGCGCGATGTCGCGCGAACGCGAACTCGAGGTCACCTTCGGCGCCGAGACACCGAGCATGTCCGGCGAGAAGGTGCGCCTTCCGATGCCGCCGCGCGACCTTGATCCCTACGAGGTTTCCAGGGTGCGCGGCGAGGCTGACAGCCTGTCGCTGCGCCGGCGCCACCACGACGCGGCGCTGCACGCGCGCCGCATGCCCCACGGCCAGGCGGCGCGCGAGGTGTTCGAGGCGATCGAACAGGCCCGGTTCGAGGCAATCGGCGCGCGGCGGATGGCCGGCGTGGCGCAGAACCTTGAAACCGCGCTCGATGACCGGTACCGGCGCCGCGGATTCGAACGCATCAGCAACAAGGACGAGGCGTCGCTGAACGACGTGATCCGCCTGCTGGCGCGCGAGGCGCTGACCGGACAGGCACCGCCGTCGTGTGCGCGGCGCGTGATCGACCTGTGGCGTCCCTGGATCGAATCCAAGATCGGCGAGACCCTGCAGGATCTCACCGAAGTGCTCGGCGACCAGGAAGCCTTCGCGGACCGGGCGCGGCAGATGATTCTCGATCTCGATCTCGAGATCGGTGAGGAGGGCATGTCGGACGAGGAGCGCAGCGACTCCGACGATGACGGCGAGGGCGATTCGGAAGAGATGAACGATTCCGGTACCCGTGGCACCAGCGAGGACGGATCGGAATCGGAGATGCTGCCCTCGGAGATGGAGGCCGGAGAGGAGTCGGCCGAAGGCGAGGACAGCGACGACATGGACATGGAGCCGGGTGGCGGCGACGAGGAGCCGGCCAGCCCGGCGACCCCGCCCCACCTGCTCAACTCCGACGATCGCAAGGCGACCTACCGGGTGTTCACCACGGAATTCGACGAAGTGATCCCGGCCGCCGAGCTGTGTGACCCGGCGGAGCTTGCCAGGCTGCGCGCGCTGCTCGACCAGCAGCTGCACCACCTGCAGGGGCTGATCGGGAAATTGGCCAACCGCCTGCAGCGCAAGTTGCTGGCCCAGCAGAACCGGTCGTGGCTGTTCGATCTCGACGAGGGCATCCTAGACGCTGGCCGGTTGTCGCGGGTGGTCACGGCACCGCTCTACCCGCTGTCCTACAAGATGGAGAAGGACACCGAGTTCCGGGACACGGTGGTGTCGCTGCTGATCGACAACTCGGGATCGATGCGGGGCCGGCCGATCACCATCGCGGCCATGAGCGCCGATATCCTGGCGCGTACGCTGGAGCGGTGCGGGGTGAAGGTCGAGATCCTCGGCTTCACCACCCGGGCTTGGAAGGGCGGCAATTCCCGCGAGAAGTGGATGGGAATGGACAAGCCGGCCAACCCGGGCCGGCTCAACGACCTGCGCCATATCGTCTACAAGGCCGCCGAGGCGCCGTGGCGACACGCGCGCAAGTCACTCGGGCTGATGTTGCGCGAGGGCATTCTCAAGGAAAATATCGACGGGGAGGCGCTGCTGTGGGCTCACCAGCGACTCCTGGCCAGGCCGGAGGAACGCCGGATCCTGATGGTAATTTCCGACGGCGCCCCGGTTGATGACTCGACCCTGTCGGTGAACCTCGGCAACTACCTCGAGAAACACCTGCGCGAGGTCATCCGCTACATCGAAACGCGTTCACCGGTGGAACTGGTGGCGATCGGCATCGGCCATGATGTCACCCGCTACTACCAGCGTGCCGTGACGATCGTCGATGCAGAACAGCTCGGTGGGACGATGATGAACCAGCTCGCCGACCTGTTCGACGAGGACCAGGGAATGCGGCAACCGGGACGCACGCGCGGCGCGGCGCGGGGCTGACCGGTCAGGTCGGCTCGTTGGAACGGGTGCGGGCGGGTCCGTAGTTCAGCACGATCAGCGGCGGGATGCCGGCGGCGACGATGGTCAGCGCGGCCGGCGCGCTGTCCTCGAACAGTTGGCCGGACGCGTAGCGGCCTCGAGGGTTGCCAGTGTCTCGAAGCTGAACGGCCACTGTGTCAGGGTCTGCGGAATCGCCTCTTTCTCGTGGGTGTCACTGCCCGTTCCACCACGCGTGACGTCCAGTCCGACGGGGCTTGTCAGGCTGTGGCGGGACCTCCTCTTCCTCCCGCAGCACGGGTGCCGGGAACCGGCCGAACACGTGACCGGAGATGGCCTGGCCGGATTTCCGGAAGTTCGGGCGGGTGTCGAGTCGGGACATCCCGGTCCGGAATGCCCGCGCAAATGGCGGAAGTGACCTGCGCACGACGGGCGCGTCCCGGGACAGGTGACCGGCTGCCAGCCGCAGCCGTCGCACCACCGCTTGACTCCGACGGGCTCTGCGACCGACATATCCGCTGGCCGGCCAGAGCGAGCCGCGACCTGACGAGGAGTGCCAATGTCCCGCGTCCTGCCACCGGCTTCACACCGGAAGATTCCCGCAACCGTGATCACAGGATTTCTTGGAGCGGGGAAAACCAGCCTGATCCGCCACCTGCTCGAGACCAGCAACGGCAGTCGTCTTGCGCTCGTGATCAACGAGTTCGGCGAAGTCGGTGTCGACCGCGACGTCCTGCTCGGATGTGGTCTCGAGTCGTGCGGGGACGAAGACGTGGTGGAACTGGCCAACGGCTGCATCTGCTGCACGGTTGCCGATGATTTCCTGCCTACCATGCGCATGCTGCTCGATCGTCCCGATCCCCCGGACCACATCGTGATCGAGACCTCGGGCCTTGCCTTGCCAAAGCCGCTGGTGAAGGCCTTCGCCTGGCCGGAGGTCAGAACCCGCGCTACCGTTGACGGTGTCATCGCGGTGGTTGACGCCGCCGCGGTGGCCGATGGCCGCTTCGCCGCCGACCCCGTGGCGGTACAGGCCCAGCGCCGCGCCGACGAGGCGCTCGACCATGACAGCCCGCTCGAGGAACTGTTCGAGGAACAGGTTCAGTGCGCCGACATGATCGTGCTGAACAAGATCGACTGCGTGACCGGACGGCAACGCACCCATGCCGAACGGGAAATCGCCCGGCACGCCCGTCCGGCAGTCCGGACCGTCTGTGCGAGTCACGGGGCGGTTGACGCGTCGATCCTGCTCGGGCTCGGGGCCGGCGCCGAGGATGACCTTGTGTCCCGGCGTTCGCACCACGACGAGGCCGGAGAGCATGATCACCAGGACTTCGACAGCTTCGTGCTGCACCCGGGCACGATCGAGAACGTCGACCGGTTCATGGCAGGACTGCAGGACTGCATCGGGCGCCATGACATCCTGCGCGTGAAGGGTTTTCTGCATGTATCTGGCCGGCCGATGCGACTCGCGGTCCAGGCGGTCGGCACCCGGCTCCAGCACTACTTCGACCGCGACTGGTCCGACGGAGAGGAGCGAACTTCCAGTCTCGTCGTGATCGGACTGGACGGGATGGACCATGCCGCGATCCGGGCCGGGATCACCGGATAGCGGATCGTGCACCTTCTCGCCGCCACCCCGGGGCGGGCGACCAGCACCGACGAACCGATCGACCTGCGGCAGTCTCCAGGTGACATCGTCGTGCTGTCCGCGGCAGACACGGACCTTGCCTGTCTCGCCCAGGCTCATGCGACCCTTCGCGCCCGTTCCGTTCCCGCGCCGAGCCTGCGCCTTGCCAACCTGATGCAGCTGACCCACAACCTGTCGGTCGACCTTCATGTCGACGCGGTGATTGCCGAGGCGCGTCTTGTGATCGTGCGGCTGATCGGAGGGGTCGGTTACTGGCCCTACGGGATCGAGCAGATTGCTGCGGCGGCGCGCAGGCGCTCGATCCTGCTCGCCGTTGTGCCCGGCGACGACCGGCCGGACCCCCTGCTGATGGCGCATTCGACCCTTCCGCACGCCGAGGTGGCGCGGATCTGGGCATACATGACCCATGGCGGTCCAGCCAATGCGGTTGCGTTGCTCGATCGTGCCGCCGCTCTGCTCGGGTACTCGACAAGGTGGGCCGAACCCGCGCCCCTGCCGCAGGCCGGCCTGTATCTGCGCGGCTCCGAGATGACGGGACTCGACGAGGTCCGGGCCGGGTGGAATCCGCAACACCCGGTGTGCGCCATCCTGTTCTACCGGGCCCTGCTGCAGGCGGGAAACCTGCGAGCAGTGGACGCGCTGGCCGGTGCCGTTGCCGACAGGGGCATGAACCCGCTCGCCATCCATGTCTCCAGTCTCAAGGACCCGGTCTCGGCAGACATGGTGGAATGGCTCCTGGCCGAGACGGATACGGCCGTGGTCCTCAATGCCACCGGGTTCGCGGTCTCGCGGCCCGGTGGCGAGAGGACCGCGACCTGTTTCGATGGCGCCGACTGCCCGGTGATCCAGGTCATCTTCTCGGGCAGTGACCGCGCTTCCTGGGAGGAGTCGGCCGCCGGCCTGTCGGCACGCGACATCGCGATGAACGTGGCCCTGCCCGAAGTCGACGGCCGCATCGTCTCGCGTGCGGTCTCCTTCAAGGCCGAGACCC
This sequence comes from Alphaproteobacteria bacterium bin52, assembly GCA_002238645.1. Lineage (GTDB taxonomy): Bacteria > Pseudomonadota > Alphaproteobacteria > Thalassobaculales > Thalassobaculaceae > Bin52. The sequence continues at coordinate 64,562 of MPMT01000006.1, read as the reverse complement.
GGTTCGATCCCGCGACCGAGTGCAGCATCGTCGGCTACGATCCGGAACCCGGCCGGGTCGGGTTCGTCGCCGAACTTGCGGCCCGCTGGGTCCGCGTGCGCGGAACGACCGCAGGTGACAGGCGCATCGCGCTGATCCTGGCCAACTACCCGAACAGGGATTCAAGGATCGGCAACGGGGTCGGGCTCGATACGCCGGCGAGCGTGCTGGCAATCCTCGATGCCCTGGCAGGCAACGGCTACCAGGTGGGCACGGTCCCGTCCGATACGGACGCGCTGATGCGCCGGATCACGGCGGGGCCGACCAATCAGCGTCCGGCGGCGTCCGGACCCGACGAAGCGATGACCTGGTCCCTCGCCGACTACCGGATATACTTCGCCGGCCTGCCCGAGGCGGTGCGCGAGGGGGTTGCCCGGCGGTGGGGCGATCCCGCATGCGACCCCTTTGTGGTCGGGGATCGGTTCGTCCTGCCGGTGCAGCGGTTCGGAAACTGCCTGGTCGGAGTGCAGCCGGCCCGCGGCTACAACATCGATCCGGTCGGGACCTACCACGATCCGGCCCTGCCGCCGCCGCATGGCTATCTCGCTTTCTACGCCTGCCTGCGGCTAGCCTTCGATGCCCATGCCGTGGTTCACGTCGGCAAGCACGGCAATCTCGAGTGGCTTCCCGGCAAGGCGGTGGCCCTGTCATCTGCCTGCTACCCCGAGGCGGCATTGGGCGCGTTGCCCAACCTGTATCCGTTCATCGTCAATGACCCCGGCGAGGGAACCCAGGCCAAGCGGCGCAGCTCGGCGGTCGTCGTCGACCACCTGACCCCTCCGCTCACACGGGCCGAATCCTATGGTCCGCTGCGCGAACTCGAGGCCCTGGTCGACGAGTACTACGAGGCGGCAGGACTCGATCCGAGGCGGCTCGGACCGCTCGGCGAGGCCATTCTCGATCTCCTGCAACGGTTGCGGCTCGACATCGACTGCGGAATCGTGGCCGGTGACGGCGATGCCGAGCGATTGCGCAAGCTTGACGCGTGGCTGTGTGAACTGAAGGAACTGCAGATCCGTGACGGGCTGCACGTCTTCGGCGCGGTTCCGCGGGGGCGGCAGCTCGACGATTTGCTGACGGCGCTGGTCCGGGTACCCCGCGGCACCGGAGACGGAGGAGACGCCTCGCTGCAGCGCTCACTCGCTGCCGACCTCGGTTTCGGAACCTTCGATCCGCTGGACTGCGACATGGCGGAGCCCTGGACCGGGCCGAGACCTGCTGTCCTTGCCGTCCTCGATCCCGCCTCGCGGTGGCGCACCGCCGGCGACACGGTGGAACGCCTGGAATGCCTCGCGTCGAGGCTGGTCTCGGGCGAAGGGAAACCCGAGCCCGGCTGGACGCGTTCCCGAGCCGTCCTGCAGCGTCTCGCCACCTCCATCCGTCCGTCCGTGGTTGCCAGTGGCAGAGCGGAGCTCGACGGTCTCCTCGCCGGCCTGGCCGGCCGGTTCGTCCCGCCCGGTCCCTCGGGTGCGCCCACGCGCGGGCGGCCCGAAGTACTGCCGACCGGGCGCAACTTCTACTCGGTCGACACCCGTGCCGTACCGACCCCGGCGGCCTGGCAACTCGGCTGGGAGGCCGCCGGCCTGGTCCTCGACCGCTACCGCCAGGATCACGGGGCCTGGCCGCGCACCCTGGCGCTGTCGGCCTGGGGGACGGCGAACATGCGCACCGGTGGCGATGACATCGCCCAGGTGCTGGCGCTGATGGGCACGCGCCCGCGCTGGGAAAGCGGATCCCGACGCGTGACCGGGTTCGAAATCCTGCCCCTCGGGGTGCTCGACAGGCCCCGGGTCGATGTCACCCTCAGGATATCCGGCTTCTTCAGGGATGCGTTTGCAGCCCAGATCGCGCTTATCGACGGGGCCGCGCGGGCGGTGGCGGCACTCGACGAGCCTGCCGAACTCAATCCGCTTGCCGCGAATGTCGCCGCGCAGGCGGCACGGATGGCGGTCGATGGAGTGGAACCGGACAGTGCGCGTCACCGGGCCGGATTCAGGGTCTTCGGATCCCGGCCGGGAGCCTACGGTGCCGGGCTGCAGACGCTGATTGACGAGGGGATATGGAGCGATGCCGGCGATCTTGCGGCGGCCTATCTCGAGTGGGGCGGGTATGCCTACGGTGCCGGCGGGGATGGCGAACCGGGCCACGGCCTGTTCCGGACCCGGCTCGAGAACACCGAACTGATCCTGCACAACCAGGACAACCGTGAGCACGACCTGCTGGATTCCGACGACTACTACCAGTTCGAAGGCGGACTGGCGGTGGCGGTGCGACACTATTCGGGCCGGGCGCCCGCAGCCTACCATGGCGATCACTCCCGTCCCGGCGCCTTGCGCATCCGCTCGCTCGAGGAGGAGGTGGCCAGGGTCGTGCGCGGACGGGTGGTCAATCCGAAGTGGACCGCCGGGGTCATGCGACACGGCTACAGGGGCGGTGCCGAACTGGCGGCGACGGTGGACTACCTGTTTGCCTTTGCCGCCACCGCACGCTGTGTCGGTGACCATCACTTTGACGCCGTCTTCGATGCCTACCTCGACGACGACGACGTGCGACGATTCCTCCAACGCCACAATCCCCGGGCGCTCGCCGACATCGCGGCCCGGTTGCTCGAGGCCAGGAGCCGCGGTCTGTGGCGGCCGGCGCGGAACCGGGTTGTGGGCCGGCTCGAGCGGATCGCGGCCGGGTGAAATCGGTCGGACCGGTTCCTCGTTGCATCAATGACCGCTACACTGCAATAGTCCGGGCGGAATACGGCGCGACAAGAGGTGAGATGCATGAGAAAACTGTTGTTGCTTCTCGGTGGCATTCTGGCATGCAGCCTGTGGCCGGTTTCCCAGGGCTCTGCCCAGACGCCGGAGAAGATCGGCGAGAACCACGCCTGGGTTGCCTACACCTACAAGGAAGACGGAAACACGGTCTGTTTCATGGCCAGCGCGCCGGAAAAGATGGAGGGCAAGTATACCAGGCGTGACGATCCGTTTGCCCTCGTGACCCATCATCCGGCGAAGGGTGTCAGCGGCGAGGCGAGCCTGGTAGCCGGCTACATCTACCGGAAGGACAGTGACGTCACGGTTACCATCGGCGAACGCAACTTCTCCCTGGTCCCCGAGAACGACCGCGCCTGGACTTCCGGGACCGAGGACGATGCGCGGCTGGTCAAGGCGATGATCGGCGGCATAAGGATGACGGTGGTCGGGTATTCCACTCGTGGCACCAAGACGACCGACACCTATTCACTCAAAGGGTTCACGGCAACCAAGAAGCTGATCGACCAGGCATGCAAGTAGCGGTAGACCACTGGTCCGACGGCGTCCCGGGACACTGTGTCGGCGGGCCGGTCGATATCACCGAGCTGTCGCGCGGCGAGCTCGCCGGCCGGCTGGCGGACCTGGGTCTGCCGGCCTTCCGGGCCGGACAGCTGTGGCACTGGGTCTATCATCGCGGCGTGACCGGGTTCGAACCGATGACCACGCTGGCGCGGCCGTTGCGCGCACAGCTGGCCGGTCGGTTCCGGATCGGCAGACCGGAGCCGGCACTGGAACAGCGCAGCACCGACGGCACGGTCAAGTGGCTGTTCCGGTTCGCCGACGGCTCGGAGGCGGAGACGGTCTTCATCCCCGAGACCGATCGCGGCACGCTGTGCATTTCCTCCCAGGTCGGCTGCACGCTCACCTGCAGCTTCTGTCGTACCGGAACCCAGAAACTGGTTCGCAACCTCACTGCGGGCGAGATCGTCGGGCAGGTGCTGGCGGCATCCGACGCGCTCGGTGCCTGGCCTTCCGGCCGGCCCGGCCGGCCGATCACCAACATCGTGCTGATGGGCATGGGCGAGCCGCTGTACAATCTCGAGAACGTGGCGGCGGCCCTGCGCGTGATCACCGACAACGAGGGGCTGTCGATCTCGAAACGCCGCATCACGCTTTCGACTTCGGGCGTGGTTCCGGAGATCGAGCGCTGCGGTCGCGAGACCGGCGTCAACCTTGCGGTCTCGCTGCACGCGGTGACCGACGAGGTGCGCAATGTCCTGGTTCCGATCAATCGCAAGTGGCCGATCTCGGTTCTGATGCAGGCCTGTCGCGACTATCCCGGCCTCAGCAATGCCCGGCGGATCACCTTCGAATACGTGATGCTCGACGGTATCAATGACGGTCCGGCGGATGCGCGGGCGCTGGTGCGGCTGCTCGGCGGGATCCCCGCAAAGATCAACCTGATACCGTTCAATCCGTGGCCTGGAACCCGGTACAGGTGTTCGCCGGCCCCTGTGATTGCGAGGTTCGCGGAAATTGTCATGAAGGCGGGATACGCGTCGCCGGTGCGCGCGCCGCGGGGCAGGGACATACTGGCTGCGTGCGGGCAGCTGCGTTCGAAAAGCGAACGCCAGGGCCGCCGCCGCCGGGAGCCGCGCGCCGGAACAGGCGTCGGGGTGGAGATCGAGACGGTCGGCAGCTGACCGGCCGTGGCAAACCGCACTGTTGAAACCAGGGGCCATTGCCCCTATCTCAAGGTGAGCGAAGTGTGCTCTGATCCGGAGGGTATCGAAAATGGCTCTTGAACGGCGCCGCATGACCCGGGCACAGGCGGAGGCTGCGCAGATCGATGTCGGTCTGCGGCAGTACATGCTCGGTGTCTACAACCACATGACGATCGGTCTTGCGATCACTGGCCTGGTGGCACTCGGTGCCCACTTTGCCGCAGTGCAGAACGGCGTCCTCACCCCGTTCGGACAGGCGATCTACCTCTCCCCGCTGAAGTGGGTGATCATGCTGGCACCGATCGGCATGGTGTTCCTGTTCGCCGCCCGGCTCCATCGCATGGCGTCTTCCACCGCACAGGTTGTGTTCTGGATCTACGCCGCCCTGATGGGACTCTCGCTGTCCAGTATCTTCCTGATCTATACCGGCGAGAGCATCACCCGGGTGTTCTTCATCGCGGCCGGCATGTTCGCCGGCATGAGCCTGTTCGGCTACACCACGAAGCGCGATCTCACCGGAATGGGGTCGTTCCTGTTCATGGGGCTGATCGGGATCCTGATCGCGTCGGTCGTCAACATCTTCCTGGCGTCAAGCGCGCTGCACTTCGCGATCTCGGTCATCGGCGTGCTGGTGTTCGCCGGCCTGACCGCCTACGACACCCAGAACATCAAGAACGAGTACTGGGAAGGCGACGACCGGGAAGTGCAGGCGAAGAAGTCGATCTATGGCGCGCTGCGGCTGTATCTCGATTTCATCAACCTGTTCATCATGCTGCTGAGCCTGTTCGGAAACCGCGAGTAGGGGAGGCGTACACGCCGGCGTCGTGGGTCGTGGCCGGGCCGAAGGCACCGGGGCGCCGGTCCAACGCGCCTCGGCCGGACCCGGGACACGACGTGACGGTGCGGGTCGGGGACGTGTCTGATGCAGGGGGCCCGAGTCGTGGCCGGTCTGGTGATGGCCGGCCTGCTTGCCGGATGCGCCGTCACCGCGCCCCCTGTTGAGCGGGCGCGGCCGCTCCCTGCCACGGTGGAGGCCGGCGCCGGGCAGAATGACCTGGAGCGCGGAAACAGGCGCGAACAGAGCCGGCGCGACTACATCGTCCAACGGATCGAGCGAAGACTGCGTGAACTGCGGACCGGCCGCGCCTCGGTCGTCAGGCGTGTCCCGGATCGGGTGGCGCTGGCGGACCGGGTCAACGCACTGTTCCGGGCGGTCGGGATCGATGACGAACGGTCGACGGACCGTGCCCTCGCCGCGACCGGAGACGGCGAACAGGGCGCGGGTCCCGGGGTGGGCGGGAAAACAGGTGCACGGTCCCCGCCCGCGCTGCCAGCGCTCCGGGCGGCGGGGACCGTGAGGCCGCTTGCCGCATCGCCTTCCATCCCCACGGTCGCGGCGCCACGCGGTGTGCCGGTCACCGGGGCTGCCGTGGCGACGCCGGGTCCGTCCATGTTCGAAGCCGGCCGTGACGCGACGCCTGCAGCGGATGCCGGGACCGCCTCACTCGTGACCACGTCGATCGCGACGGGCTCGATTGTTTCACGGCCGGCGGTTGCCGGTCCCGGCCCGCCCGCAGCCGGCGAGGACATGGAACCCGATCCCGCGCTTGCGCAAACCGTGATCACCGGATCGTTGCTGGAGGACCTGCCGGCCAGCGGTACTCCCGGCGCGGGCGGTACTGCCACCGGTCCCGGCACGGGAGACACCGTGAAGACCCGGGGTGCCCACCTCGCATCCTATCCGGACCGGGTGTCGGCGATGCGGGGATGGCGGGTCCTGCTCGAACGTCACCCGGCGGACCTCGGCCTGCACATTCCGATGCTCGTCGATGTGAAGGCCGGAACCGGCGCCTCCGTGCGGCTGGTCACGGCGGTCGGAGAAGCGGACGATGTGCTGCGTGCCCTGTGTCGTGGTATTCGTCAGGGTGGTGGGTACTGTGCGCCGGTTGACGTCGAACGGCCGGAAATCGCGGGGAACCGTCCCGTTCCCGCCGGATGAGCACTGCCGGTGAGTGCCCCGTGCTTTTCACGTGCCTGCTCCGGTGCAGGCGCGCTCCTGCCTTGGGAGAGAACCTTCGCTGTTGTCATCGGTTGCGGAACCTGAATGCGCGCATTTCTTGATTTCGAGAAGACCGTCGCCGACCTCGAGGGAAAGATTGAGGAACTGCGGCACCTGTCCGACGAGAGCGATGTCAACATCGCCGAGGAGGTGGCCCGGCTGAACGTCAAGGTCGAGCGGCAGCTGCGGACCACCTACCAGAAGCTGACGCCCTGGCAGAAGGTCCAGGTGGCGCGGCACCCGGACAGACCGCACTTCAAGGATGTCGTCGAGCACCTCGTCGAGGACTTCACGCCGCTGGCTGGCGACCGGCACTTTGCCGAGGACCGGGCGGTCGTCGGTGGCCCGGGGCGTTTTCGCGGCCGCAGCGTCATGGTCATCGGGACCGAGAAGGGCGAGTCGACCCAGCAGCGGCTCGACTCGAACTTCGGAATGGCGCGTCCCGAAGGCTACCGCAAGGCCGGTCGGCTGATGCGGATGGCGGACCGGTTCGGCATGCCGGTGCTGACCTTCGTCGACACCGCCGGCGCCTATCCGGGTATCGGGGCCGAGGAACGTGGCCAGGCCGAGGCCATCGCGCGTTCGATCCAGACCTCGCTGTCCCTGCGGGTACCGATCATTTCCGCCATCATAGGCGAAGGCGGGTCCGGCGGTGCCGTGGCTCTTGCTACCGCCGACCGGGTCATCATGTTCGAACACGCGATCTACTCGGTGATTTCACCGGAGGGATGTGCCTCGATCCTGTGGCGCAGCGGCGATCACGCGCGGGAGGCGGCCGAGGCGCTGCGTCTGACGGCACAGGACCTGCTGCGGCTGTCGATCGTCGAGCGGGTGGTGCCGGAGCCCCTCGGCGCGGCGCACCGGGAGAAGACGGTCGCGCTGACCAGTCTTGCCGACGCGGTCGAGGAGGAACTCGCCGGAATGCTGGTCTGCGACCCGGCCGAACTGCGCCGCCTGCGGCGTGAACGGTTCCTCGCGATCGGCGGCGAGCTCGGCTGACCGCCGGTTGGCGGAGCCTATTCGCCGGCGAGACGCAGTGCCGGGTCGCCGGGTACGGGGGCGGAGTAGGGGCGGTCGTGGGTCAGGGACGGGATCCTGGCGCGGGCCGTGTCCGCGGCATCGAGATCGCATTCCGCCATGATGATTCCGGTTTCCGTGCCCCCGTCGGCCAGGACCTCTCCCCATGGCGCCACGACAAGCGAATGACCGTAGGTGCGGCGGTTGCCGGCGTGGGTTCCGGTCTGGGCGGGCGCGACGATGAAACACCCGTTCTCGATCGCCCGGGCCCGCTGCAGCACGTGCCAGTGGGCCTCGCCGGTCACCCTGGTGAAGGCGGCGGGCACGAAGATCATCCTCGCACCGGCCTGGGCAAGGTCGCGGTAAAGTGCCGGGAACCGCACGTCGTAACAGATCGTCATCCCGACCGGTCCCCACGGGGTGGTTGCGAGCACCGCGTTCTCGCCAGGACGGTAGGTCCGCGATTCGCGGTAGGTGGCGCCGTCACCGACCTGGACGTCGAACATGTGGATCTTGGAGTAGCGCGCGACGACGCTGCCGTCCGGCGCGACCAGAAAACTGCGGTTCGAAAGCATCTCGTCGCCGATGCTGATCGAGAGGGAGCCGATCAGCAGCCAGATGCGCTCCTCGGCGGCGACTTCCCGGAACCGTGCCAGAACCTGATGGCTCTCTTCCGGTCGGGCAGTGGCGAGCGCGCGTGCGCGGTCGGGCTCGAACATTCCGACGATTTCGGGCGTGGTGACCATCTCGGCGCCGTCGGCGGCGGCCTGCCTGATCATCTCGCCCACCTCGACACTGTTGCGATCCGGGTCCGGCCCGGAATTGGTCTGGATGCAGGCGACCCTGATCACTGTCATCGGTTGTCTCCCTGTCGGTCGGGGTATGGCACTGTCAGTCCGCGGCCAACATCTCGTCGAGTCGGCCGGAGGCGTCGAGCGCGTGCAGTTCGTCCGACCCGCCGATGCCGACACCGTTGATGAAGATCTGCGGGACCGTGTGCCTTTCATCCGCGCGCTCGCGCATTTCGGCCCGCCGGGCCGGCCTCATGTCGACGCCGATCTCGGTAAACGCGACGCCCTTGGCGGTCAGCAGCCGCTTGGCGCGAGTGCAGAACGGGCAAAACAGGCTGGTGTAGATCTCGACCGTGGCCATAGCCGCCTCTCCGTTGCGACCCCGGGGTCACTCACCCCGACGGGCCTTCCTGCGCCCCGTCAATCATCCGCCGCCTGCGGAACCCCGGCAAGCCAGTCGGCGACCACCTCGTCACCGTGCTCGCCCAGCATCGGCGCCGGCCGGCGAACCGAACCGGGAGTGTCCGAGAGCTTCACCGGAATGCCGATGGTCTTCATCCTGCCGACCTTCGGATGATCGACCTCGACCGCCATCTCGCGGGCCCTGGTCTGGGGATCATCATAGACCTGTCGATGATCCATCACCGGTCCGGCCGGGATCCCGGCGGCCTCGAAGGCGCAACACAGCTGCTCGGTGGTCTGCCTGCGGAAGTACACCTCAAGCTCGGAAACAAGCGCGGCGTTGTTCCCGACCCGGTCGGCCTTGGTTGCAAAACGCGGATCGTCGACGAGGTGCGCGCAGCCCAGAATGTCGCAGGCGCCGCGCCAGAAACTGTCCTGGGCACCACCGATGGTGATGTAGCCGTCAGCCGTCGGAAACAGCTGGTAGGGGGCACTGCCGCGGTGCGCCTGGCCGAGGCGTTCGGGAACCTCGCCAGTGGCAAACAGGCCCGCCGCCTCGTAGACACCGAGCGCGATCCCGGACTCGTACAGCGAGGTATCGACGTGCTGGCCCTGGCCGGTCCGCTCGCGAGCGGCAAGGGCAGCAAGGATACCGATGGTCCCGTTCATCCCGGCGGCAAGATCGGTGACGGGAACCGGGATCCGGTAGGGCGGTCCTTCCGGCGGTCCGTTGATGGCCATCAGGCCGGACATGCCGCAGGCAATCAGGTCGAACCCGCCGCGCGGCGCATAGGGCCCGGTCTGGCCGAAGCCGGAAATCGAGCAGTACACGAGCGACGGATTGATTGCGGTCACCGTGTCGTAGTCGATGCCGAGACGTGCGGCCGTGCCCGGCCTGAAGTTCTCGATCATCACGTCGGCCACCCGCACCAGCTCGATCAGGCGTTGTTTTGCGGCCGGGTCCTTCAGATCGAGCGCGATGGATCGCTTGTTGCGGTTCCACAGCATGAACGGGGCACTTTCGCCTTCCTGGAAGGGTGGCGTAAGCCTGAGAGAATCCCCGGCCCGCGGGTTTTCGACCTTCACCACGTCGGCGCCGTGATCGGCCAGGATCATGGCGCAGTACGGGCCCGAAAGATGACTTGTGAGGTCCAGGACCCTGATGTGCGAGAGGGACGGCATGGTCTTCTCCCGGGTTATGTCAGCTGAGCTCGGAATCGATCAGCTTGATGATGCTGGCGGTGTCCTCGTCGCCGTAACCCATCTCGACCAGGGCCTGGAAGGCCGCGGTTGCCGCGGCTCCGAGCGGTGTCGTGGTTCCCGATGCCTGGGCGGCAGCCTGGGAGAGACGAAGATCCTTCAGCATGAGCTTGGCCATGAAACCCGGCTTGAACCCGTTGCTCGCCGGCACGGTGGGCAGGATGCCCGGGACCGGATTGGATTCGTTGAAGAAGTACGATCGTCCGGTGGAAGCCGAGATGACCTCGTAGAGCGTTCTTGCGGACACCCCGAGACGCTGGCCCATGGTCATGGTTTCGGCGGCGGCGAGCGCGTTGATCCCGGCCAGCATGTTGTTGCAGATCTTGGTCACCTGCCCCAGTCCCGCGGCACCGCAATGCACGATCTTGCCGCCCATGTCATCGAGGATCGGGCGTGCCGCCTCGAAGACCGCGGGCGAGCCGCCGCACATGAAGGTCAGGGTCGCGTTCTCCGCTCCGACCACACCGCCCGAGACCGGTGCGTCGAGCATGCGGTAGCCGGCCGCCTCGGCCGCGGCGTGGGCAGCCCGCGCGCTCTCGACGTCAATGGTCGAGGAATCGATCAGCACGGTGCCGGCGTCGGCCGCACCGATCACCTGGTCCTCGATGTAGACCTGCCTGACGTTGGCTCCGACCGGGAGCATTGTCACCACGAACTCGACACCGCTGGCCGCGTCGGTGACCGACTGTGCCGGCTCGGCGCCGGACTGGACGACGTAGTTCATCGCCTCTTCGGACAGGTCGAACACCTTGAGGCTGTGACCGGCACGGATCAGATTGCGAGCCATGGGTGCGCCCATGTTGCCCAGTCCAATGAAACCTACTCGCGCCATGTCATTTTCTCCCGCCGGGTCTGTCCGCGCCGTGGATCCGTTCCGCACGGCGTCGGGTCCGACGATAGACCGACACGCGCTGCGGCGCTAGACGGCTACCGGTCCATGCCACAGGCCGGCCGGTTCGTGGCATAGTCGCGTCATGGAGCCCGGCCACGCACCTTTCGACCGTCGCCTGCTGCGGGAGCGGCGAGACCGGGCTGCGCCCGGGTTCGACGACCACGATTTTCTGCTGCGCGAGGCGGCAGCACGCCTGCTCGAACGCCTGCTCGATCTCAACCGGGAGTTTGCCACCGTACTCGACCTCGGCAGCCGCACCGGGGTGCTGGCCGAGGTCTGGCCCCGCGCCTGCCGGCCGCGCATGCTCGTCCATGCCGACCTGTCGGTGGCAATGGCCGAGGCCGCGGTGCGGCGGGGACCGGCGCTCGCCTGTGACGAGGAACTGCTCCCGTTTGCCGAGGCCAGCCTGGACGCGGTGGTCAGTTGCCTGACACTGCACTGGACCAACGATCTGCCGGGCGCACTGGTACAGCTGCGCCGGGCGCTGCGGCCGGACGGGCTGTTGCTCGCGTCAATGCTCGGAGCCGGGACCCTGGGCGAGCTTCGTGACTGCCTGGCGCAGGCGGAACTCGAGATCATGGGTGGATTAAGTCCGAGGACCTCTCCGATGGCGGATGTCCGCGATCTCGGCAGCCTGCTGCAACGCGCCGGTTTCGCGCTGCCGGTGGTCGACAGCGACGAGATCACCGTCACATACGACACGGCGTTCGACCTGATGCGGGACCTGAGAGGCATGGCGGAGACCAACCTGGTGGTGGAGCGCCGGCGCACGCCTTCGCGGGCGGCGCTGTTCATGCGGACCGCCGAACTCTACAGGCAGCGCCATGCGACTGCGGACGGCCGGATCCGGGCCAGTTTCCGGATCCTGACCATGACGGGCTGGGTCCCGCACCCGGTCCAGCAGCGGCCGCTGCGCCCGGGCAGCGCCCGGCAGTCGCTGGCGGATGCGGTGGGCGGAAATCCGGGGGATCAGAACAGATGAGCAACACGGGCGTGACCGACACCTTCCGGCCGGCACCCTACTGGTGGGACCGGACCCCGCCAGAGCCCGCGGCGGCGGTCGACGTGCCCGGTCGCGCCGACGTGGTGGTGGTCGGATCCGGCTACACCGGGCTTTCCGCGGCGCTGCAGCTGGCCCGGGGCGGACGCGAGGTGGTCGTGCTCGAGGCCGAGACCGCCGGCTGGGGCTGCAGTTCGCGCAACGGCGGGCAGATCAGCACCAGCATCAAGCCGGAGGAGGACGATCTGGCCCGCCGTCACGGAGCCGACGTCGCGCGCGAGGTCGTCGCCGAGGGGCGCGCCGCGCTGGCCTGGATCGGCGATTTCGTGCGCGAGGAGGGCATTGATTGCGACTTTCGGGTACCGGGCCGGTTCCATGCCGCGCACAGCCGGGCGGCCTACGAAAGGCTCACCCGTTCGATCGATGATCGCGCCGGCGAGGCGTGGGCGGTTCCCCGCGCGGACCAGCATCGTGAAATCGGGACCGATGCCTATTGCGGTGGTGTCGTCTACGCCTCCCACGCCTCGGTCGATCCCGCACGCCTGCATCGCGGACTGCTGGACCGTGCCCGCGCCGCCGGCGTGATCCTGGTCACCGGCTGCCGGGCCAGCCGGCTGGTGCGCGCCGGCAGCGGGACCACTGTGACCACCTCGCGCGGCGACATCGAAGCCGGCACGGTGATCGTGGCCACCAACGGCTATACCGACGGTCTGGTGCCGTGGCTGCGCCGACGCGTGATCCCGATCGGCAGTTACATGATCGCGACCGAACCGCTGGCGCCGGGCGTGCTCGATTGCCTGCTGCCGACCGATCGGGTGATCAGCGACACCCGCGACGTCATCTACTACTACCGGCCGTCGCCGGATCGCACCCGCATCCTCTTCGGCGGGCGGGTCACCACGGGCGAGGCCTCGCCGCTCAGGGCGGGTGCCCTGTTGCGTCGGGATCTTGTCCGGCTGTTTCCCGAACTCTCGGGCGTCAGGATCAGCCACTCCTGGATGGGCTTCGTCGCTTATACCTTCGACAGGCTGGCGCATGTCGGCGAGCACGATGGCGTTCACTACGCCATGGGCTACTGCGGATCGGGAGTGTCGATGGCGTGCTACCTCGGCAGGAGGCTGGGCCAGCGGGTGCTCGGGCGTCCGGAAAGCCGTACCGGCTTCGACCGCGTGCCGTTTTCGACCCGGCCGTTGTATACCGGTCGACCCTGGTTCCTGCCCGCGGCCGTTGCCTGGTACCGGTGGCGCGACCGGATCGCTGCGGGACGGTGACCGGCGGTTGCCGGGTCACCGCCGGTGTTCCGGGTTGCGTCCGGACTGGATTTCCCGGATGTCGTCGGGCCAGGTGGACCTGATCCACGCCAGAATGTCCCAGATCTCCTCGTCACCCAGCACGTCGGCGAACCCGGGCATGCCGCTCCCGAACCCGGAAATGCCGCGTTCGCGCATCAGCGCCTCGCCGCCCAGCTTCGTGTAATCGAACAGCAGGCGGTTGTCGTGGTGCCAGGTGTGGCCACTCGCGTCGTGCGGAGGCGCGGGCAGGATGCCGCCGGCTCCCGGAGTCCGCCAGTTCGCCTGTCCCTCAAGTTCGGCGCCATGACAGGATGCGCAGTGCTCCTGGTACAGCACCTGGCCCCTGGCGGTGTCGCGGTTCTCCAGTTCGTGGTCGGCGCTTGCAACCACGGGCCAGCCCACGAACAACACCGCGAGTATCCGTGCGGCCGTGATCATGATCCGTCCCTCCCGTTAGGGGCCTGTTTCACATCCCGGTCCCGCGTGCCGGGCCGGCAAGCGTGGTGAGCACGGCAGTTGCCATGAGCACCAGACAGACCAGAATCGTCTCGACGGCAATCGATCGACGCAGCCCCCTCGCCGCTGTCCTGTCGCCCGTGCGCAGGGCGGGGACGAACCGGAACCTGTTGACCGCTCCGGCTGTCAGCAGACCGGCGACCGCACCGAGCTTGACTAGCAGGGTCACTCCGTACCCGGTTGTGATCAGTGCTGACGGGTGTCCGAGCAGGCGCCACGCCATCACCGCTCCAGCGACGACCAGGGCCGGGACGGCGACCTGCGCGATGGCCCCGAACCCGGTACCCAGCATGGCCGCAAGCGCGTGCGTGCCGGGATCATTCAGCATGTGACGCAGCGGGAGCAGGATGCCGATCCAGAACGCGGCGGCGGCGAGGTGCAGCAACAGCAGCATGCGCAGCCACGGCGTGTCGGTATTCGCCACGTGGCCGACACCGGTGACCGACCAGAGTGCCAGCAGCCCGCCCGCGGCGGCGAGGGGAAACGCGCCACAGGACAGGCCGGCCAGGAGCAGCGCCAGGCCGGCGCATCGCATGCCCAGCGCCATGCCGACCGGCGTGTTCCAGAGCATGCCGAGGAATTGTGCGTCGATCATGCCGGAGACCCCGTCGACGAGCGCCCCGGCCGTGACCATGTACCCCAGTGCGGTGGCGACAAGGGCGAGCATCGCCAGAACGCCTGCCCGGGCCACGATGTAGCGGTGCAGGTCCTCGGTCTCGGAGCGAAACACCATCCGCACCAGCACCAGCCCGACAGAGCCGAGCAACCCGAGGCCGGTCAGGAACCGGACCGCAATCGATGCCAGTTCCCAGGCGTCCGGCATGTCTCAGCGCACCCGGAATTCCAGGGTGTTCTTCATCACATGTCCGTCGGCCGACAACCCGCGCCACTCGATGCGGTACCGTCCGCTGCCCCGATCTTCGATGGCAAGCTCGAACCGGGTACCAAATCCGGTCTGCGAGCCGGGGTCGACCTCGATCTCGGGACCGTCGTTGTGGCTCAGGAGGACCCGGGTCAGGCGCAGACCGTTCGCGAAGGTCAGCACCACCTGGGCGGGTGTCCGGTCCAGGACCGCGCCGTCCGCCGGCACCGTGGTATCGACGCGGGAATGGGGCAGTGCCGGCGACGCCGCAAGCGCGACCAGCATCGCCATCGCCATCGGCGGGAACCACCATCGTCCCGCGGCCGCCGTGCGCGCGCCGCAGGTCCGGCGAGGCAGGGCCCCCGGTGCTGTCGGTCTCAGTGGCATGCGCGCCCCAGTGCCTTCAGCCGCCAGTAGTTGTAGGGAAGGGGGGTGACAAAACCGGCGGCGAGCATCAGCGGTATCACCCACCAGGTCAGCACGGCGCCTCCGGTCAGCGCCCAGTCGACGGCATTCATGGTTGCCTCCATGGCGATCATCGAGATGAACGACATGCCGATCGCCGTGCGGAACGCGGTGCCGGGATCCATCTGGCGGGACAGGATCACGGTCTCGAGCGCGATCGAGGTCAGCAGGCCGTTAACGATCGCGAGGGCCATGATCGCCAGCGTCGGCCAGGGAATGCCGGTCACCTGGAAGAAGGCGATTGTCCCGAGGTCGCCGATCGCGCACCCGAGCAGGCACCAGCCGGTGTTGCGTGACGCCCGGTGCCACGTACCCCGGCATTGCCAGTCAATCGCCATTCGGGCGGTCAGGTCTGTCATCTCTGTGCCCCTTGTCCACAACGCGGTGGTAGCCTAGGGTTTCCAGCAACAGGAGAGTCAACGCTTGGCGATGAACATTTCCACTGCCTCGACAATGTGTGGTCTGCCGGTGAAGACGGTCAGGTACTACGCCGACATCGGGCTGGTGGTCCCGGCCGCGCGGTCCGCGGCAGGATACAGGGTCTACGATGACGAAACCGTCCGCCGGCTCGTCTTCGTCCGTCGGGCACGGGAGTTCGGGTTCTCGATCGGGGAATGCCGCGAGCTGCTCGACCTCTATGCCGATCGCCGCCGGTCAAGCGCCGACGTCAAGCGGATCGCGGCACGGCGACTCCAGCAGATCGCGTCCAAGCAGCGTGAGCTGCAGTCGCTGCACGACGAACTCGCCCATCTCGTCGAGGCGTGCAGCGGCGACGACAGGCCGGACTGTCCCATCATCGACGGACTGGGCAGGCGTCACTCCGGTGAGTGATCGGCACCTGCCCGAAGTCGCGGGCGAGTGGCAAGGCCGTGCCCGCCGCCAACCCGGCCTGATCGATCCCGGTGTGCGACCGCGCAGCATCGCCGATGGGCGTGACGCGGCAACGGGCGTTGGCACGGTGGTTTGTCGGCCCGGCCGCGAGCCGCAACTAGGTGGCCGAGGCTGCTGAATTCCGGTCCGGCGGCCGGGCGAGCTGAACATTCGGACGGATGCACGCGGCGGGCACGCCATGCATGCCCGGGCGAGGGGCAGGGCCAAGGGACCATGCGTGACGGGTGTCGCGTCTGCAGGGCGTGCGCGCGAGGGCTGACGTTCGGCGGGGTTTCGGGTAAGGCTCGTTTTGCGGGACGCGGTTATCGTCAGCACGACGGGTCCACGGTCCCTGGTACGGGCTGGCGGTCGAGGGAGGCTTTTGCGCCATGACGGGAAAGAAGGCGACGATCACGCAGTTCGGGGCCATTCCCTGCGCGCGGGCAGTGCTGCGCTGCCTTGCGGTGGCCATCGGTTCGGTGCCGCTTCTGGCAGCGGCAGTTGCACCGGTCGGCGCGCATGATCGTCACGATGTGACCCCGCGCACCGCCGTGATTTCCGCCTTTGTACCCGAGATGACCGTTCTTCGGGCGGAACTCGAGGGAGCGTCGGAGCATTCGCTCAACGGGGTTGCATTTGCCACCGGCACACTGGAAGACCGCGACGTCGTGCTGTTTCTGAGCGGGATCAGTGTCGTGAACGCGGCGATGACCGTGCAGCTCGCCCTGGACCACTTCGCGGTCAAGCGCATCCTGTTCACCGGCATCGCGGGCGGCGTGGATCCCGGACTGAACATCGGTGATGTCGTGATCGCCGATCGGTGGGCACAGTATCTCGAAATGCTGTTTGCGCGTCAGGTGGGGGGCGGCTGGGCCACGATGCCGTTCTTCGAGTACCCCTACGCGAATTTCGGCATGATGTTCCCGCGCTCGGTTACCGTAACCCGCGAGGGTGCCGAGGCTCCGGAAACCCGGTTCTGGTTTCCGGCGGATGAGGAGATGCTGGCTGGCGTCCGCCGTGTGGCTCCGGAAACGGTACTCGCCCGGTGTGCGGCAGAGGACAGGTGCCTGCGCGACACGCCGCGGATCGTCGTCGGAGGTGCGGGTGTGTCAGGCGGCGCCTTCGTCGACAATGCCGCCTTCCGGATCTGGGTCTTCGAGACCTTCGACGCGCGGGTGCTGGACATGGAGAGCGCTTCGGTTGCCCATGTTGCCTACGCGAATGGCGTGCCGTTCATCGCCGTTCGCAGCCTCGCCGACCTCGCCGGCGGCGGCGAAGGCGCGAACCAGATGGAGGTCTTCCTCGAGCTTGCGGCCGGCAACGCCGCGAGGGTGGTCAAGGCACTGTTGCGAGAGTTGCCGAAGCCGGATTGACCGCGTCCTACACCACACCGACACCCGTCTGCGGGAATTGGTCGCTCCCGGCCGCCAGGGTCCGTGCGTCATCGACCCCGGCATCCGCACGCGCACGACGCCTTCCAACGGGGGATCATCGCGCGCACCGCGCGAGATCGGGGTGAGTGTCGAGAAACACTGCCGCTCCCCGTCGAGAGCCCGAAAGGGATCGGCGTGGCCGCCCGGGCCTGGCTCGTCTGTGGCGCAGTCCGGGCGTATGTAACCGCGATGGCTGTCGCCGGGCCACGACCGACCCGGTGCGGGAACGCTCCGTTCGCGAAGCGGTGGAGGTCTCCCGGGGGACGGGTCATGCCGATGACCGCGCCCGTGGAAAGGCACCGATCCCGGCAGCTGTGGCAATTCGGGTGCAGGGGCGTGCGCAGCGTGTGACGAAGACGTGCCGCGCCCCAGGTTCCGAGGGCAGGGAATGCCATCCTCCGCCGGTTGTGGACCGGTGAAAGAGAAGGGAGGAACTTCGATCCCTGTTTCGTGCATAATCCGCCTTCCCTGGGATCGGGGTTGCACCGCCGAGACCTGCACGGCGCACCATGCTCTTCCCGGTGCGGCGATCGCCATCGCGGTGGTGGCGTTCAACCGGTCCGGTAACGGGATCCGCGACACCTTCGACCCGCGGCGCTGCGGCTCGAGCTGAACTGGAACGGGACCATGGACGAACCCTTGCACTATCGGACAATCGTTGAGGTCTCGGACCTGGTCCGCGCGCGCGAGATCTCGCCGGTCGAACTCGCCACGATGATGCTGGAGCGCATCGAGGCATTCGATTCGACGCTGCACTCCTACCAGACCGTCATGGCAGAGGAGGCGCTTGAAGACGCGCGGCGTGCCGAGGCCGAACTTGCTGCCGGTCGCAACAGGGGACGGCTGCACGGCATCCCGGTTGCGGTAAAGGACCTTTGCGATACCTCCGGCACGATCACGTCGGGTGGCTGCGCCGTCATGGCAGACCGGGTGCCCGGGACCGATTCGACGGTTGTTGCGCGTCTGCGCGATGCCGGAGCGGTCATTCTCGGCAAGCTGGCCCTCACCGAAGGTGCAATGGCCGGCTATAATCCCGGCTTTACCGTACCCGAAAACCCGTGGCGCAAGGGGTTCTGGCCAGGGGCATCGTCAAGCGGGTCCGGGGCCGCCACCGCAGCGGGACTCGCCTACGCGACGCTCGGCAGCGATACCGGCGGTTCGATCCGTCATCCGGCCGCAGTGTGTGGCACGGTGGGAGTGAAACCGACCTGGGGCCGCGTGAGCCGGTTCGGCGTTCTCGATCTGGCGCCTTCGCTCGACCACGTCGGTCCACTGGCGCGGTGCGCGGCGGATGCCGGGATTGTGCTCGAGGCAATTGCGGGTCCCGATCCACTCGATCCGACCGCCGTTTCCGACCCGGTTCCCGACATGCTCTCCGGGATCTCCCGCGGCATCGAGGGAATACGGATCGGATGGGATGCGACCTATGGTCTTGCTGACCTGGCGCCGGACTTTGCGGATGCGGTGATGGCGAGCCTTGAGGTCCTGCGGGGTCTCGGAGCCGTCATCGTCGAGGTGGCGATGCCGGAAGGACTCGAACGCTATCTCGAGGGGTGGCAGGTCCTGTGCTCGGTCGAGGCGGTCCATGCTCACCGGGACTTCTGGCCCGCACGCCGCGACGAGTATGGCGCCTGGTTCGGAGAATGGCTCGATCGGGGTTCGCAATACAGTGCTGCAGACTACGCGGCGGCGCACCAGCTGCGGCTCGAGTGCAACGGAGCGCTTGCCCGGACAATGGCCGATACGGACCTGCTTCTGTGCCCGTCCACGCCGCAGGCCGCAATCCCCTATCCCCCGAGTGCGGCCTACGGTCCGATTTCCCCGGAGCGCCGGGCGTGGGATTCCCGCTATACGGTTCCGATGGACTACGCCGGCCTGCCGACCATCGCGATGCCGTGCGGACTGGGTCGCTCGGAACTGCCGCTCTCCGTGCAGCTGGTTGGCCACCGGTTGTCCGAGCCGTTGCTGATTCGGGCCGGAGCGGCGTTTGAATCCGCGACCGAATGGCACAGGATGCATCCACCGGACTGGTGATCCGGCGGAGGGTCGACGTCGCCGGGGGATCCGCAAGACCGGCGAGGAACGGCACGAGACCGTCCACGGCCTGACCTCGCTTCCTCCGAACAAGCCACTGCCGAACTCGTCCTCGCGCTCCTGCGAGCTGGGGCAACGAGTATCGCCCACGTTTCGTGCGCGACGTCTCCTGCGACGGATAAACGGTCAGAGGCGAATCTCCAGTTTCTCTCCGCCCTTGACACCCGGTGCGGTGATCCGCGCCATCGTCCTGCTTTCAACGATGGTCCTGTCATCGGAAGCTATCGGTGGTCAGGGGAGTCGGCGGGGTGGGTGCATCGCACATTGGTGATTGCTTCACGGCGGCAGAATCAGGGCACGGAGGGGAAGTCCAGTATCAGCGTCAACTGCCTGTCAGGCGGCGAGAAGGCCCCGAGCAGGGGTCCGCCCTGGTGCCGGGGCTACAAGTCCCTGACCTTGACGTTTTCCTTCTGCAGCAATTTCGGATCCGCTTTTTCGGACTTCGGGTCCGGTCTTGCCGAGGATGCCTTGTCCGGGGCGAGCATCGCATCGCGTACCCGATTTGCCGTGCCCAGGCCACTCGGAGACCAGGACACCGCCACCACCGCCACCCGCTGCTTGTCAGCAGAATGCGCCAGGATCCACTGACCGACAACCGTGAGACCCGTGATCGTCAGGGCCTTCGCGTTCGATTCCAGCTTCTCGAGAAACGTACTGCCGATCGCCCCGCTGACCGCTGCATCGGCGTACTCGATGGCGATCTCCTCGCCCTCCTCCGACCTTTCCGATCTTACGACCTCGCCGACAAACCCCCGGATGGCTCCCCTGGCGCGAAGCTCCGCGCGCCGGAGCGCCACCTCCTCCGCCCGGCTCCGGCGAGATGCCGAGGTCTTTCGGGGTGCGGCCTGCCCAAATCCTACAAAAACCTGATCTCCGTTCTCGTCAATCATCTTGTGAACGCCCCAGCTCGCAGAGAGCAAATCCGCCTCTTTCGGCAACCAGTCCGCGATCCGTAACCCAGCCACGTCCGCGCGGGCAGGAGCGTAGCCCCCGGAAACGGCCCGAGCCGCAAGCTCCAGCCGTGGACTCCATACCAGTCCGACCAAGATTTCGTACGAGTTCCCGTCTTCTACCGGCCCCTCCAACACCTCAAGGGGAAGGGCTCCGGATACGTGGCTGGACGCGACTTCTCGAATCTGGCGTTGGAACGCGCCACGGAAGGCCTTTTCCTTCTCTTCCCGGCTTCCGTACCGATCCGGATCGTATTCCGGGTCGATACTGGCAAGCTCCTGATCCAGCTTCGCTTCCTCAAGGTCGTTTAGCTTCCTCGAGATCCGGTCCGCCTGCTTCAGCCGCTCCAGGGCCTCCCCTTGACCGTCCGACCATTGTGCGTTCTCGAGTGCTTCGTACGAGTTGCTCTGCTCGATCGACGCACCGAGAAACCTCACGAGCTCCGTCTTGGCCCGAAGATACGCGATATCGTAGGCAACGCTCCTTGCCTCGTGAAACCCCGGATGGCCCGGCGGAAATTCCACCGCATTTCGTCCGACCGCGACGTATATGTCGCGCTCGTTCGCTCCCTGGACAAGACCCTTATCGCCAAGGCTTCTCTCCCAATCGGCAATCAGGCCAGGGCTGTACATTCCGACATGCTGATTCCCGACATCGCCGGCCCCAGACGCCGCAACCGCCCATGCGAGGGTGACAAGGCATGCAGTCAAGGCGGTTCTGACTATGCTGTTCATTGGGTCTCCCTCAATTCGTGTCCACATACGAGGTCATGTACGACAGCCGAAAGCTCGTTCAGGAAGGACAGTGAAAACGCGAATTCCAATCCCGAGTCACCCTCACTGCTACCCCGGTGGACCATGCCCCGAAAGAGACCATCGGTCCGCTCGAAGCGCCGGATGCTGACCGCCATCTCCTCGCCTTCCCGGGACTCCGCGGCAACGACGCTTGCCGTTGCCGATCCAAAGATGTGTCGAGTCAACGTCCGGACCGCCTGACTTCGCGCGCGACGCATCTGTACCGCCAGCGGCGGCCCCGCGGGAAGCCTGATGCGAACGTGGTAGTCGACTCCGGCGGCGCAGTTCTGCACCTCCAGAGCCGGCAGAACCCCGGACTGCTCGGCATGAAGCGGGCTCGCTCCGACCAGAGCCAGAAGCGCGACGATTGCCCTCACCTGTCGAGCATTCCCAGAGACCGCTGAAGGGTGTGGAGAGCAATCGCTCCCACGAAACCGAACCCTTCGTGATAGAACTGACGATGTGCGACTTCTGCATCCTCCTTCGTCCTTACGATAGTCCGGGAGTCATGACGCTGACGAACGACCTGACAATTTCCAATATGGGTGTCGCAGATCTTGATCTCGAATACCGCTTCCGCTTCCAGTCTATTTCCTCTGGTGTGCCGAGGACGGTCCCCGCAGGCCCGCGAGGGGTCACCCGCACCTCGCACAACCGAGCCGAAGTTTCCTAGGCCAAACGAGTTCAGGAATTGCATCTGGGTCTGGGCTTGCGAGCGCCTTGTCTGGACACACTGGTCATACCGGCGTATCTGATCGTCATTGGTAAAGCTGTGAACCGAGGCCTTCTCCGAAAACGCGAGCCCCTCGATCCGGTACGGCGCATGTTCTGCGCCCAGCTCTCCCGGGCGCACCAACTGGATTCTGTCCGTCGGGCTCTTCAGGCGTGACTTCATCCACGCGAGATCTCCCTTCGTCTCCGATACCAGGTCGTCGATTCGGACGTACCAGATCTGGTCTGCCGGACCCACGCAAACGTCCACCTGTAGCGTGACGCGGAGCGTTTCCCGGGTGCCGATCTTCCCGAACTCCCGAGCGACAACCTTGTGGGAGTTGACCGTACCGACAACTCGTTCTGAGCTATGGGAACGAAAGTCCACGTCGTCATCGTGAATTGTCTCGCTGCTCGCGCTCAGGACCCGCGTCGTCGTTACCTGCTCGACGGCCATCCGCCGTCCGGTCGAGATCAGATGCGACATCAGGTCCGTCAGCGAGACACCTTCCATGTACTCCTCAGGAGACACCGTCACCGTATGCACCGTGTCACAAGAACCCGCCAACGCCTGCTGCGGCTCACCGGACCAGGCAATGCAAACCAGGAGGAGCGCTCCGGCACGAACGAAGGGGTCCACGGGGCTTCCTCCCGGTTGCAGGGTGCCCGGCGACTCTAGTGCGCGGTGTCGCCGACTAGCAAGACCAGCTTCAGGAACGGGGCTGATTCGGGAGGGAAGACCGTTTCGGTCCATCGGCGCCTGGGTTCGGCAGGTTGGCCGCCCGACCCGCCGAGATCCGGCGTTTCCTCAACGTTGAGCTCGACCCCGGCCGCACCCGCAAACTCGCCGACCGAATGCGCGCCGTGGGGCTCGACGCTGGCGCAGACGTCAACGCCCAATCATCAACCGATGCGGCCACATCACTTCACGAGGCCATCGGCGGCGGGAAGTGGAAAATGATGGACATTCTGCTCGAACGGGGGCGGACTGGAGCGGATCTGCTCGACCGTCTCACCCATCATGTCCATATCCTGGAAATGAACGGCGAGAGCTTCCGCCTCAACCACAGCCACGCGCGCAAAACGGCCCCCACGGGCTGACCGTCGCGCGGTCCTGAGCCGGAAACTCCGGTCGGGCCACGCCCTTCCTGCGTTTCCGCCACCGGCCGTCTCAAGCCGAATCCCGACCTCCTCGGGCCACCTCACCCCACGACCGTGGTGGCAGTATCTTGCTCCGCCCTTTGGTCTGGTTTCTCTCCGCCCGTGACAATCTCGGCGTCAACCACGCGAGGGCCGAGGCCACCATCAGCGGGGTCAGGGCCGCGGATACCGAGGAGACGAAAACCGTCGTCTCGATGCGTTACGGCTTCTGAGGCGATTCCGGCGCGACACCGCTGTCCATCACGACATGTCGTCGAACGGCGTCGGGACCGGCCAATCGTCCACCATCCGGCGTACCCTGTTGCGGAACGACGCGATGGCCTAAGCCAGCCCCGTCCGGCGCGCCAACGCGGTTTGTGCCGCAGCTTGAGCCGGATGCCCCTCGTCAGCCTTGGGGTTTCGCCAGTGTGCTCGTGAGATCGGGTCACGCAGCCATGTCAAACGCTGCATCCCGTGCCAGATCGGGAATCTGTCCGGCCATGTCATCGTCCTGCTTTTCGATCTCGGATATCCGGACATCCAGGGTTCCACCAAGACGAAAGCCAGCGGCCTGAGCGGCCGGTGGCCAAAATTCGTCCATCGTCACTGATGGACGCGGCTGCTGCCGTTCGGAACCGCCATCCGCTCCGCCAGTGCACCTTCGTCGGGCCGGTGCGCGGCGAAGGCGGCGGCTAGTCGGGCGATGTCATGGCTACGGTCGGCGGGCGAGCCACGCCGCTCCATCGTCGCCTTGACCAGCGACAGGGCGGCGTCAGCGGTGTTTCGCAACAGGTGGGAGCATTTCCTGTCGCTGCCAGTCCGGAGCGGTCTCCACAGTACTTTCCCGATCGGCAGAATGGCGGCATCCCGTTCCGTTCGCGCTGGGTCCGGTCTTTTCCAGTCACCTGCGAGTACCCCGCCGTCGCGGCAGATGACGTGGGGGAGGGAGCCGAGGGCACAGACGCGGTGCTGCGGATCATCCTCGAACAGCGCCCGGACATCGAAGTGCGGCAGATCGACTGCCATCTGTTGTTGCGGAAACACCGATCTCGCCGGGTCCGGATGACGAAGCGTGTTGCCCTTGAGCACGATGGCGATGCCCCAGTCGCTAACGGGTCGCTGCGTTCCGCGCGCGCGGGAACCAAACGGCACTGCGTCCCGGGCCTGTGGTCACAGTCGCAGTGTCTGCCGACAGGCGGTGGCCAGGTTCCGTTCGGTGATGACAGCTGACGCTGGGCTCCTCCCGGGCGTTCCCCGCGGAAGGGTCCCGGTATGGCACGGGAGACAGGACACTGGCCCCGGCGGCGGTCACTTGAAGGACGTCGGGCCAGGCAAGTCGGCCCCACTGAACCGGCAGGATCGTCGAGATTGGTTGAGCCGGTCACACGGCGGGACCGGAATCGCCAGGACTGCCGTGCCGATCAACCTGTTCCACGTGAGCTCGCTCCTGACCTCGGTCATCTCGCCCTTGATCCCGGTTTCCACGTGCGGGAGGTCGGCCTTGCTCCCCGACTCACGGGGCTCGATGCATCCGGTTTACCGACATGCCGACTGCACGCCGTGGTTGCCGGTGATCCGGCCACGCCGGAACGGTTGCCCAACGTGGGCGGCAACCTGCGCGCGGCGGTCGAAGCCATGCGGTTCGGTTCGAAGGGCTGCTGACCGGTGTCCGCGACGTGGTCAGGCTGGACACGTTTCGGTTCGACAGATAGGGTACGTCCCTACGGACCTGCTTTCGGTTCGTGCCATGAGTGGGACCTTTTTCGGTTCGCGCCATGACCTGTTCCGCGGCACCCCGGCGCTCGTCGCCGGGGTGTCTGCGTTTGGGCTGGCAGAATTCCGGCCCGCTCCAGGTGCGCCACCTTGTGGAGACGAGGATGAAACCCGTTGATTCGGTACTGAAACTGATCGGCAACACCCCGGTTCTCGAACTGAGCCGACTGGATGCTGGATCATGCCGGCTGTTCGTCAAGCTGGAGAACCAGAATCCGGGCGGATCCATCAAGGACCGGATCGGGCTCGCGATGATCGAGACGGCCGAGCGCGACGGTAGGCTTCGCAAGGGCGGTGTCATCGTTGAGGCGACCGCTGGCAACACCGGTCTCGGCCTGGCACTGGTTGCGGCGAGGAAGGGCTACCGTCTGATCCTGATCATTCCCGACAAGATGGGCCTCGACAAGATCCGTCACCTGAGGGCGCTTGGTGCGGAGGTGCTGCTTTCCCGCTCGGATGTGCCGAAGGGTCACCCCGAGTACTACCAGGACATGGCGGAGCGGATCGTGGCCGAGACGCCGGGCGCGTTCTGGGCCAGCCAGTTTGACAATCCGGCCAACCCGCTCGCGCACGAGACCACGACGGGCCCGGAGATCTGGGAACAAATGGACGGCGACGTCGACGCGCTGGTCGCCGGCGTCGGGTCCGGTGGAACGATCACCGGCACCGGCCGGTTTCTGAAGCGCATGAATCCCGACCTCAAGGTGGTGGTCGCGGATCCGGTCGGGTCCGTGGTTGGCCCGGCGGTGATGACCGGCAAGGTGAACTACGAGGGCGGGTCCTGGCTGGTTGAAGGCATCGGCGAGGATTTCATTCCGGACAACCTTGATCTCTCGCTCATCGACGACGCCGAGATCGTGCCCGATTCAGAAGCCTTTGCGGCCATCAACACGCTGTTGAGTGAAGAGGGCATCCTGGCTGGCAGCTCGACCGGAACACTGCTGGCGGGCGCGCTGCGGTGGTGCCGGCGCCAGACCAGGCCGATGCGGGTGGTCACCTTCGTGTGCGACACCGGAAACAAGTACCTGGGCCGGGCCTTCGACCCGGCATGGATGGTGGAGCAGGGACTGGTCGAACGCGCCATGGCGGGAGATCTGGGCGACCTGATTGTCAACCGGGCGGATCAGGGCCGGGTGATTTCGGTGTCGCCTTCCGACACCCTGAACACGGCCTACAGCAGGATGCGCGCCAACGAAGTCAGCCAGGTGCCGGTCCTGGCTGACGACGGGTCTGTCGCCGGGGTGCTGGACGAGGAGGACATCCTGCTGGCGGTCCACGGCCAGCCGGAAGTGTTCAATGACCCGGCAAGCCGGCACATGACCGAGCGGCTCGACCTGATGCCTGTCGATGGCCGGCTCTCCGATCTGGTGACACTGTTTCGTGCCGACAAGGTAGCGATCGTGGTAGACGGTACGCGGTTCCTCGGAATCATCACCAGGGTCGATCTCATCAACCACATGCGCCGCGCCCTGTCCTGAACTTCGCAAGGGGAACCGGAGGGGTCTCCGCTTTCCCACCCCGGGATGCCATGACACAGAAGCCCAACCGCCCCGGTTTCGCGACCCGGGCAATCCATGCCGGTCAATCGCCCGACCCGACCACCGGTGCGATCATGACCCCGATCTACGCCACCTCGACCTATGTCCAGGAAAGCCCCGGTATCAACAAGGGCTACGAGTATTCGCGCACCGGCAATCCTACCCGGGCGGCACTGGAAGCCTGCGTGGCCGATCTCGAGAACGGGGCCAGGGGATACGCCTTTGCCTCCGGGCAGGCGGCGATGGGAACCCTGCTCGAGTTGCTGGATACAGGCGACCACGTGATCGCGATGGACGACCTGTACGGTGGCTCGTACCGTTTGTTCGAAAACGTCCGTCGGCGCTCCTCCGGGCTCACCTTCAGCTTCGTCGACCTGTCGGACCCGGACCGCCTTGAGGCGGCGCTGACGGACAGGACCCGGATGATATGGGTCGAGACGCCGACCAATCCCCTGCTCAAGCTGGTCGACCTCGAGGCGGTCGCGACACTCGCAGCACGTCACGGGGTAATGACGGTGTGTGACAACACCTTTGCCTCTCCGTGGGTCCAGCGCCCGCTCGACCACGGGTTCGACGTCGTGATGCACTCGACGACCAAGTACCTCAACGGCCATTCGGACATCGTCGGAGGTATTGCCGTCGTCCGGGAAGGGCGCGAGGAACTGGCCGGCCGGATCGGCTACCTGCAGAACGCGATCGGCTCGGTACCAGGGCCGTTTGACAGTTTCCTGGTCCTCCGTGCGCTCAAGACGCTGCCGATTCGCATGCAACGGCACTGCGAGAATGCGGCCCGGGTTGCCGCCTTCCTCGAGGCGCATCCGCGGGTGGAACGGGTGTGGTACCCGGGACTGGAGAGCCACCCGCAGCACGAGCTCGCGCGACGGCAGATGCACGGGTTCGGGGGCATGGTGACGGCGATCATTTCCGGCGGGCTCGAGGACGCGCGCCGGTTCCTCGAGCGGTGCACGTTGTTCGCACTGGCCGAGTCACTCGGGGGTGTCGAGAGCCTGATCGAGCACCCGGCGATCATGACCCACGCCTCTGTTCCGCGCGAGGTGCGCGAAAGTCTCGGAATATCGGACGGACTGGTGCGCCTGTCGGTCGGGATCGAGGATGGCGACGACCTGATCGCCGAACTGTCCCAGGCGCTGGGGTGACGCGTGCAGGAGCAGGGGGGGACACGATGAAACTGTATGGTTTCGGCCCGGCGGCAAACGCGTAGCGGGTCCAGGTATTTCTGGCGGAGAAGGGGATCGAGATACCCCTCGTCGAGCTCAACGTGCGCGACGGCGATCAGTATTCCAAGCCCTGGGCAAGCATGAACCCGTTCAATTACGTACCCTTTCTCGAGCTTGATGATGGCACCGTCATCGCCGAGTCCATGACCATATGCCGATACATCGAGGAGCTGCATCCCGAGCCGTCGCTGTTCAGGCGCACCCCGCGCGAGCGGGCGGAGTATCGACATGTGGTGCCGCAGGATCGAACTCGACGGGTTCCTGCCCATGCTCCACGCGGTCCGCAACCATGTGCCGACTTTTGCGGGCAGGGTCATCCCGGGGACACGGAGCGACCGGCCCCAGCTGCCCGACCTGGCGCAGCGGGGAACCGAGATGACGGAGGTGTTCCTGGGCCGTTTCGAGCCGCACATGGCGGACCGCGGGTTCGTGGCCTGTGACCGATTGACCGCCGCCGACATCATCGGCTTCTTCGCGCCTCGGAGCACCGGCACGGTCGGGATGGCGATCGAGGACCGGTTCCCCGCGGTTGCAGGCTGGTTTGCAGCCTGTTCGAACCAGCCGCGGTCACGCCGTAGGGTCCGGTTTCCCGGTCACCTTCCTGCACCGGTGACGTCGATCAACTATTGACGCGGACCCGGGTTGCCCACACCATGTGGAAGGACCCACAAGATCCTGTAGGGGATCGGTTTCGGTCCGCTACAACGGGAAAAACGCTGATGTTCTCCCTACGACGCGATCCGCTTCTTCCATCGGCAGAAAACCGCACCGACCGTCCGTCGGAAGCGCTGGCGCCGGTCATGCCTGTCGGGCTTCCCAAGGAGGACACGGATGTGATCGGGGACGCGGTCACGGCGTTCCTGGTCGGCCAGGATCTCGGACTCTGGAGATGCTCCTGATCCCTGGCCCGGAATGCCGGAAACAGCGCCTGTGAACTGCGGGATGATCCGGGGTCGGTGCGTCAGGCGCCGATGACGACCGGGTTTACCAGCTGGCGTATTGTCTTCATGACCGCCATCGCAACGATCTGACCCGTCTTGCGGTTGGTCGGTGAGACCGCGATGTCCTCGCGGAACGAAAACGACCCGAAGGCGCCGGTTGCGTGAACTTCGCAGACATGGGTGTCAATCTGCGGGTCGGCGATGATGGTCAGGTGAGTCCGGTCAAGTCCGAGCCCGGCCAGCGATACCGCTGCGGAGATGTTCACGTTCTGCGGGTAGAGCAGGGCGCCCTCGCGCGGCGTCCCCTCGAAAATGACCGTCGGCCCGGTGAGTGCGGCAAGGTCGTGCTCGCCCTCCGCCCGGGTTCCGTACCAGGCGGACGGATCCTTGCGCACGATCATGTGGACCTCGTCGAGACCGCCGACCGCTGCCGCCGAAAGGGTGTCGAGGGCGCCGATGCCGGCTGATGGAATGATCAGGCGCCCACCCGAGCGTTCAGCGGCCCCGACGCACCGGCGGTAGAGGTCATCTTCGCAAAACGCGCCGACCGAGGTCACGATGAGGTCGGCGCCGGATGCGAGAATGCGTTCGCCGTGGTCCCGCACCGCGGCGTGGCCGGCGCCCTCGAGGACGGCATCGAACCGGTGAGCCAGAAACCGCTCGGGCTCGTGGGTGACGGGAACGTCGCCGGACTCCGCCCTGGGAGTGCGAACGAGCACCGACTCGACGGTGATCCTGTCTGCGAGCGAGGATCTGATCATCCCGAGCACGTCGAGACCGATCGCGCCCATCCCGATCAGCCCGAGGGCGAGGGGCCTGCGATCTTTCGTTGCCGATGTTCCCATCGTGCCTCTGCCCGTCACGGTTCCGGGTCCGGATACACACTATCGCGCTGGCGCGAGCGGCGCCAAGCGCGAGTGCGTCCGGTGTCAGGCTGGTGATGCAGCGCAACGGGATCGGCATCGCGTGCCGAGTACGGGCACGCTGCCGGAACGCACATGCACGAGGTCGACACGACCAGCATGCCGGGAGCCGGCGATACGAGGCAGAACGCGGCAGGGCTTGCATTCTGCCGCAGTGCCGTGACGCGCGTAATGAAACCCGGAAGCAGGGCCACGGCCATTCCGGTCTCGCGCCCGCAGTCATTGCTCCGGGCCCGAGACCGGCGACGGGAAAGCCGACGGCCGCGCCGGGGGGCGCGCGCACCACGGGATCCGTCCGGCGCGGGCGCAGGAAGACGCCCGCCGATGCCGCTTCAATGGTGACCGGGAATCAGCTCGTCAGCGCCCGGCCCGTGTTCCAGATTCGGCAGACGGCTGGATCAGGACCTTCCGCTTCACGAAGGATGTCTTCCGCAATCGTGGGGCGGGCCCGAACAGGCCTCGCACATCTGGCGGGCACGGAACTGGTTGGCGGCGGTCAGTACGTCTGCCGTGGGCCCGTGTGCGACCAGATCCCGCGCCAGGATCATCGTTTCCGGAAAATGAGTGTGGACGGTCTCGACATCATGCAGAACGGTGAGCACCGTGCGTCCTTCTCCGTGCCAGCGCTGTATCACACCGAGCAAATCGGCCATCGTCCTGGAATCGATGGCCGTGAACGGTTCGTCGAGCAGCATGAGCCGTGCATCCTCAAGCAGGAGACGGGCGAACAGCGAGCGCTGAAACTGCCCGCCTGACAGGGTGCGGATGGGCCGGGACTCGAACCCGGTGAGCCCGACGGCGGCTATGGCGTCGTCGATCCGGGACCGGTGCCGGGCGCGAAGTCCGGAAAACGCACCGATCTCGCGCCAGAGCCCCATCGCCACGAGGTCGACGACCGTGACCGGGAAAGACCTGTCGATGTCTGACTGCTGAGGCAGATACGCGACGTCGCTGCGCGCACAGGTTCCGAAATGGACGCGCCCCGCGAGTGGCCGCAACGCACCTGTCATGCCCTTGAGCAGCGTCGACTTGCCCGCACCATTTGGCCCTACGATGGCGGTCAGGCTGCCATCGGAAACCTGGCCGCTGACGTGACGCACCGCAGGGCGCCGGTCATATCCAAGGGTCAGCTCCTGAAACGCGACCGCATAGGTCATGACGCCCCCGGTGTAGATGTCGCCCAGAGGAAACCGGACCACAGCGCCAGGACAAGCAGGAGCGCTCCGGCAAGCCGCGGTCCGACCCCGACGAGCAGCATCCTGCGTTCAGGCCTGTACGCAGCCCTCGTGCGTCGGGCCGTTACCTTCTGCAGCGTGCGCACTGGCCATGGACCTCGATGACCTGGCGTGTCGGAGTGAAGTTGACCAGTTTCGCGATGCTTGACAGCTGGTCTGCGACGAGTGACGAGACAGGTTCCTCAACCGTGCCGCAATCCTCGCAGATAAGAAGAACCGGTGCATCTCCGTGCCGGTCAACCGAACATGCGACAAAGGCGTTGAGGGATTCGAGCCGATGGACTCCGCCCCGCTCGATCAATGCCGCCAGCGCCCGGTAGATCGTTGGTGGAGCAAGTCGCGGGTGAACATCGCGCAACTGGCCGAGGACCTCGTACGCAGACATCGGCGTACCATGTCTCTGGAGGACCGCGAGAACCTTTTCCTGCATGTTCCCACTGCGTTGATTCACATCAGCCTCACAGATCGTTCAATAAGCGTTTATTGTACAGTTACATGACTCCGGGAACAACTTGTCACGACCCGGAGCCAATCGGCGCACCTGCCGCTTGATGGTTGCCGACTACCGGATCTGAACCGAAATGGCGGGCTGTCTTTGCCGGAACAGTGTTTACGCGGATGTCCGCGGTTCCACACGATCGATGAAGGTCACGGCGCGGTTCCGGACGGCAGCGTGGCGGTACCAGCGCATGCGGGGACCGGACAGAGCGTGCCGCCCGTTTCTGGACGGGAACGGGTCGCACGGAGCCCGCGGACGCCGGCCGTTGCGGTGGCGGACTGTTCGCCGTGCCGCGTCATCGTGTTTTCCGTGACTGGCAGCCTGAACGTCGAAGGGACGGGTGAGCGCGCCGCGTCGCACCGAACGGCACGTGACTCCGTGGTGTCTCGCCGCGTCGGCATTCATCGCGCCGGGACAGCTGCGGCTTGTCCCGCAGGTCCCTGATCACGGAGGTATTCTTTGTCGCGCGCGATGGCGGCGGAGGGGGCGGGCGTCTACAGTTGCCGGGTGTTCTGGTCCCGTGAGCGGGGTGATGCATGACGGCTCGCGCCGAGGAAGCCCCGGTCAGCCGCGCCTACCGGATGCTCGTGCTCGTCATCATGGCGTTGAGCGCCATGTTGTATTCGCTCACGATCACCATGGTGAATGTCGCCCTGCCGCAGCTGCAGGGCGCGCTTGGCGCGACCCAGGAACAGGTCGCGTGGGTGGTGACGCTCAACGTGGTTGCCACCGCCGTGGTCACGCCGCTCACCGGGGCGATGGTCGCCATGTTCGGTCAGCGGCGTCTGCTGCTCTGGTGCATCTCCGGCTTCACCCTGGTGACGCTTGCCTGCGCCTTTGCCACCAGCCTTGAATCCCTGCTGTTCTTCCGGGTGCTCCAGGGGGCGCTCGGCGCGCCGCTGGTACCGATGGCACAGGCCATCATCCTGCAGACCTGGCCGCGGGAGGAACATGCCAAGGCGAACGGCTTCATGGGGATGTCGGTCGTGATCGGGCCTGCGATCGCCCCATCGCTCGGCGGATACCTCTCGCAGGAATACAGCTGGCGCTGGGTATTCCTGATGATGGTGCCACTCGGCGTCGTCACCTACCTTGGCGTCGTGCGCTGGATTCGCGAAGGAGGACGCAACACCGCGTTCCGCTTCGACTTCGCCGGGTTCGCCCTGTTCTCGATTGCGATCGTGTCGCTGCAGCTCATCCTTGACCGGGGAGAACGGCTCGACTGGCTGGAATCGCATTTCATCGTCTCGACGACGGTACTGATGGTGGTTGCGATCCTCATGTACCTCGTGAACAGCTGCTTCACAGAACAGCCGTTCATCAACCCTCGTCTGTTCGCCGATCGCAACTACACCATCGGGCTGTTCCTGGTCTTCATATACGGCTCGCTGAACTTCACGCCGCTGGTCCTGCTGCCGCCGCTGCTGCAGAACCTGAAGGGGTATCCGGACGGGCTGATCGGCATCCTGCTCGCGATGCGCGGTGTCGGAATGATCGTCGGTTTCATGGTTGCGGCCCGGATGGGGCGGGTGGATCCGCGGGTTGGCCTGGTGGTGGGCATGGTCTGCGTCGGCATCAGCGGCTGGGCACTCAGCCTGCATGATCTCAATGTCGGCATGTGGGCGCTCGCTTGGCCCAGCATCCTGCAGGGGTTCGGCTGCGGCATCATGTGGGTGCCGCTGTCGATCGTGACATTCTCCACCCTGCCGCCAACCATGCTGCCGGACGGGTCGGCGCTGTTCCATCTGCTGCGCAACCTCGGCACCAGCCTGTTCGTAGCCTTCAGCGTGTTCCTGCTGGTGCGGACCACGAAGATCCGCTACTCCGAGATGGTGGGTACGGTGACGCCGTACTCCGAGCGTCTGGACTTCGGACATGTCATCGGCACGGGTTCCGTGGACTGGGTCGACAGCCTCGGCAGGCTCGCGTCCGAAGCCGTCCGCCAGTCGACGATGATCGGCTACAACAACTGCTTCTACCTGTATGCCGCCACCTGTTTCGCCAGCCTGCCGATCCTGGCCCTGGTCACGCTCGACCGAAAATCCCGCCGGTGACGGCCGTTCAGGGCATCGGGGAGACGATGGAGCGTGGAACGAAGACTTCGCCCTTCATGAGGATGCGCGCGGTCCGCCACGCCGTGACCTGCTCGACGGTAACGGTCCCGTCGTCCGTGCGGACCGATGCGTCGAGCGGCAATACTCCCGACGGTGTTGCGATGCACAGCGCGTCCGCCTGCCGCGCCAACACCCGCGCGCAGACCGAGCCGGGAATGCGGCAGGCAACGGCGAGACACATGGCACCTGTCAGCGGCAAAACCCGGTGGACCCGGCCCATGGACCAGATCCGCGCCGCGATGACAGCCTCGCGGCTTGCGACCGTGGCGCCCGACAGGGTGCGGTAGCTCCGTGGCGGTGCGACCAGGCCGATCATCGGCGCATTGGGACGGGCGACTTCGGGCGAAGTGGCCAGTCCCATCCTGACCGCCGCCTCGCGCCGGACCCGTTCGAGCCGGTCCGCGAGCCCGGTGTCCGCGTCAAGCGCATCGATCCCTTCGGTGCCTTCGAGCCCGAAACGCTCCGCTTCGAGAAACACGCAGGGATTGCTTGAATCGACCATCGAGGCCTCGATGGTTCCTTCCTCGTCCAGCGACAGCGTGTCGACAGGCCGCCCGGTGGGCAGCAGCGTGCCGGTTGTCGGTCCGGCCGGATCCATGAAATCCAGCCTGATCCCAGCCCCGGTCCCGGCCACGCCCGGGATGGCGAGGGATCCTTCGACTTTCGGCGCACCGTCCGCCACTGGCACCCGGGCGCGGATAAGCTTGCGGGTGTTGGTATTGTGGATCAGGACCTGGGCCTCGGAGCCGTTGGCACCGACCAGTCCGCTGTCGATGGCGAAGGGTCCGACCGCGGAGCTCAGGTTGCCGCAGTTGGAGCCGAGATGCACGGCCGGTGCCGCGACATCGACCTGGACGAAGGTGTAGTCGACATCGGCGTCAGGGCGTGTCGACGGACCGATGATCACCGCCTTGGATACCGAGGAAAGGCCACCGCCGAGACCGTTCAGCTGTCTCTGGTAGGGATCCGGACTGCCGAGAACGGCGAGCAGGATCCGCTCGCG
Source organism: Alphaproteobacteria bacterium bin52 (assembly GCA_002238645.1). GTDB lineage: Bacteria > Pseudomonadota > Alphaproteobacteria > Thalassobaculales > Thalassobaculaceae > Bin52. Next base: position 30,239 of record MPMT01000006.1, on the reverse strand, counting down.
GAGTGCCGGGTCATCGGGAAGGGCGACGGTGCGGAAGAACACCCCTTTTGACGAGCCGCCACGCATGAATGTCGCCGGAAACGAGACCTGTGCCATTCTCGGGGTTCCTTCACGCAGTGTTCGAACGGGGCTCCCGCAGGAGGGTCCGCCCCCGGACCGCCGGCGAGGGCGGCATGTCGGCCCGCAGGCGGTGTCGGTTTCGCGATGCCGGCGCCGGTGGGAACCGGTATCCATCTTGCCGGGCAAGTCTCGACAGGGGCAAGTGCCGTCCGGGTCCGGGCCTGCGGACCTTGCCGTGCCACGCCGCTTTCTTCATGCTGCTGCCCGGCCTCGTGGAGCCGGTGGAGCAGGAGCCCGTGGGAGCGATGATCATGATCGGATGCAGAACTGGCTGTGTCGTCCTGTTGGCGGGTGCGGTGCTTGCGACGTGGGCGACGGTCCCCACTGCCCGTGCCGCGGGCGAGAAGGCGGCATGCGTGGAGTCGCTTGACCGTGTCCGCCAGTGGATCCGTGCGACCGAATCCGGTGCGCCGGAGGAGGAACACGCACGGGTACAGGCTGCCGTCCGGGAGACTGGAAGACTGTGTGACGCGGCCCGTGCGGCATTGCCGCAGGACACGGAAGTCATGGTGCACAGCGCCTACGCCGCCTTCGCCAGGGAGGATCGAAAGGCCGGGGTGGCGCTGATCGAACAGGCGGCAGATGCCGGTCATGCGGCGGCGATGGTGATGCTGGCCCGCTACCATGCGCGTGGCGAGCTGGTGGAAAAGGATGTCGAGGGAGCCTGGCTGCTGCTGATCCAGGCGCTGAAGTCGGATGATGCGGCAGCCCGGATCCAAGCCGCGCTCGAGTTCCTGCCCGGTGGCGCCGGGCCCGAGAACCCGCAGCGGGCGCGCACGGTCATCATGGATCTCGCCGATCAGGGCAACAGCGAGGCGATGATCACCTACGCCATGAAGGTCCTCGGCCTGCAGAAGCGGTCCGCCGGCGACGCCGAGGCGGAGGAAGGCATGGCGTTGCTGCACCGCGCAGCCGAGGAAACCGGCGATACCCAGGCCATGATCTATCTGAGCCTGCTCTACAACCAGGGCGAGGTGGTTCCGAAGGACGAGGCCAAGGCGATAGAGTTCGCCCGGATGGCCATAGACGGCGGCCTGACCAGGGCCTACGGCACCATGGGCCAGATCTACCAGAACAAGGGTGAGCTTGAGGAGGCGGTCAGCTGGTTCCGACGCGGAGCCGAGGCCGGGGACGGGTTTTCCCAGGGCATGCTCGGCTTCATGTACATGGGCGGGTTCGGCGTCGACCGGAGCGAAGAAGAGGCGAAGCGGTGGTGGACCATGGGACGCTGGAACGGCGACCGGCTGTCATCCGGCTACCTGAAGGTGCAGCGCGAACGCGCGATGGAACAGCAGGGCCGAAACGGGAGTTCGGGCAGCAGCGAGTAGGTCTGCGTTTCAGGCGAGATCCCCGTCCGACAGCGTGAAGTGAAGCCGGTAGGTGCCGAGCGCGACGTCGCTCGCGCCGCGGGTTGCGAGTGCTGCGGGTGACAGTGTTCCGGCGACAAGCTCCTCAAGGGGCCCCGCCTCCACGGCCTCGATGAGGAACACGCCGTCTGCCACCGCGTCGGCACGCTCGCGCATCGCCTTTTCCTCCGTCTGCACGTGGCTTGCCGCCAGGTCACCCCGCAGCAGGTGGGCTGCGACGATCCCCGGGCTGCCGATCAGTGCCGGCAGTGCCTCGTGCGCGAGCCACGCCGCAGGATCCGGTTCGCCGGCTGCGGTTGCGAACCGGCCGGTGAGGATGGCCGCGCCCTGGCCGGTCCCGAAGGACGCCTCGACCCGGCAGAGCGACCGGTTGTTGTCCTTCAGGTTCGGGACCACCCTTCGGGTCCACGGGGTTGGAGTATTGAGCCGCCCGACGTAGGCCGGTGACGTGAGGGTTTCGAGCGACTCGGTCTCGTAGAAGTGGAAGAACTCCGGGTTGGCGTCGATCGGGCCGTAGCGTCGGCCACGAAGGAAACCCCGTATACCAACACGTTCGGGCACGTGTTCGTGGACATGCCAGTGGTTGTAGTCGGCCTGCGCCGACGGGGCGACGTTGTGCCAGATGGCGGCAACGCCCTTACCCAGCAGCGGCATGGTCCCGGTCCCCCGCGGTTGTGGCACCCTGGTAGTAGATCTTCCTCTGTTCCGCGTCGGCGCGCTCGTGGAATGCGACCGCCACCGGATCGAAGTCGCACGACGGTTCCGGTTCGGGTTCGAAGTGACCGAAACGGTCGCTTCCCCTGACCAGCGACGCCGAATCCCAGTCGGCCTGTACCTGGCGGGCCGAGGGCGCGATGTAGCGAATGCCGATGCCGATGCGCCGGTCATCGCTGGTGTTGGGGGCCGACGCGTGCGCCAGGCGATAGTCGAACAACGCAACCTCGCCAGGGGCCAGTTCGAGTTCGAGTGCCCGCGCCTCGTCGATGCCGTTGATCGACTGGCCGCGGGTGAGCATGTTGTGTTCGGACCAGGTGTCCTCGTGCTCCATGGGCGGTTTGAGATGCGACCCCGGCAGGACGCGCAGGCAGCCGCTTGCGCGCGTTGCGGGCGAGAGCGCCAGCCACACCGAGACGAAGCGGTCACTCTCCACACCCCAGTACCGACTGTCCTGGTGCCATGACACGTACTGCGGGGAATGGGCCTCCTTGATGAACCAGTGGGTGGTCCAGCACAGGATGTCCGGCCCGATCAGATCCTCGACCAGATCGAGGATGCGGGGGGTGCGGACCACCTCGGCCAGCCATCGGAACAGCAGGTGGCTTTTGAACCGGTAGGACCCGCGGATCATGTCACCCGGTCGCGGCCGATTCTCGGTAAACACCGGACCGCGCTCGGCTTCGACGGCCTCGAGCGCCCCTCGCAGCCGGGCGGCTTCTGCTTCGTCGAACACCCGGAACGGCGACAGGGCACCGGTGCGGCGGTAGCGCTCTATGGCGCTCTGATCGAGTTCACCTCCCATCACGGACCTCCCTTCCTCCCGGCGACTGGTCCCGCACGCGTGCCCGCGGGTTCCGGCCTTGCCTGCGCCAGTGTGCGGGGATTGGCGGGTCGTGTCGAGCCCGAGCCATGACTGTCCGGAAACTCGCCTCGCAGGCTGCCCCCGCACGCGCCCGGGCAGGCCGTGTCCCGCAGCCCGTTCCGGGTGCTCAGGTTCCGCGGTCCGGCGTGGTAGGATCGTGCGCGGACGGTTCCGGACGGTGCGACAGGTCGGCGTGTGGAGGCAAGTGGCGTGATGAGTGCCGGAACCCCTGACGCATGACCCGGTCCACACTCATTCTGGGAGGCGCGCGGTCGGGCAAGAGCAGCTACGGCGAGTCACTCGCTCTCGCCTCCGGCCTGGCCCCGGTCTACCTGGCCACCGCGCGGGCCGGCGACGGGGAGATGCGCGCGCGAATTGCGCGTCACCGCGAACGCCGGGCCGGGCAGGGATGGCGTCTGGTCGAGGAACCGACGGAACTGGCCGCGGCCCTGCGCCGGGAGGCCACCGCCGGAACGGTGGTGCTTGTCGACTGCCTCTCGATGTGGTTGTCCAACCTGCTGGTCGCCGGGTGTGAGCCGGAACCGCCGGCGGCCGCCCTGCTCGAGGCGATCGACAGTGTCGAGGGACAGCTGCTGCTGGTCTCGAGCGAGGTCGGGCTCGGCGTGGTGCCGGCAACGTCCCTCGGGAGGCGGTTTCGCGACCGGCTCGGAGAACTGCACCAGGAAATAGCCCGCGGCGCCGGAACGGTGGTGATGATGGTGGCGGGGCTCCCGCTCCTGGTCAAACAGGACGGCGGCAGCGACGCGTGACCGGAGCATTCACGCCCGTCGACCATGCACCGGTCCTCTTCGCAGCCCTGGTGCTGGATGCGTTGATCGGGGATCCTGACGCGGTATGGCGGCGCATCCCGCATCCCGTGGTGCTCATGGGGCGCATGGTCGACCGCTTCGAGCGGGCATGGAACCGGCCGGCACTGGCCGAAGTCGAGCGCAGGATCCTGGGAACGCTGGCGATCCTGATCCTGGTCGCGGCGGCGGCGGGCGCTGGCTGGGCGCTGGCCGCTGCCGCGGCATACCTGCCGGGAGGCACGCTGATCGAGGTGGCGTGTGTCGCGGCCCTGCTTGCGCAGAAAGATCTCTACCGCCACGTTGCCGGGGTTGCGCGCGCACTCGAAACGGACGGTCTCGAGGCTGCCCGGGGATCGGTTGCCCATATTGTCGGACGCACGCCGGCCTCGCTGGACGAGGCAGCGGTTTCCCGAGCCGCGGTCGAATCACTGGCGGAGAACTTCTCCGATGCCGTGGTAGCCCCGGTATTCTGGTACCTGGTGCTTGGTCTGCCCGGCATTGTCGCCTGCAAGATGATCAATACCGCCGACAGCATGATCGGGCACCGCTCCGACCGATTCCGGGCCTTTGGAGGTGCGGCGGCACGGCTCGACGACTTCGCAAACCTGGTACCGGCGCGACTGTCAGCGGCGCTGCTCTCGCTCGCGGCTCCCGGCGTCGCCGGAGCGTCGTGGCGGTCCGGGGTCTTGGCGGCATGGCGCGACGCAGCCCGGCATCGGTCGATCAACGCCGGCTGGCCGGAGGCGGCGATGGCGGGAGCGCTCGGGTTCAGGCTCGCCGGTCCCCGGTCCTACGACGGCGTACGTATCGACGACGCCTGGATGGGCGACGGACGTGCCGGACTCGGAGCCCCGGACATCAGGCACGCGCTTGCTCTCTACACGGGCGCCTGCGCGCTTCTCGCAGCCGGGGTGCTGCTTCTGGCCACGGTCTCGATCGTCTGAACGCCCGCGCCTCAGAACTCCGCGTTCTCGATCACCCACGGTTCCGCGTGCGCCGCCCTCACCCATTCCTGCACCGGGGGGTAGGACCAGACCGCTTCCGAGTAGGCGGTCTCGATGTCGCCGAGTTCGACGGCGTAGGTGCGCATGCGGCTGACCATCGGGGCGAACATGGCGTCGGCATTGGTAAACGGACCGAACAGGAACGGTCCGCCGCCGTCGCGTCCATAGCGTTCGCGGGCGCGGCGCCACACCGCGGTGATCCGGTTGATGTCATCCTGGACACCCGGCTTGCGCCCCTCGTTCGGAAAGCGGCTGCGGATGTTCATCGGCATGTGTGTCTTGATGGAGTTGAACTCGGCGTGGACCTCGCAGCAGAGCGAGCGGGCGATGGCGCGGGCGCGGATGTCCTGCGGCCACAGCCCGACCTCGGGAAACAGTTCGGCGGCGTACTCGCAGATCGACAGGCTTTCCCAGACGACGTTGTCACCCTGTTTCAGGATCGGGACCCGTCCGTTGCGCCAGTGCTTGAGGATTTCCTGGCGCGTGTTGGGTTGATCAAGCGGGACGAGAATCTCCTCGAAGACGGCGCCGGCAGCCGAGAGCGACAGCCATGCCCGCAGCGACCATGACGAATAGTTCTTGTTGCCGATGATCAGCACAAGATCATCCATCGCGTACTCCTTCCCCCCGGTTCGGCGCCGGCATTTGAGCCCGAGCCATGCCCGAACGCAACAGTCTTGGCACCGTGCGGGGTTCCGTGTTCGAGCCACGCGTGCGTGGAAGGTGCAGCGCCGGCGGGGCCTTCCGACCCGCGGGAACGCTCTGGCGCGGTTTGGTGGCCAGCACTATGTTGTGCGGGTCTCGAAGAGACGTTAGGCCGAGAACGCGGGGGAATACCTGACATGAACCTGGTCCGGACCGCTGGTGATGGTGCCGTTCCGATCGTCCCGGTGCTCGCGGGTGAACTGCCCGACGGGAACGGCTGGGCACGAGTGACGGGGTTCGAGGCCAGGCCAGGGGAATTCAGGTTCGTTCCCGACGAGGCCGGGCGCCTCGCCGGGATCCTGGTCGGGCTCGACCCGTCCCGGAACATGTGGAGCCTTGCCGGACTGCCGGCAAGCCTGCCCGAAGGTGACTACAGGGTGGATGCACCCGGCCTCGATGCGCACCAGGCGACGCTGTGGTCACTCGGCTGGTCGCTCGGCTGTTACGCCTTCGATCGGTATGCCGCGAAGCCCCGCTCCGGAGCGCGGCTCGTGGTGCCGGCCGGTGTTGACCTTGCCGAGGTCGAGCGCTGCGCGTCAGGTATCGCCCTGGTCCGTGACCTGATCAATACACCGGCATGCGATCTCGGCCCGCGTGAACTGGCCGAAACCGCGCGAGCCGTTGCCGAAGACGCGGGCGCCTCGGTCTCGGTGATCGAAGGGGCCGACCTGCTGGTTCAAGACTATCCGAGCATCCACGCCGTGGGCCGGGCGGCGGCGAGGCCGCCATGCCTCATCGACATGCGGTGGGGCGAACCCGGACATCCGGCTGTAACCCTCGTCGGCAAGGGGGTGTGCTTCGACAGCGGCGGGCTCGACATCAAGTCGGCCGCCGGCATGCTGCACATGAAGAAGGATATGGGCGGGGCTGCCCAGGTGCTCGGACTGGCACGGATGATCATGGGAGCCGGGCTGCCGGTTCGCCTCAGGGTGCTGATCCCGGCGGTGGAAAACGCGATTTCCGGAGATGCCTTCAGGCCGCGCGACGTGCTGCGGACCCGTAAGGGGCTGACCGTCGAGGTGGGCAACACCGATGCGGAGGGCCGGTTGATCCTGTCCGACGCGCTGGCGGAAGCGGCAAGCGAGCGGCCGGAGATGATTGTCGACTACGCGACCCTGACCGGAGCGGCCCGGGTCGCGCTTGGAGCGGACCTGCCGGCACTGTTCTGCAACGACGACACGCTTGCAGGCGAGATCCTGCAGAACGGCGAGGAGCAGGAGGATCCGCTGTGGCGGATGCCGCTGTGGCCCGGCTACCACAGCCATATCGACTCGAAGGTGGCGGACGTCTCGAGCACCGGCACCGGCGGCCTTGGCGGCGCGATCATCGCGGCACTGTTCCTGGAGCGTTTCGTGCAGGAGGATGTCGCCTGGGCCCATATCGATCTCATTGCCTACAACCAGGCCGACCGGCCGGGCCGGCCGGAAGGCGGTGAGGCTCAGGCCCTGCGCGCCGTCTACGGCATGATTCGCAGCCGGTTCGGCTGAAGCGCACGGGCCATCAGTATCCGAGCGTGGGGTCGACCAGGTTTTCCGGAATCCGTCCGTCGGCGACCCGCCTGATTGCGGCCGCAACCTGTTCCAGCGCGGTTGCCGGGTTGGTCTGGGCGGAGACATGCGGCCAGACCCGTACCGCCGGGTGGGCCCAGTACGCGTGTTCCGGGGGCAGGGGCTCGGTGTGGAACACGTCGAGTGCCGCGCCGGCAACCTGGCCGCTGTCGAGCGCCGCGAGCAGGTCCTCGTCCACGATGTGGGCGCCGCGGGCCGCATTGATGACGAAGGTGCCGCGGGGCAGCAGGGCCAGCGTGTCGGTGTTGATGATGCCGCGGGTCGCCGCTGTGAGCGGCAGCAGGCAGCACAGGACATCGGTCCGCGCCAGGAAGTCGGTGAGCTGGCCGTTCCCGGAATACACCTCCACGCCGTCGACCGTCCTCGCCGTCCTCGCCCATCCCGCGGTCGGGAAGCCGAGCCCGGAGATCGCGCGGGCGGCATGCAGTCCGAGTGCGCCCAGGCCCATGATGCCGACCCGGCATTCCGAGGTCTCCGGCGGCGGCAGCACGTGCCACCGGTGCTGTCGGACGAGCGCATCGTACTCCGGGCCCTGGCGGTGGAAGTACAGCAGGTTGAGCAGGATCCACTCGGTCATGGATTGCGACATCCACGGATCCACCAGCCGCATGATCGGGACGTCGCGTGGCAAGTCGGGATCAAGGAACAGGTGATCGACACCCTGTCCGAGTGAACAGATGCAGCGCAGGCCGGTCATTCCCGCGTAGCTGCCGGGCGGCAGGTTCCACACCATCGCAAACTCGATCTCTCCGGGATCGCCTATATCCGGCCAGACCCGGAAGTCCAACTCCGGTATCCGTGCCGCGAGACCGTCTCTCCAGGCATCGGGAGAGGCGAGCGCATCATGAAACATCACCACCGGCATTGTGAGTCCTTTCCCGGTTGTCAGGGTCACGGGCGGTCAGTGGCGAACCACGTCGCCGCCATGGGCCTCGAGTTCGAAGGCTGCCGCCATCAGGGCGCGGGTGTAGGGATGGCGGGCACGCCCGATGATCTCGCCGGTGGTGCCGTCCTCCACCACCACGCCGTCACGCATCACCAGGATACGGTGGCTCATCGCACGCACGACCTTGAGGTCATGGCTGATGAACAGGTAGGCGAGGCCACGGCGCGCCTGCAGGTTGCGAAGCAGGTCGACAATGCGGGCCTGCACGCTGAGGTCGAGCGCCGACGTCGGCTCGTCCAGCACGATCAGACGCGGACGCAGCACCACCGCCCGGGCGATCGAGATCCGTTGTCTCTGTCCACCGGAAAACTCGTGCGGGTAGCGGTCCCGCATAGCCGGATCGAGCCCGACCTCGGCGATGGCCTCGTCGATGCGCCGGTCGCGTTCACCCGCCGGCAGGTCCCGCGCATGGACCTGCAGGCCCTCGCCGATGATCTCCGCCATTGACATGCGCGGGCTCAGACTCCCGAACGGGTCCTGGAAGACCACCTGCATCTCCCGGCGCAGCTCACGGGTCTGGCGAAACCGCAGGCCCTGGATGTCGCTGCCGCAATAGACGATCGGCCCTGCGCTCGAGACCAGGCGCAGCAGGGCAAGTCCGAAGCTGGTCTTTCCCGACCCGCTCTCGCCCACCACGCCGACGGTCTCGCCTTCGCGGATCGAGACCGTGACCCCGTCCACCGCCTTCACGTGTCCGACGGTGCGCTTGAGGATACCGCGCTGGATCGGGAACCAGACCCTGAGGTCTCGGGTTTCCATCACCGTTTCCGCATCCTCCGGTACCGGATCGGGGGAACCGGTCGGCTCGGCGGCCAGCAGTTGCCTGGTGTAGGCGTGTGACGGGTTCCCGAAGACGGTCCCGGTCTCGCCGGTCTCGACCATCTCCCCGCCTGTCATCACGCAGACACGGTCGGCCATCTTGCGCACGATGTTGAGGTCGTGGGTGATCAGCAGCATGGCCATTCCGAGGTCGCGTTGCAGCTGGGCCAGCAACTCGAGGATCTGGGCCTGGATGGTCACATCGAGCGCGGTGGTGGGTTCGTCGGCAATCAGCAGGTCCGGCTCATTGGCAAGCGCCATTGCGATCATCACCCGCTGTCTCTGGCCGCCCGACAGCTGGTGCGGGTAGGCCGGCAACCGGCTGCCGGGGTCGCGGATCCCGACGAGGTCCAGCAGTTCCAGCGTCCGGCGCCGGGCTGCGTCTGGTCCGAGCCCCCGGTGCAGGCGCAGTGTCTCCCCGATCTGCCGCTCGATCACGTGCAGCGGGTTGAGCGAGGTCATCGGTTCCTGGAAGATCATCGAGATGCGGTTTCCCCGCACGCTGCGCAGGAACGTCTCGTCGGCCCCGACCAGTTCCTGCCCCTCGAGGGTGATGCTGCTTCGCGGCGAGTGGGCCGCGGCGGGGTAGGGCAGGAGCTGCAGCACCGACAGGGCCGTGACCGACTTGCCCGATCCGCTCTCGCCGACCAGGGCTACCGTCTCGCCGCGATCGAGCGAAAGCGCGCCGCCCCTGACGGCGAGGACCGGGTTGCCTTCGGTCCGGAAGGTGACGTCGAGGTCACGGATCGCGAGCAGGGACGCGCTCACGCGAAGGTCTTCCTGGGATCGAAGGCGTCACGAACCGCCTCGCCGATGAAGATCAGCAGGCTCAGCATCAGCGCCAGCACGCAGAACCCGGCAATGCCGAGCCACGGGGCCTGAAGGTTCCGTTTGCCCTGGCTCAGCAGCTCGCCGAGTGACGGCGATCCGGGTGGCAGGCCGAGACCGAGAAAGTCGAGCGATGTCAGCGCCGTGACCGCGCCGCTCAGGATGAACGGCATCAGGGTCAGTGTCGCGACCATGGCGTTGGGCAGGACGTGGCGGAACATGATCACCGCGTCACCGACCCCGAGCGCCCGGGCGGCGCGAACGAAGTCGAGATTGCGGGCCCGCAGGAACTCGGCCCGTACCACGCCCACCAGGGTGAGCCAGCTGAAGATCAGCAGGATGCACAGCAGTACCCAGAACCCGGGGACCAGAACGCTCGACATGATGATCAGGACGTAGAGCTGGGGCATGCCTGCCCAGATCTCGACGAACCTCTGGAACAGCAGGTCGAGCCAGCCGCCGTAGTAACCCTGCACCGCTCCCGCGGCGACCCCGATCACGCTGCTGAACGCTGTCAGGATCAGCCCGAACAGCACCGAGATCCGGAAGCCGTAGAACAGCCGGGCAAGCACGTCTCGGGCCTGGTCGTCGGTTCCGAGCCAGTGCCGTGCATCCGGTGGCGACGGGGCAGGGCGGTCGAGCTGGCGGTCGATGGTGTGGTAGCTGAACGGGACCGGCGCCCGGATCATCCAGCCCTTCTCGTTGATCAGGTCGCTCACGAAGGGATCGGTGTAGTCCGCTTCGGTCGGGAAGATGCCACCGAACTCCGTTTCCGGGTAGGCAACGGCGACCGGGAAGCGAAGGGTGCCGTCGAACCACACCACCAGCGGCTTCTCGTTGGCGATCAACTCGGAACACAGGCTCAGCGCGAACAGAGCAAGAAAGATCCAGAACGACCAGTAGCCACGCCGGTTGCGCCGGAAATTCTCCAGGCGCCGGCGGTTGAGCGGACTGATCCTGCGGATCCGGTCCGGGTGTGATCCGGGCACAGCTCAGACCTCCCGGGTCTCGAAATCGATGCGCCGGTCGATCACCACGTACATGATGTCGCCGATGATGCCCATCAGCAGCCCGAGCAGCGTGAAGAAGTACAGCGTGGCAAACATGACCGGGTAGTCACGGTCCAGCGCCGCCTCGAACCCGAGCAATCCCAGCCCGTCGAGCGAGAAGATGATCTCGATGATGAGCGACCCGGTAAACAGGATACCGATGAATGCGGACGGAAACCCGGCGACCACGATCAGCATGGCGTTGCGGAACACATGGCCATACAGGACCCGGCGCTCACCGAGCCCCTTGGCCCGGGCGGTGATGACGTACTGCTTGTTGATCTCCTCGAGAAACGAGTTCTTGGTCAGCATGGTGAGACCGGCAAACCCGCCGATCACCATGGCGGTGATCGGCAGCACCATGTGCCAGAGATAGTCGAGCACCAGTTCCCACCACGACAGCGCTTCCCAGCCGTGTGAGAGCAGCCCGCGATTGGGAAAGATCTTCCAGAAGCTTCCGCCGGTAAACAGCACCACCAGCAGGATGGCGAACAGGAATGCCGGGATGGCGTTGCCGACAATGACGAGACCGGAGGTCCAGACGTCGAACCGGGATCCGTCACGCACCGCCTTGCGGATGCCGAGCGGGATCGAGATCAGGTACACAAGCAGGGTGGTCCACAGCCCGAGCGAGATCGAGACCGGCATCTTGTCGAGGACCAGGTCGACCACCCTCCGGTCCTTGAAGTAGCTCTCGCCGAAGTCCATCACCAGGTAGTTCCGCATCATGTGCAGGAACCGTTCGCCAAGCGGCTTGTCGAACCCGAATTCCTTCTCAATCGCCCTGATGATGTCCGGATCGAGGCCCTGCGCGCCCCGGTAGCCGGATTGGCTTCCCGTCATCTGGCGCTCCGACAGCCCTTCCTGGCCGCCGACCACCAGGTCGCCGCCGCCGGTTCCGCTGATCCGGGCCGTTGCCTCGACACCGATGCCCTGGATCATCGCGATCGCCTGTTCGACCGGTCCTCCCGGCGCGAACTGAACGATCACGAAGTTGATCAGGATGATGACGAACAGCGTGACCGGAACCAGCAGGAGCCGTTTGACGAGATAGGTGAGCATCCGGTCACTGTCCGGTTCCGGACGCTTTCCCCGCGCCGCTCCTGCCCTGGCGCCAGGTCTCGAGCGCCTGTTCCCTGCGCTCGTCGATCCACCAGGTCGAGGGAAAACCGAGCCCGTACCTGGGCGAGATCCGCGGGCGGCCGAACCGGTTCCAGTAGACCAGGCGGTGGTGCGTGTTGTGGAAGTGCGGGATCACCAGGTGCTTCCACAGCAGGACGCGGTCGAGCGCCCTGGTGCGCGTGACCAGCTGGGCCCGGTCGGGGGCCGCGATCAGTGTCTCGACAATCTCGTCGACCACCGGGTCGCTCACTCCCGTCAGGTTGCCGGAACCTTCGATGGCGGCGCCCCTGGACTGCCACAGGTTGCGTTGCTCGTTGCCCGGTGACAGCGACTGCCCGATCGACGCCACAATCATGTCGAAATCGAAGCTCCGGATCCGGTTCAGGTACTGGGATGTCTCGACGATTCGGATCGACATGGTGATCCCCAGCCGGTCCAGGTTGTCGGCGAAGGATTGCGATATCGGCTCGAGTGACGGCTGCAGCAGCAGCAGTTCGAATTCAAACCGCTGACCGGCCGCGTTGACCAGTCGCCCGCTGTCGGTGTTCACCTTCCAGCCGGCCTCGCCCAGCAGTCCGAGTGCCGCGCGCAGGTTGTTGCGCACGTTGCCGTCGCCCCGGGTCGTTGGCGGTGCGTAGGGGGTGGTGAAGACCTCCGCGGGGAGCACGCTCCGATAGGGGTCGAGGATCGCGAGTTCATCGCTGTCCGGCGGCCCGTGTTCGGAGGAGAGCTCGGTGTTGGAGAAGTAGCTCCTGGTCCGGGTGTACTCGTCGTACATCAGGGTCTTGTTGGTCCACTCGAAGTCGAAGGCATGCGCGAGGGCATACCTGACCCGCGGGTCCGCAAACAGATCCCTGCGGGTGTTGAACAGGAACCCCTGCATGCCGGTCGGGATCTCGTGGTCGATCCGTTCCCTGACCATGAAACCGTCGGTAACCGCATCGAAATCGTACTGGGTGTTCCACCGCCTGGCGGAGTTTTCCGCCCGCAGGTCGAAGTTTCCGGCCTTCAGCGCCTCGGTGGCGACATCCCGGTCGCGGTAGTAGTCGAACCGGACAGTGTCGAAATTCCAGTGCCCCCTGTTGACGGGCAGGTCCGCGGCCCAGTAGTCCTCGCGCCGCCTGTAGATGATGTGCTTGTTCGGTTCGAGGGCCTCGATCTCGTACGGTCCGCTTCCCAGAGGGGGTTCGAGCAGCGTGTCCCTGAATTCGCGGTCCTTCCAGAAACTCGCGCACAGGACGACCATGTCGGCCAGGATGAGCGGCAGTTCCCGGTTGACGCCGGACCTGAACCGGAAGGTCACCTGCCGTTCCCCGGTCTGTTCGACCCGGTCGACGCCGGCATAGTAGGTCCGGTAGCGGGGTGTGCCCTGCGTGGTAAGCGTGTTGAAGGTCCAGATCACGTCCGCGGGACTGATGGCACTTCCGTCGTGCCAGCGGGCGCCGGGACTGATCGCGAAGGTGACGGAAGCGCCGTCCTCGGCAATCGAGATGGTTTCGGCGACGAGCCCGTAGAGACTGAACGGCTCGTCGTAGGATCGCGCCATGAGCGTGTCGTGGGTCAGCGTGATCCCGGCTGCCGGGCGCCCCTTCGCGATCCAGGGGTTGAGGGAGTCGAAGGTCCCGTTTGCCTGGAGCACCACGCTGCCGCCCCTGGGAGCCGCCGGGTTCGCGTAGTCGAAGTGGCCGAACCCGTCGGCGTATTTCGGTGCCCCGTGCAGGGCGACCGCAGAGCGCGGCGCATGTTCCCGACCCCAGGGTGAACCCAGGGGCGCCATCGAACCGAGCGCGGTCCCCGCCACGATGAAAGTCCGGCGTGTCATGGACATGGTCAGGCTCCGTCATGCAGTGACGTTCATCGGGATAGTGCCGCATTCCGGTGGCATTCCGAGGCCGGCGCTGCCCCGGTTGCATCGTGCGACAGTCTCCGTGGCCGGCAGCGCGCCGCACGACCCCGCTTACCCGTCGTGTGCCGCCGCGCCCCCAAGCAGGGAAATCACCTCGGCATGAACCGCCGGATCGCCCGCGGCGACCACGCGGTCCGACGTGCCGATCCCCAGCGGACGCCCCTGCCAGTCCGTCATGATGCCGCCGGCGGCGTGGATCAGCGCGGCTCCGGCCAGGTAGTCATAGTCGCTGAGCCCGGCCTCGATCACCAGGTCGATGGTGCCGAGGGCGAGCAGCCCGTACAGGTAGCAGTCGCCGCCGAAGATCTGCATGCCGACCCGCTCGCGCACCGGGGCAAGGGTCGCGGTATCGGTGTCGGTGAACATCAACGGGCTGGTGGAACCGAGTATGGCGTCGCCGAGGGATCGTGGTCGCCGGGTACCCACCGGCGTGCCGTTCAGTGTGGCCGGGCCATCACCGGCACCCCTCCAGCGTTCGTCGAGGGCCGGGATATCGATGATGCCGAGGATCGGCACACCGTCACGGACCAGCGCGATCAGGGTGCCGAACAGCGGCGAGCCGCTGACAAAGGCCCGGGTCCCGTCGATGGGATCGATCGACCAGACGTGGCGCGCATCGGTCCGCAGCCCGCCGAATTCCTCGCCGGCAATGCCATGGTCGGGATAGTGGTGTTCGATCAGGTCGCGCAGGGTCTTCTCGATCGCGCGGTCGGCAACCGTGACCGGACTTTCGTCCGCCTTGCGGTCGAAGTCACGGGTCCGGCGCCAGTGCCGCAGGGCGAGGGGACGGCTCGCGTCGGCGAGACTGTCTGCGAAGGCGACGAGCCGTTCGGGGATCCCGCTCATGGCCGGCGCTGTCCGCGCACGACCTCAGCCGCCCGCCGCCGCTTCCTCGTTTGCGATGTCGTCCGGCGTGGGCAGCGGGGCCGGGGTATCGGCGATTGTGCGCAGGTAGGCGATCACGTTGGCGCGGTCCGAGACCTTCCTCAGTCCGACGAAGGTCATCTTGGTTCCCGGCATGTAGGTCTTCGGGCTGGCGAGGAACGCGTTCAGGGACGCGTAGTCCCATGCCTGCGTTCCCTCGAAGTTCGTCAATGCGCTGGAGTACCCGAATCCGTCCCTGGCACCCTTCGCGCCGCCGACGATGTTCCACAGGTTGGGGCCGACCCTGTTGGCACCACCGCTTTCGGTGGTGTGGCAGGCCGCGCATTTCTTGAACACCTTCAGGCCCGCCTGCGGGTCGGCATCAGCCAGCAGCGCCATGATCGGCTCCAGAACCGGTCCCGCGCTCTTCGCAGGGGCCGCTGCGCCGTCCCGGACCGCACTGGTGTCAACTTCGTAGGCGTTCTGCTCGGGCATCTTCGGACTGACAAGTATGCCGGCGATCTGGCCCGAGGCCATTGCCAGCAACCCCGCGCACAGCACGCCCGCCGCAATCTTGTTCAATTCCAGAGATGCCATGCTCCAGTCCCCGCGCGCACCACGGCCGCATGCCCGCGGCCAGCCTCCGAACGGCGCGCACTCTATCGGGTCGGCACTTCGCTGTCCAACCGGTTTGACGGGATGCCCGTACCCTGCCAAAGCGTGACAGGAGCCGGGCACATCCCTATGTGTGCGTGCCGGTTCCGTACCGCCGGAGGATCAGGACATGACCGCGCCGCACCGACCCGTTGTCCTCATCCCGTCCCGACTCCAGGCCTCGCGCCTGCCCGGCAAGCCGCTTGCCGACATCAACGGTTCCCCGATGATCGTTCATGTCTGGCGCCGTGCCGTCGAGTGCGATCTTGGGCCGGTCGTCGTTGCATGCGCCCAGGAGGAGATTGCCGATGCGGTACGCTCGGCCGGCGGCGAGGCGGTGTTGACCGACCCGGATCTGTTGACGGGGTCCGACCGTATCCACGCCGCACTCGGGATCATCGATCCCGAATCGCTGCATGACGCGGTCGTGAACATCCAGGGCGATCTGCCGGTCCTCGATCCGCACACCGTGCGTGCCGCCCTCGCCCTGCTCGAAACCGAAGGGGTCGACATCGGCACCGTCGCGGCCGAAATCACCCGCGAGGAGGAGCGCGACAGTCCGTCGGTGGTCAAGGCCGTGGTGGCCTGGCAGCAGGACGGCCGCCGTGGCCGGGCCCTCTACTTCAGCCGGGCCGAGGTCCCGACGGGAGAGGGGCCACTGTTTCACCACATCGGTCTCTACGCCTACCGGCGCACTGCTCTCGAGCGGTTTGTCGGCCTGCCCCGCGGCGTGCTCGAACGCCGCGAGATGCTCGAGCAGCTCCGCGCGCTGGAGGCCGGAATGCGGATCGACGTGGCCCGCGTTGACTCCGTTCCCCTCGGTGTTGATATTCCCGCCGACCTTGAGCGGGCCCGACAGCTTCTCGCTGACCCCGGCGCGTCGCCGGACTGAAGCGGCGTCCGTGTGCTGACAGGAAGGGCCCGACGTGTCGTCACCGAACCAGATGATCGCATTCCAGGGAGAGCTGGGAGCAAACTCCCATCTCGCCTGTACGGCGGCGCGACCGGACCTGGAGCCGATGCCCTGCTCCAGTTTCGAGGAAATGCTTGCGGCGGTGCAGGAGGGCAGGGCGCTGTGTGCCATGGTTCCGGTGGAGAACTCGGTGGCCGGCCGTGTGGCCGACATCCACCACCTGTTGCCCAGTTCGGGGCTTCACATCATCGGCGAGCATTTCCAGCGGGTGAACGCGATGCTGCTCGGCCTGCCCGGGTCCAGGATCGAGGACCTGGCGGAGATCCACAGCCACGTGCACGCACTGGGCCAGTCGCGCCGCCTGATCGCGGAACTCGGCGTGCGCCCGGTGCAGCACGCCGACACCGCCGGGGCGGCCCGGGACGTGCGTGATCGCGGTGATCCAACCATTGCCGCGATCGGTCCCCGTCTGGCGGCCGAGATCTACGGGCTCGAGGTCCTGCGGGCCGACGTCGAGGATGCCGAGCACAACACGACGCGCATGCTGATCATGGCAAGGGAAGGGGCCGTGCCGCCGCTCGACGGCGGTCCTGCCGTCACCACCATCGTGTTCCGCGTGCGCAGTGTGCCGGCGGCTCTCTACAAGGCGCTTGGCGGGTTTGCCACCAACGGCATCAACCTGACCAAGCTGGAGTCCTACCTGGTCGGCGGGTCGTTCGAGGCGGCCCAGTTCTACGTTGACGCGGAAGGTCACGTCGATGCGCCCAACGTGATCCTGGCACTCGAGGAACTGCGGTTCTTCTGCCCCGCGGGCGCGGTGACCATTCTCGGCTGCTACCCGGCGCACCCGTTTCGCGGGCAGGCCTCCGAGCGCTGACGGGCGCGCGTTGCACCGACGCGACGGTCGACCTATGTTCCCGGGGGCTCGCGAGGCAGGGCGGTGCGGGTGATGACCACGCTCTCGAACATTCGCAATTTCGCGATTATCGCGCATATCGACCACGGCAAGTCGACGCTTGCCGACCGGATGATCCAGCTGTGCGGCGGCCTTGCCGAGCGGGAGATGAAGGAACAGGTGCTCGATACCATGGACATCGAGCGCGAACGCGGCATCACCATCAAGGCCCAGGCGGTCCAGCTGGCGTGGCGAGCGCCGGACGCGCGGATCTGGCAACTCAACCTGATGGACACGCCGGGACACGTGGACTTCGGCTACGAGGTCAGCCGGTCGCTGGCGGCCTGCGAGGGATCGCTGCTGGTGGTCGACGCGAGCCAGGGTGTCGAAGCGCAGACCCTTGCCAACGTCTACCAGGCGATCGACGCCGATCACGAGATCATCCCGGTATTGAACAAGATCGACCTGCCCGCCGCCGACCCCGACCGGGTACGCCGCCAGATCGAGGACGTCATCGGGCTTGACGCCTCGGACGCGATCGAGGTCTCGGCCAAGACCGGACAGGGCATCGAGCAGGTCCTGCAGGCACTGACCGAACGCCTGCCGCCGCCCAGCGGTAACGCCGAGGCGCCGCTCAAGGCGCTACTGGTGGATTCCTGGTACGATCCCTACCTCGGGGTCATTGCGCTGGTCCGGGTGTTTGACGGTCAACTGCGCAAGGGGCAGAAGATCCGCATGCTGCAGACCGGCGCGGTCCACCAGGTCGAGCGCGTCGGCGTGTTCACGCCCAAGCTGCTGGAAACAGGTGAACTCGGTCCGGGCGAGATCGGGTTCGTGACCGCCGCGATCAAGACGGTCGCCGACTGCCGTGTCGGCGATACGCTCACCGGTGACCGCAGGCCGGCCGACAGCTCCCTGCCCGGGTTCAAGCCCAGCGTGCCGGTGGTGTTCTGCGGCCTGTTTCCCGTCGATTCGGCCGAGTACGGTCACCTGCGGGAGAGCCTGGAGAAGCTGCAGCTGAACGACGCGAGCTTCTCCTTCGAACCCGAGATGTCGGCCGCGCTCGGGTTCGGACTGCGATGCGGCTTCCTCGGTTTGCTGCACCTCGAGATCATCCAGGAACGGCTGGCCCGCGAGTTCGATCTCGACCTGATCACCACCGCCCCGAGCGTCGTCTACCGGGTCACGCTCACCTCCGGAGAGGTGATCGAGCTGCACAATCCCTCCGACATGCCCGATCCGGTCAGGATCGTCGGCATCGAGGAGCCGTGGATCACAGCGACCATCCTGGTTTCCGACGAGTATCTCGGCTCGATCCTGGCGCTATGCACCGAGCGTCGCGGCGAACAGGTCGAACTGACCTACGTCGGCAGCCGGGCGATGGTGGTCTACCGCCTGCCGCTCAACGAGGTCGTGTTCGACTTCTACGACCGGCTGAAGTCGGTCTCGCGCGGCTACGCCAGCTTCGACTACCAGATCGACGGCTACCGCGAGGGAGACCTCGTGCGCATGAGCCTGCTCGTGAACTCGGAACCGGTCGATGCGCTTTCGATGATCGTGCACGCAAGTCAGGCCGAACCCCGGGGGCGGGCGCTGTGCGGGCGGTTGAAGGAACTGATCCCGCGCCAGCTGTTCAAGGTGCCGATCCAGGCGGCGATTGGCGGGCGCATCATCGCCCGGGAGACGATCAGCGCGATGCGCAAGGACGTGACCGCCAAGTGTTACGGCGGCGATGTCAGCCGCAAGCGCAAGCTGCTCGAGCGCCAGAAGGAGGGGAAGAAGCGCATGCGTCGTTTCGGCAAGGTCGAAATTCCGCAGAGCGCCTTCATCGAGGCACTGAGGATGGGCGACGCGTAGCCGTTTTCAGTCGGGCGGCAGGGAACCGAGAACCGCCTCGGTATCGGCGCCGAGTTCCGGCGCGGGCCGCCTGACCAGGGCCGGGGTCGCGGACAGCTTCACCGGAAACCCGGTCATCCGCACGGTTCCGTGGCCCGGGTGATCAACCTCGAGCAGCATGTCCTGGGCCAGCACCTGCGGGTCGCTGAAGACCTCGGCCAGGTCCTGGACCCGTCCGCACGGACAGCCGCCGGCGTTGATCTCGCTGATCCAGTGATCGACGGTCCTGGCCCCGGTGACCCGGTTGATGATGGCATTCAGTTCCTCGCGGTGCGTCACCCGGTCGGCGTTGGTGCGAAACCGGGGTTCTTCCAGTATCTGCGACAGCCCGAGGACGCCGAGGAACCGGCGCACGAAGGTGTCGGTCGACGGAGCCACCGCGACCATGCCGTCGGCTGCGCGGAACAGCCCGTAGGGTGCGACGATGGGGTGGTTGTTGCCGGTGCGCTGCGGCAGCCGGTCGGTGGCAAGGTACTCGGCGGACAGGTAGGCGAGCATGCTGATCAGGCCGTTGGTCAGACTTGATTCGACCTCCTGACCGAGGCCGGTCCGCTCCCTCGACTGCAGCGCCGAGACCACTCCGAACGCGCAGTAGAGACCGGCAATGAGATCGCTGAGCGGCGGGGCCGCCCGCATCGGATCGGTGTCCTGCGCGCCATTGACACTCATGAAGCCGCTCATCGCCTGGGCGATGAAGTCGAAGGAGGGTCGGTCGGCATATGGTCCGGTGGAGCCGTACCCGTTGACGCTCGCGTGGATCAGGCGCGGATTGAGTTCCCGCAGGCGTCCGGCATCGAAGCCCATCGAGGCAAACACGCCCGGTCGGTAGTTCTCGACCACCACGTCGGCGGTCCGGAGCAGCCGTGCCAGGGTGTCCTTGCCCTCTGCCGTGTACAGGTCGAGCACGACCGATTTCTTGTTGCGGTTGAACTGGGCGAAGTACCAGGACAGGCCATCGCGGATCGCGCCCTGGTGACGAACCGGGTCACCGCCCTTCGGGCTTTCTATCTTGATGACCTCGGCGCCAAGATCCGCAAGCAGGAGAGTGCAGAACGGGCCGGCGAGGATGCGGGTGAGATCGACGACCCGGATACCGCTGAGTGCCACCGCCGGGTCAGCCAGCGGCCGTGGCGACGGCGTCCATGCTGTGCAGGCTGAGCCGCGGCCCGGCCTTCATTACCTGGCCCGGCAGTTCCCGTCCCATCACCCGTTCGACCTCCCGGGCCACCTCGATCAGGGCCGCGAGGTCGATCCCGGTGCCGATGCCCATCTCGTGCATCATGTAGACGAGGTCCTCGGTACAGATGTTGCCGGTCGCCTTCGGGGCGAAGGGGCAGCCGCCCATGCCGCCGAAGGAGGACTCGAACCGGCAGATCCCCTCGTCCAGCCCGGTCATGACATTGACCAGGCCGAGACCGCGGGTGTTGTGGAAATGCAGCGTGATCGGCAGGTCCGGCACGGTGTCCTGCAGGTGGCGGACCGCCCTCTGGACCACGGGGGGCGTGGCCATGCCGGTGGTGTCGCCGAGGCCGACGCCGGTGAACCCCATGTCGCGGTAGTGCCGGGCGATGTACTCGAGCTGCGAGACCGGGACGTCACCCTCGAACGGGCATCCGAGCGCGGTGGCGATGGCGCCGTGTACCGGGATGCCGGCGTCACCGGCAATCCTGGCCACGTCGGCGAAGCCGGCCAGAGATTCGTCCACGGTGCGGTTGACGTTCTTCAGGTTGTGGCTCTCCGACGCCGACATGAACACCACGATCTCGTCGACACCGGCGTCAACGGCCCTGATGGCGCCGCGGGCGTTCGGAACCAGGGCGGACAGCACGGTGTTGCCGCTGCGATCGATACCGGCGAGAACCTCGTTGACGTCGGCGAGCTGGGGGACCGCGCGTGGCGAGACGAAGGAGGAAAACTCGATCCGTTTCAGGCCGGCCGCGATCAGGCCGTTGATCAGCCGAATCTTGTCCCCGGTGGCGATGAACTCCGGTTCCGACTGCAGGCCGTCCCGCGGGCCCACCTCGGTGATTTCGACTGAATCCGGTCGGTTCATTTCTTCGCTCCGTTCACGATCGCCTGCCGGACCACTCAATCGCATGCCCGGCCGGGACGCGCAAGCCGGTCCCCGCCCGGTGCCGGGGGCGGCGGCGGGTTCAGAACGACCAGTGCGGCGGGCGCGCTCCAGCGATCGGCGAGCGGAAGGTGGCGATCCGCGAAGCGGCGAGCGAGCCGATCATGCAGGTGCGCAGGTCGGGTCCGGCAAAGCAGATGCTCGCGCAGTTGCCGAGCGGGTGGTCGTGTCCTGCGTTCAGCAGGTCGCGCCCGAAACTGTCGCTCTCCCAGGCGGCCTGGGCACGTTCGGCAAGCTCCGGGTCGGCATCGTCGTAGACCAGCTGCTCGTCGCCTTCGGGGCTGATCCTGACGATCCGGTTGGTCACCACGCTGGTGCACCAGATCCCGCCCTCGGCGTCGAATTCGAACCCGTCGGGAAAGATCCCCGGTCCGTATTCGGCCACGGTCTCCCGTGGTCCGAGACGCCCGTTCGTTCCCAGTTCGAACCGGCAGATCGACCGGCCCACGGTCTCGTGCACGTAGAGCCAGCGCCCCGACGGATGCAGCTTGTTCTCGTTGGTATAGCCGATACCGTCCACCGCGATGCGGGCGCCGCGTTCGTCGACCAGGATGACAAACCCGTCGGCGTGCCCCCTGCGCAGCGCCCGGTCGCGGTCGCGGAACCAGGTACTGACCGAGATCCAGATCCGTCCCTCCTCATCCCGGTTGACGAAGTTGCAGGCCGGCAGGGTGCGGCCGTCGATCTCGAGCAGGAACGCTTCCAGGGTGCCGTCGCGGTGCAACCGGTAGACGCCGCCATCGCTGCCGACATTGGCGATCACGAACGAGCCGTCGGGCATCAGCGCATAGCCGTTGGGAATGAAGTCCCCGGGGATGTCGCCATTGCGAGCCAGGATCAGTTCCGATTCACCGTCGTCGCCGATCCGCGCAATGCCGCCCGGCGCGCCGCCGTGGCTGGCGAAGACGGCACCGGCTGCGGTTGCGACAATGCACTCCGGGCGTACAAGACCGGATCCGAGGTATCCGAAATCGGTTGTCTCCAGCGTCAGCATGGTGCCTCCTCCTCCATCAGTGCCGCACCGGTCCGGGGTTGATCCCGGGTCCGATCCGAAGGCCGGACGCCGTCAAGGGACCCCCGACCAGCGGGGCGGATTGTGGAACGGTGTGGCACAGCCTGCAAGAAGGGGACGTGTCCGCAGCGTCGCGCGCCGCGGATCGTGCTCCGGGTTGGTCGGGCCCGCGCCCCACCCCAAAAAGGCGCTGGATCTCGTCGACAATGACCCAACTGCCCGGCGCCGCCGGCTGGAGATCTGCGACGATGAGGGACGGATCGACAAGGTAGTCCTGGTAGCGGGCCTCGTCGAGCAGGTCGACGCGCAGCGCAGCGGGGAACTGCGCTCGCGCCCTGTTGCTCTTTCCGACACCGCGGACACCAAGAAGAAAGACGCTCTGCCCGGGCAGGCGGCCTAGTCGGGGATCGGTTTCTCCCGCAATGTTCCCGTCATTTTTCCACGAAAGATGACGACGTGGTGTCAGGCAGTGATCAACGGGTCAATGGCGCCGCACACGCGCTTCTTGCCAATGACCCGTCCCTCAAGTCCGGCCATCGCCTTGTTCGGTGCGTACACGGGGGCGCCGGCCGACGGTGTCCGGCCCCGGGGCACCCGTGGCTGTCACCCGGCGCAAGATACTCGTCCTCGCGCATCGGCCGGGAGGCAACCGGAAAGCGGTGCAACTGGCGGCGCTGTTGCCGCGCGAAGAGACCACCGTATGCGGTGGCTGGTCGCGCCATGCCTTCTGCGTTGTGACGGACGGGTAGTAGCGCCCCGGCATCAACGCCTCGACGGGGTCCGGAACGCCGCGGAATCCAACCGATGGTTTCGTGATGTCCCATCACAAGGCGAATAAAGCCGCCGATCCGGGCTGAAGGCGACTTTCGCTCGCCGCCCGGTCCCGGTAGCTTCACCGTCATTGACAGCACAAGGGGGCGGCATGGACCAGGCGACGGAGTGGCGAACATGCGAACCGGTCATCGCGGGAGGCGCGCTCCATGTGATGCGGTGCGGCGACGGCGCGCCGGTTCTCATCCTGCACCACGACATCGGCACCCTCGACCGGACCCCGTTCTATGACGCCCTGAGCCGGCAGTTCGACGTCGTGGTTCCCCACCATCCGGGCCACGGCCGGTCGGAACGCCCGGAATGGATGCGCAGCGTCCGGGACATGGCGGTGGTCTACCGCTGGTTGCTCGGCACACTGGGTCTGGAGCGGGTATCCCTGGTCGGACTCGGGTTCGGAGGGTGGATCGCCGCCGAAATGGCCACCATGGCGCCGTCACTCCTCGACCGGCTGGTGCTGGTAGGCCCGATGGGCATCAAGCCTCCGGACGGCCACATTCTCGACCAGGCGCTCTACAATCATCTGGAATACACCCGGGCGGGATTTCACGATCAGGCCGCCTACGACCGGGTGTTCGGAGCGGAACCGCCCACAGATCTCGTCGTCGAGTGGGAAATCTGCCGCGAGATGAATTTTCGGGTCGCGTGGAAGCCCTACATGTACAGCCAGACCCTGCCGCATCTGCTGGGCAGCGTGACGGCGCCGTCTCTCGTTGTCTGGGGCGATGACGATCGGGTTGTTCCGCAATCCGCCACCGGTCCCTGGCTCGAGAACCTGCCCGACGCCACGCTGGAATTCGTGGAGAACGCGGGACACTTCGTCGATCTCGAACAGCCGGACGCGCTTGCCCGACTGGTCACCGGTTTTCTCGTCGGATGACGAGCCGGACGCAGAAGCAGGGAGCCGCACGATGCATCTGATGTACTTCACCGAACAGCCGATGTCGACATATCCGCAGCAGGAAGGACTCGACTTCGGGGCAACGGCGCTGATGTTCTCAAACCGGCATTTCGATCCGGTGTCCGGCAGCCGCCTCTACAATGAGTATATCGAGGAATACAAGCTGGCGGAGAGTGTCGGCATCGACGGGATCATGCTGAACGAGCATCACAACGCACCGTTCTGCATGCAGGCCAAGGCCAATATCTTTGCAGCCATCCTGGCGGCCGTGACCGAGAGGATGAAGATTGTCCTGCTGGGAAATCCGCTGCCACTCGCCGAGAACCCGGTTCGCCTGGCCGAAGAGTTGGCGATGATCGACATGATCTCCAGGGGCCGTCTGGTCTCCGGCTTCGTCCGCGGCGGTGGCCAGGAGCAGCTTGCTGCCGGGGTCAATCCCGCCTTCAACCGGGAACGGTTCGAGGAAGCGCACGACCTGATCATCGCCGCCTGGACCCGCGAGGGCCCGTTCCGTTTCGAAGGAACCCACTACCATAACCGCGTGGTCAACCCGTGGGCGCTCCCGCTCCAGAAACCCTATCCGCGTGTCTGGGTCCCGGGGGTGATCAGCAGGGAAACCATCGTCTGGGCGGCCCGGCACCGATATCCCTACATCGCGCTCAACACCTCTATCGAGAGCACCAGGAACATCTGGAAGATCTACGATGAGGAAGCCGAACGTTGCGGCTATACCGCAGGCCCCGAGAACCGCGGGTACCTGCAGCAGTGCCATGTCGCGGAAACCGAAGAGAAGGCAATCGAGAACGCACGCCAGTTCCGCTGGATGCAGGGTGAGTTCACCGGACTGGCGCATCCGAGCTGGGCGTCTCCCGCCGGCTATTCGTCGCCGAACAACCGGCGTGCCTTCGTCGAGTTTTCCGTCGGACGGCGGGAAAACCCGCGTGGTATCACCAGTTTCGAGGAACAGGTCGAGCAGGGCCGCATCATCTGCGGAACACCAAAGACCGTGATCCCGCGGATCCGGCGGGTCCTCGAGGAAACCCGGCCGTCGATCTACGCGGTCTGGGGCAACGACGGGACGGTCAGCCACGCCGACTCCCTGTCCTGCATCCGACTGCTCGGGGAAGAGGTGTTCCCCGCTATCCGGGAAATCGGCCAGGAACTCGGACTGCACAGTCCCTTCGATGTCGATGCACCCGTGAGCCTCGCGTATTCGCCCGAAACCGATCGGGCGGAGGTTCGGCGACAGGCCTGAACCGGCCGCAGGTCCGGCGGTTGCGCCGCGATGGTGCGGTCGCCGGTCGGGTCACGACGCGTGATGGCGGGGCGTTCGGTGCCTTCCGGCAGCGTCGTCGAGCGCCTCGATGAGTTCGGCGACCGCCGCCCCGGTGTCCCGGGCAGCCATCACGCTGCCGATGACGGCGATGCCATGCGCGCCCGCTGCCACGCAGCCGCGCACGCTGCCTGCCGTGAGACCTCCCAACGCGAGCACGGGTAGCGGCGCCGTCCCGGCCAGGCAGGCGAAGCGGTCCGGCCCGAGAGCCGGGGCGCCCGGCTTGCTTGCGGTCGCGAACACCGGGCTCAGCGTCGCGTAGTCGGCCCCCGCACACGCGGCGCGGTGAAGTTCGCCCTCGTCGTGTGCAGAGATTCCGACGAGGCAGCCGTCCGGCAACCGGGTGCGTGCGCCGCGCGCATCCCCGTCACGTGGCAGGTGGACCGCAGCCACCGGCAGTTCGGACATGCCGTGCACGCCGATCAGGGCACCCCAGGGTTCGGCCGCACACTGCAGGGCGCGGACCAGCGCCGCTCGTTCGACCCCGGACAGGTCCTTGTCGCGGACCGAGAGCCACCGGCACCCGGCCGCAAAGGCGTCACGGGCAATGCTCTCCAGCGGGCGGACTGCCCGGTGCCGGTCGGTGATCAGCAGCAGAGGCGGGTTCGGGAGCGGGGTCACGATCCGATCAGGCCG
The DNA here is from genome assembly GCA_002238645.1 of Alphaproteobacteria bacterium bin52. GTDB lineage: Bacteria > Pseudomonadota > Alphaproteobacteria > Thalassobaculales > Thalassobaculaceae > Bin52. Next base: position 4,354 of record MPMT01000006.1, on the reverse strand, counting down.
AGCTGCGGGCTCGACGGTTCGGCGTAGCGCCGCCGCGGAATGCGTCCCGCTCCGTGGGCCAGGCGGCCAGCCTCGATGGCGTGGCGCATGGCGGTGGCCATGCGGACCGGGTCGTTGGAGCGCGATACCGCGGTATTCAGCATCACAGCGTCGCACCCGATCTCGAGGGCCTGCGCCGCATCCGATGCGGTACCGATGCCGGCGTCACACACCACGGGGACCGGGCTGCGGCGCACGATCATCTCCAGGTTGAACGGGTTGCAGATCCCCATGCCGGAGCCGATGGGGCTGCCGAGCGGCATGACTGCCGCGGAGCCGACATCGACCAGACGCTGGCACAGGATCGGGTCGTCGGTACAGTAGGGCAGGACCTGAAATCCGGACTTCACCAGCTGTTCCGCCGCCTCGACCAGCTGGATGCCGTCGGGCATCAGCGTCTCGCGATCGCCGATCAGCTCGAGCTTGACCCAGTCGGTCTCCAGTGCCTCGCGCGCCAGTTCGGCGGTCAGGACCGCGTCGCGCACGCTCTCGCAGCCGGCGGTGTTGGGAAGCAGCGTGTAGCGGCTGCCCACCAGGTCGACCATGCTCTCGCTGTAGCCCTCCAGGCTGACCCGCCTGATCGAGACCGTGACAACCTCGGTCCCGCTTGCCTCAAGCGCGTCGAGCATCACCTGCTGGTTGGGATAGCCTCCGCTGCCCATGATCAGCCTGGAGCCAAACCGCCGGCCGGCAATCTCGAAATCATCCACTACCACCATGGCCTGTCGCTCCACGTTCATCCGCCCCGGAAGGGGCGGACGATCTCGATGTCGTCACCGTCCCTGACCGGTGTCTCGTCCCACTCGGTACGGCGCACGACACCTCCGTTGACGGCGACCGCCACGCCCCGTGCGGTCCGGTCGATCCCCTGTTCGGCCAGTAGGGCGGCAATGGTCGTGGCCGCGACCGGCACCGGGTCGCCGTTGACCCTGATCTGCCGGGTCACGAGGCCGCTCCCGCATGGCTGACGTGGTGGAACCGGTCAAGCCCGAAGGCGTCGATGGCCGGGTCGGTCCTGCCGGTGAGCACCAGCTCGGCAAGCAGGTTGGCGGTGACCGGAGCAAGAAGGATGCCGTTGCGGTGATGACCGGTTGCCAGCAGCAGGCCATCGAGCCTGCTTGTCCCCAGAACGGGGGCGTCGTCACGGCTTGTCGGGCGGAATCCCGCCCAGAGCTCGTCAACCGGCAATTCCTCGATCCCCGGCAGGACGCGCCACGCCGCCTCGATCACCGCCATGATGCCGCCCGCGGTCAGATCGTCGTCGAACCCGCGTTCCTCGACCGTGGCGCCGACCAGAAGCCGTCCGTCGGCCTTGGGCGCCAAGTAGGTGTTCGGCCCCCAGATGACACGTGTCGCGATCGGATGGTTCCGGTCCATCCTGAGCGCCGCCATCTGGCCCTTGACCGGGCGGACCGGTGGTCGGCACAACTCGGGGACCCCGTCAATCCGGTTTGCCCAGGCTCCGGCCGCATTGATCACGATGTCGGCCCGGTGGCGTTCTCCATTGACCACGATGCCCCGCAACCGGCCGGCCTCGAGGTCCACGGCATCGACGTTCCGGGTTTCGTGCAGCCTGCAGCCGCGCGCAAGCGCGGCATCCTTCAGCGCCATCGCCAGCCTGCGGTTGTCGACCTGGTGGTCATGCGGCGAAAACACGGCACCCGCCAGGCCGGACTTCAGGTAAGGCTCCCTTCGGCGCGCCTCGGCGGCGGTGAGCCACTCGAGTTCGACTCCGATGCCCGTCTGGAAGGCGGTGACATGGCGCAGCTGTTCGAGATCATCCCGGGTCGAGGCAACAACCAGTGTTCCGTCGTCCCGGTAACCGATGTCGCGCCTGCTCTCGGCCTCGAGTTCGGTCCTGAACTCCGGCCACAGTTGCTGCGCCATCCGGTTCAGCCGGAACAGGGACTCCTCGCCGGGTTCGGCCTCGACGCCGGCGGCAAGCATGCCCGCGGCCGCCCAGCTGGCCCCGCCGCCGGCAAAGTTGCGCTCGAACAGGTCGACCGTGCACCCTGCGGCTCCCAGCCGCCACCCGATCCCCAGACCGGACACACCGGCCCCGATGATGGCAACGCGCGGCCGGTCGCGGGAACGCGAACCGGCGAAGTGGACAGACATGACGTGCGGCCTCCCTGCGCTGGAATTACCCAGTTCAGGTTCAACGAGTGTGCTCTCAGCCGCACACTGTGCGGTGCGGCACCCCGAGCCATACAGGTTTCCGGTCCGACGGACCGGTGATCGCGCCGTTTCCGGCGTGATTCCACATCATCCTATCGCGAACAGCCGAACCGGAACAAGCCGCGGCACCCGGCCCGCGGACTTGCGCCGCGCTGACGGGCGGCACTACGCTGGCGAGGGAAAGGACGGGAGACGTCGATGGCGGGTTTCCGTGTGGCCGGAGAGCAGCGCCGGGCATTCGAACAGGACGGTGTGGTGATGGTGCGCGACGTTGTCGACGCTGACTGGCGCGGCGAACTCGAGGCGGCCGTGGAACGGGACATCGCCGACCCGAGGCTCTTCATTCAACGTGTACCGGTCCGAGGCCGGTTACTTTCACGGCAACCTGCGGGTCTGGGAGAACGATGACGGGTTTCGGCAATTCTGCCTCCACGGTCCGCACCGCACCGTGGCGGGCGACCTGCTGGGAGACCGTGCGCTGACGCTGTTCTACGACCAGCTGTTCGTGAAGGAACCGACAACCCCGCAACCGACCCGGTGGCACAACGACCAACCGTACCGGCCGGTGAGGGGCTGGCCGGTGATGTCGATCTGGATCCCGTTGGATCCGGTGATCCGTGAGAGCGGCGGGCTCGAATTCGTTGCCGGGTCCCACCTGTGGGGCCGCTGGTTCCAGCCGGAGCCCTTTGCCGAGGGCACGTCGGCCTACGAGGCCGGCGAAGGTTACGAGCCGATGCCCGACATCGACAGCCGGCGCGACCGTTACCGGATCGTCGGCTGGGACATGGACCCGGGCGACGTGCTCGCCTTCCATGCCCTGACCATTCACGGCGCCGGGGGCAACCTGACCGAGGGGACGCGTCGGCACGGCTATGCGGTGCGCCATTGCGGCGAGGAGTGCCGCTACTTTGCCGGTCCGGGACCCAGCGCCGGACTGCGCAATCCGGAACTCTTCGACAGCGATCCGCTGGAGATCACTCAATATCCCATTGTCTGGCAAGTAGGAGTGTAAAGGTGATGTCGGTTCAACTGCTTGCTGACGGACTGCTGTTTCCCGAGGGCCCGATCGCCATGCCGGATGGCTCCGTCGTCCTGGTCGAGATTGCACGCGGTACGCTCACCCGGGTGATGCCGGATGGCAGGACCGAGGTCATCGCCGAGACCGGAGGTGGTCCCAACGGCGCGGCGATCGGTCCGGACGGCGCCTGCTATGTCTGCAACAACGGCGGGTTCGAGTGGGAACGCGACCCGTCGACCGGGCGAAGCCGCCCGATCCGGCAGGCCGACGACTACGAGACCGGCCGCATCGAGCGCGTCGATCTGGCCACAGGAAAGGTGGATCGGCTCTACGATCGCTGCGGTGATGTCCGCCTGAACGGCCCCAACGACATCGTGTTCGACCGGGACGGGAACATGTGGTTTACCGACCTTGGCAAGATGCGTCACCGTGACATGGATCGCGGAGCGGTCTACTGGGCTCGCCCGGACGGGAGCGAGATCCGGGAAGTGATCCAGCCGGTCACCACGCCGAACGGGATCGGCCTGTCACCGGACGGCCAGACCCTCTACGTTGCGGAGACCGAGGGGGCACGGCTCTACGCCTGGCCGATCACCGGCCCCGGCGAGGTCTCGATGATCGCGTTCCCGGACTCGATCAACGGGGGCAGGCTGGTCACCTGTGACGGCGGGTTGCGGCGGTTCGACTCGCTCGCCGTCGAGGCGGGCGGCAACGTCTGCGTGGCAACCCTGCTGACCGGCGGCATCACCGTCGCACGCCCGGACGGCGGGACGCTGGAGTTCGTTCCGCTCGATGACCCCTACACCACCAACATCTGCTTTGCCGGCGCCGGCCTCGATACCGCGCTTGTGACACTGTCCTGGGGCGGCTGCCTGGTTTCGATGCCGTGGCCGCGTTCCGGCCTGGCGCTGGAGTTCCCGAGGGGGTAGCCGCCCGCCGGTACCGAACAGGCGGGGTGTTCAGCACCCGGGCCGGTTGGTTGCGGGGGGGGCTCCCCGCCCGCCGGTACCGAACAGGCGGGATGTTCAGCAGCCGAGCTGGTTGGCGAGTTCGTTCATGTCGTTCGCGATGTGATCGAAGGCGTAGCGGGCTGCGAGGTCGCTGGTCTGGCCCGGCCCG
>MPMT01000005.1 GCA_002238645.1 Alphaproteobacteria bacterium bin52 | reverse complement strand
GACATGGTGACGGGTCATGGCGTGTCCTTTCCTCAAAGGAAGTGATTGGTCAAATCATCAGCATGCCATGACCTGCTCAACCTTCATTTCCTTTTGCAGAACTTTCTGTACACAACCGTTCTCCCGAAGTCAGGAGTCGGGCGACGGATCAGCATCAGGTCGAACCAATCGAAATCCCTCGCTCAAGGCAATGAAAGGTGTCGAAGGACTTTTCCTATTCCTTTGGCATTGAGTCGCGCTTGTGTCGAATTCATGGGTATCCTTACGCCAGCGTTTGCAATCCGCACATATCGGCGATACTTCGAGTTTTCGTTGGTCATCTGCAACAGGCGCTCGCCTTGGCCGAGATCTGGCGTGGCGGCGGCGAGCCCCGGACAGACGGGCAGGCTGTTCCTGCAGGGCGCCTGCGGCACCATCGGCCAATTGCGGCGGAATTCCCGATCCCGGAATACTTCGATCGTCGATCACGGTGGTGACCGGGTCCCGCTTTGTGGTGGCACCAGTTCCTTTCATTCATGTAGACCCGTTGTGCTGCGGGTCTCGAGAATGAGCATCTGCCGCCGTTCCGGGCATTCAGACCCCGTAACCGACGCCGGGAGAGTTTCATGGCCCGCGACCTGCCGAATATCCTGCTGATCCAGGCTGACCAGCTCAAACCCCAGCTTCTGCCCGGATACGGCGGATCGGCGGTGATGCCGAATATCGGCAGGCTGTGCGAGGAAGGGGTTATGTTCGCCAATGCCTACTGCAACTTCCCGCTCTGCGCCCCATCGCGCTTCTCGATGCTGGCGGGCATGCTTCCTTCGCGCGTGCGGGCCTTCGACAACGGCGCTGAATTTGCCGCCGCCACGCCGACGATGGCGCATTACCTGCGGTTGGCGGGGTACCGTACCGCGCTTGCCGGCAAGCAGCATTTCGTTGGTCCGGACATGCTGCACGGCTTCCACGAACGCCTCGTGCCAGAGCTCTATCCGACCGACTTTCACTGGACGCCGAGTTGGGAGGAGGTGCGTATGGAATCGAACAACAATTCCAGCGGCGTCATCCGTTCCGGTATCTCGTCCCGCAGCATGCAGATGGACCATGACGACGCGGTGCTGTCACGGTCGGTGGAATGGCTGAAGCAGGTCGCGCGCAGTTCGGAGCGGCAGCCCTTCTTCCTTTCGGTGTCATTCACCCACCCTCACGAGCCCTATTTCGCGCGGCGCGAACACTGGGACCGGTACCGGCACGAGGACATCCCGATGCCCGCGACCCCGCTCCTTCCCGAGCAGGAGAGAGACCTGCACAGCCGGCGTATGCTGGCCCACCACGGCCTCCTCGAAGGCGACATTGACGACAGCCATGTACGGATTGCCCGGCACGCCTATTACGCCAACTGCTCCTGGCTCGACGACATGGTCGGGACGCTGATGGAGGTGCTGGAGGTGGAGGACTTGGGTCACGACACCGCGATCGTGTTGACCTCGGACCACGGGGACATGCTCGGTGAGCGGGGCCTCTGGTTCAAGAAGCACTTCTTCGATCACGCGGCCCGGGTGCCGCTCATCCTTCACGCGCCCGGACGGTTCGCGGCGGCGCGCCGGCCGGAGCCCGTTTCGCTGGTAGACCTGCTTCCGACATTCTGCGACCTGGCGGATATCGATCTTGCGGACCGGGCGCCGCGGCCACCCGATGGCCTGAGCCTGCTGCCGCTGTGCGAAAATGCATCGGCGGCCCGGGATCGGGCGGTGCTCGCGGAGATAACGTCGGAGGGAGTGCCGTCGCCGATGTTCATGGTTCGTAGCGGGTGCCTCAAGCTCATGACCGGCGGTCACGCACCCGATCTGCTGTTTGACCTCGAGGCCGACCCCGAGGAACGGATCAACCTCGCGGCCGATCCGGAGAGCGCGGCTGCGCTGGCCGCGCTGCGCCGGGTTGCGGACCTGACCTGGGACCCGGGTGCGCTGGAAGCGGAGATCCGTGCAAGTCAGCGGGAGCGCCGCCTCGTACAGGCCGCGCATGGACATGGCCCCGTGCCGGTCTGGGACGCGCTTGAATCCGATCCGGTCCGGGCGTCCTGCCTGCGCGCACCTGATGACTACAACGACTGGGCCTGGCGGGGAATCGTACCATCGGGCCCGTGAGTTCACCGACCCCTGTCGGAGATTCCATCCCGCGCCGAATGCAATTCGCTCAAGGCCCGCTTCCCGTCGAGTGCCCCGCCTGAAGATTGTAAACCGTTGTCGTGCCGCGATATATCCCATTCCACCAGCCCGGTACCGAAGCGGGACAGAGGAGCTGATCGTGACCCAGAACCGCCGGGGAGTTCGCCTTGCGCTACTTCCCGTCCTTCTTGCCCTGTCCTTCGCGGGCCCGGCCACTGCGGCGGACAACCGCCCTTCGTCCTACGCCGGTCAGGAAACCCGATCGATCAAGAGCCTGTCGGCGGACGATCTCGCCGAGCTCAGGCAAGGCGGCGGATGGGGGCTTGCCAGGGCAGCCGAACTCAACGGCATGCCCGGTCCGGCCCACCTGCTTGAGCTGAAGGATCGGATTCCGCTGTCCACGGGCCAGGTGGCGGCGATTACCACAATCTTCCGGAACATGCGCGTGGCCGCAATCACCGAAGGCAAGCGTCTCATTGCCGGCGAGGAAACACTGGAGAAGGCGTTCAGGAACGCCAACGTAAACGACCGATTGCTGCGAGAATTGCTGTCGGAAATCGGACAGGCCCGGACAGCGTTGCGCTATGTGCATCTGGCGGCGCACCTCAAGACGCTTCCGCTGCTCTCCGACGACCAGATCGCGCGATACAACATCCTTCGCGGGTATGCCGGCGATCCTTGCGCCAATCCGCCCAAGGGACATGACGCAAGCATGTGGCGTAAGCACAATGGTTGCGACTGACTTTGCCATTGGTCGGGACAGTCCTTCGGAACTCTTCCTGAACAAGTGGTGGAATGTGCCGCGGTAGCCGCGCCTCAACAGACACAAGTCGCTTTCCACGCCGTTGGTGTGGGCGCGATCGCGGGCATTCTCGCCAACACCGTGCCGCACGGTCTCACGCTTCTTGATTCCGAGTGGACAGCGGACGTCGCGCTCGGTGCAGTGACGGAGACGTTGCCGGCCCGGCTGTTGGGGTCGCTCGCGATCGCGGTCTGCGCCCTCGCGATCGGCGTGCCCGTCTGGACCGGTTGGTGGTTTGCGTGGAGAGGCTGAGCGGAGTCGGTGCCGGGCCGGCTGCGCAGCAGGGATGGAGGAAGGCGCAACCGCGCGCCAGGCGTCGGGTCATGCCGTCTCGGAAGTGGCGATCCGCAGTTTCCCGCTGCCGACGGAACGCGGCTGGCGGATGACGATGTCGATATCGCGACCGCGGGCTGTCAGAAGCCGCAGCAGCCGCTCCAGCGAATACTCCCGGAAATTCCCCCGGAGCAGCCGCGACACGTCGGGCTGGGAGAGGCCGAACAACCGCGCGGCCTCGGCCTGGGTGACGCCGAACTGGCGGACAATGGCGTCGATGCGGGTGACCAGCTCGGCCTTCACCATATGCGCTTCGGCGGTGGCCGCGCGACACGCCATCGTACCACCGGAGCGGCCAACGGCTACCGCCGCGCACAATTCCGAAGCGCGCCATGCAAGCCACTGGGCAAACGACAAGGACATCGATTCGCTCGCGCCGAGCCGTCAACATTCATGGGTCTTGCGATGTCGTCGGCAGGTCTGACCGCGGTCGCGTGGGCGGTGCCCGCCAGCCGACCAGCAGCAGCTTCAGCCCAACCGGTCATCGAACGGGTACGTCGACATCCTTTCGACCCGATCTTCGTGGATGAGAAACTGGTCTTCGAGTTTCACGCCCTCGGCAGACTTTTCCCAGCCGACATAGCTCTCAAGACATATGACCATCCCTGGCTCGATGACACCACCGAGCGGATAGTCGGATTGCGCGTCGACGTGGGGAATATTCGGCCATTCTCCCGACATCCCCAGGCCGTGCCCTATGCAGTAGTACCGGCTCGCCAAATGTTCTTCGGGAACCGGCCAGGCACGCTCGGCCAGTTCGCGAAAGGCGAGGCCGGGCTTCAGAATGTCGGCATGGTGCTCAAGCTGTTCGCGTGCACGACCATAGAGCAGCCTCTGGTCACCGCTGGCCTTCCCGTCACCGCTCAGAAAGGTCCGTGAAAAGTCCACGCAATACCCCTCGTAGCCAACGGCATCGGTGTCGAGGCACAGCAACTCTCCGCGCGCCAGCGTCCTGCTGCCGGCCTCCTGGAAATAGGGGTACGTATTGGAGCCGCTCTGGAACAGGCGGGTCGAGACATACTGTCCTTCCTTCGCCATCAGTTCGTGGTGAAACTCGGCCCAGACCTCCGACTCCGTCCTGCCGGGTTCCGCGTGTTCTTCGAGCCGCCGGACCGCCGTGTTGACCCGCTCCATCGCCGTACGCAGGTAGGGGATCTCGATCGGAAGCTTGATCGCGCGCGCCTCGGTCAGGATGTCGTCGGATCCGGCCAGCTCAAATCCCTCGGCGCGTAGGGCATCGACTGCCAGCCACGGGAAGCGGTCGATGTGAATTCTGTCGATGGCCGGGTCGCGGTCCCGGATGGTTCCGGCGATCTCCCTTGCGAATGCGCTGTTGGACCAGGCTGCGTTTCCGCCCGAGCTGATGCGATTGAGGCCCCTTGCTGGCCGGATTTCATCGATGGTCGGCAGTCCGGCCGCCAGGTGCTCGCACCCGACGTACTCGAAAAGAGCCGTAAAGCCGTCCTGCAGGACAAGCAGATATCGCGCCGGGGTCCGCATGGCGAAGATCGTCATGTTCCGTGCGCCGGTGATGTAGGAAATATCGTTCGGGTCGAGCACGAGCATGGCGGCAGAACCCGACTTCTTCATTTCCTCAAGAACATGGTTCTTGCGGCACTTATAGAGAGCGTTCCTGTTCGATATCAACTCGCCTTCGGTAAGCCTGTCTGACCATAGTCGTACGGTGTCAAGATCCTGCAATACATGCATTTTGAGCGCCTGAGAAATTTGCGGTGTGTCGTGTGACGAGGAGGCATGGTTGGTGGAAAGGCGAGACTAAATCAAGCCGAGTATATGCCCGATACAGCGAGGTCCCGCAAGGGTGTACGAATGGAATGAAACTTCGCCTGTTGGCCTGGCGATGGAAGGTCCCCGTTCGAGACACCAGGTTGTTCCTTTTGGTGGACGTCCCCAATATTGAGGCGGTGGGGTGACCAAGGTCACAGAGCAGGTTTGAGATTCCGGGACAGACCTCCGCTCGAGACGGTTTCAGCGGTCCCTGCGCTCTTGGGATGTTGGGCGGGGATTGACGCTGCCGCATCCATACGTGACCTATTCTTCCTCGGGTGCCCTGGGTGGGCTCGGTGTGGTTCGCCCGGCCTGACATCACTTGCCCTGTGTCCGGAGGGCCCTTCATGGTTTTGCGAGCCGGGTCTTGGTCGCCAGCGCGGACAGCGGCGAACGGTCCGGCCAAACCTTCAGTCTGTCCAACGCCGTTCTCTGCCGGCGCCGACAAACGTTCCGCAGTACCTTCTCGAAACACGGGTATCTGAAGTCTTTGTCCTGCAAGGCGCGTTGGACGCCGTAGGCCAGCAGGTCCGCGAGCTGGACGCCGTTCGACGGGTCGCTGCGCACAAAGAACGGCTATCGGACGATTGTCGCAAACGTCATGTTCCGGTTCCCCGCTCTCTGGCACGAGGCATGTTTCATCGCGACGGCGCGGTTGAACTGCCGGCTCGTGTCGTCCATCCGACTGCGTCGTGGCGTTCTCCCGGGACTTTGAGACAGTCGGCGACCTGTTCATACGACCCGGAACCGTACGGCGGACGAAGAGCGTTGGTCAGGTGATGCCGGTCCTGCGCGGGCTCGGGAGCGCGGTCGAGCCCGCGGCGGCGGGCGTACGGGAACCCGGGACGACCTCAGTCGTGCGGGCCGATCATGATCGTGTCGATCACGGAGACCGTACCGTCGGGCTGCGTCTCGAGCAGCAGGACCTCGCCCGATGCGACGCTCCGGCCGGCAAGCGCCCTGATGTTGACGTAGTGGGTGACCAGGATGACGGTCTCTTCCGGAAGGAGGCCGGACAGGACGCGGCGCAGTTCGGAGGTCTGCCGGTCGGCGCGGTCCAGGGCCTCGAAGAACGAGTTGAGCGCGACCACGTCCTCGACCGGACCCAGGTCGAGGAGCCGGGCCGTGTCGCGGCAGCGGCACCACTGGCTTGTCAGCACCCGCTCGACCCTGGCCCCGGCGGCCCGGATCGCCGCCCCGGTCCTGCGGGCCTGCTCCCTGCCGTGCGCGTCGAGATTTCGCTGGGTCGTGCAGTCGTTGAGCGCGAAGTTCCCTGGATCGCCGGTTCCCGGGGCGTGTGCGTGACGCATGATGGCGACGACGCCGGGGTCGGACAGGCGGGCGAAGCGTGCATCGGCGGTTGCCGGGGACGGAGGAAGGGACAGGATCGCCACCACGGCGAGGAGGAGAAGCAGGCGCATCATCGCCAACCGGCGGGGCGGATTTCGAAGCACCCGGTCAGGCCGGATACGACAGTCCGGTCATCGTCTCGCTGATGTCCCACAGGGTACGCTGGGCGGCCGGGTCCTGCGACTGGCTGGAGGTGTCCGCGGGCTGCCTCTTGACGAAGTACTCGCCGGAAACCCCGGCAACATCCGGGTCCGTGGCGAGGTAGATCACGGTATCCGCGCCCTTCTCCTCGCTGATGGCGAACAGCGTCTTGGCCACGGTGAGCAGCACCCGCTTGATCCCTGCGTTGTTGTTGCCGAACCGGCTGTTTACGAAACCCGGGTGCAGGCAGTTCACCGTGACCGGGGTTTCCTCCAGCCTTCGCGCGAGTTCCCGGGTAAACAGCAGGTTGGCGAGCTTCGACTGCTGGTAGGCGCGCCAGCCCCGGTAACCCCCGGCAAGCTGCGGGTCCCCGAAATCGACCTGTGGGCCGCGATGGGCGGCGGAGCTCACGGTCACGATGCGTCCCTGGTCCGATGCCCTGACCCGGTCGAGCACGAGACCGGTCAGCAGGAACGGGGAGAGGTGGTTCAGCGCCCAGGTCATCTCGACGCCGTCGGAACTCAGCGTGCGCCTGACAAAGAGCGCGCCGACATTGTTCACCAGCACGTCGATACGCGGCAGGGTCCGGTTCAGCCGTTCGGCCAGGGAGTGCACCTCCGCCTGGACCGACAGGTCGGCAACTTCATGCTCCACAGCCTCGTTCCCGGTTTCCCGGGCGAGACGCCTTGCCCGCTCCTCGGTCTTCGGGGCGTTGCGCCCGACAATGACGACGCGTGCGCCGGTCCGGGCGATGCCGAGCGCCGACATCCAGCCGATGCCGTCCGTCGCCCCGGTGATCACGCAGATCCGGTCCGCCAGCCCGTGTTCCATCGCGATCCTCCCTCCTGCCCGTGCATGCCGTTCGTCCATGATGCATGACGCATGTGACCTGAGTCCCGCCGTTCCGCCGGGACGTGCGGTGCCCGCTCAGGACCTGCGCGCGGCCAGGAAGTACTCCTGGTTGCCGTCGGCGCCGGTGATGATCGAGGGCATGACGCCGAAGGTGCGCCAGCCGGGGCGCGCGTCGATCCAGGCTTCCACCACCCGGCACGCCTCGGTGCGCGAGCGCTCGTCCCGCACCACGCCGTTTCTGCCGACCCGCTCCGGTCCGAGTTCGAACTGGGGCTTGACCAGGACGAGGGCCGAGCCGCCCGCGCGCACCAGTTCCAGCGCCGGGCCGAGCGCGGTTCGCACCGGAATGAAGCTGAGGTCCGCGACCAGCAGGTCGATTGGCGACGCGATGATGTCCGCCGTCAGTGACCGTGCGTCCGTTCGCTCCATGAGCGTGATCCCGGGGTCCGCCGCGAGCTCGCGGGCGAACTGCCCGTGTCCGACATCGACCGCGAAGACATGCCGGGCGCCGCGGTCGCGAAGCACGTGGCTGAAACCGCCGGTCGAGGCCCCGATATCGAGACAGACCATGTGCTCGGGCGAGAGGCCGAAACCATCAAGCGCGGCCGCGAGCTTGATCCCGCCGCGGCCGACCCACGGGTGATCGGCTCCGGTCACGGTAACCGGGGCAGCCGCCTCCATCAGGGCGCCCGGCTTGCGCAGGACGGTCTCGTCGCGCACCACGTGCCCGGTACGGATCAGTTCCTGGGCCCGGGTACGCGACCGGGCGAAGCCGCGCCGCACCAGGAGACGATCAAGACGGATCCGCTCCTCCGGTTCCCCCACCGGCCGGGTCCGTCAGTCCCCGGCCGCTGTCCGGTCCGCCGCGTCCTGTCCGAGTGCCGCCATGGCGGTCTCGACGATCGCATCGGCGTCGAGCCTCGCCTCGCTGTACTGCTTGGCCGGCGAGTTGTGGTCGATGAAGGCGTCGGGCAGGGTCATGGGCCGGACCCGGACCCCGCCGTCAAGCAGACCCTCGCTGGTCAGCATGTGAAGGACCTGGGTGGCAAACCCGCCGGTCGCTCCCTCTTCGATGGTGATCAGCACCTCGTGCGACCCGGCGAGTTCACGAACGAGTTCCCGGTCGATCGGCTTGGCAAACCGAGCGTCGGCCCCCCGGCAGAGTCACGGAGGGGTTCCGGGTGCGGGCGGTTGGCAACCCGGGGCGTCGCCCCCGGGGGGGCCCCCCCCCCCCGCATCCAGCCGGTCAGCCGCGGCGAGACACTCCGCAAGCCGGCCTCCCAGTGACAGCAGCGCAACGGTACTGCCCCGGCGCATGACCCGCCCGCGACCGATTTCGAGCGGCTCTCCCTGATCGGGCAGTTCCACGCCGACACCTTCGCCCCGTGGGTAGCGGACCACCGATGGCCGGTCGTCGATCGCCGCACAGGTCGCCACCATGTGCACCAGTTCGGCCTCGTCGGCGGCGGCCATCACCACCATGTTGGGCAGGCAGCAGAGATAGGCGAGGTCGAACGCGCCGGCGTGGGTGGCGCCGTCGGCGCCGACGAGTCCCGCCCGGTCGATGGCGAACCGCACCGGCAGGCTCTGCAACGCGACATCGTGCACGATCTGGTCGTAGGCGCGCTGGAGGAAGGTCGAGTAGATCGCGGCGAAGGGTTTCATCCCTTCGGTCGCCATTCCGGCGGCGAAGGTCACCGCGTGCTGCTCGGCGATGCCGACATCAAAGCTTCGCTCCGGAAACTGCTTGGCAAAGGTCGAGACCCCGGTTCCCGACGGCATGGCCGCGGTAATGGCGACAATCGCCGGGTCCTTTTCGGCGAGCTTGATGAGCGCGTTGGCGAACACGCTGGTGTAGCTCGGGGCGTTGGCGACCGAGCGGACCTGGGTTCCCGTGGCGACATCGAACTTCTGGACCGCGTGGTACTTTTCGCTCGAGTTCTCGGGAAACGGATGACCGCGACCCTTTTCGGTGACGATGTGCAGCAGCACCGGATGCGCCTGGTCGGCGTCGCGGATGTTGCGCAGCAGCGGCAACAGGTGTTCCAGGTTGTGACCGTCCACCGGTCCCACGTAGTAGAAACCCAGTTCCTCGAACAGTGTTCCGCCGGTGACCATCCGACGCGCGTAGCCTTCCGCGCGGATAGCCGTGTTCTCTAGTCTTCGCGGCAGATGGCTTGCGATCTGCGCGGCGAGCTGCCGCAGGTTGAAGTAGGGGCGCGAGCTCAGCAGACGGGACAGGTAGGCACTGAACGCCCCGACCGCTGGTGCGATCGACATGTCGTTGTCATTCAGGATCACGAGCAGCCGCGTGTCGGTGGAACCGGCATTGTTCATGGCCTCGTAGGCCATTCCGGCACTCATCGCGCCGTCTCCGATCACCGCGACCACGTGGTTGTTCCGCTCCGAGAGGTCGCGCCCCACGGCCATTCCGAGGCTCGCCGAGATCGAGGTGGAACTGTGGGCGGCGCCGAAGGGGTCGAACTCGCTCTCCGAGCGCCGCGTGAACCCGGACAGGCCTCCCGCCTGGCGAAGCGTGCGAATGCGATCGCGCCTGCCCGTCAGGATCTTGTGGGGATAGGCCTGGTGGCCGACGTCCCAGACCAGTCGGTCGATCGGCGTGTTGTAGATGTAGTGCAGGGCCACGGTGAGTTCGATGACGCCGAGACTGGCGCCCAAATGACCACCGGTTTCCGAAACCACGTCGATCGTTTCCTGGCGCAGTTCACGCGCCAGTTGCGGCAACTCTGCCGGACCGAGCTTCCGCAGATCGAGTGGCGAGTGGACCGAATCAAGTAGAGGTGTTTGCGATGTCATGGTGGTAACCAGTCCGATCAGGCTTCACGATCAATGACGTCATACGCGAGTTCCCTAAGCAGGTGGGCAGAGTCGCCCCACAGTTCAAGCGCCTTCGCCGCCTGTTCGCACAGGATGCGCGCCTGGGAACGAGCCCGGTCAACGCCGAGAATCGACACGAAGGTCTCCTTGCTGGCCTGCTGGTCCTGTCCCTGCGGCTTGCCAGTGAGTTCGGGATCGCCCGTGACGTCGAGCAGGTCATCGGTGATCTGGAAGGCGAGTCCGAGCTCCTGCGCGTAGGTTTGCAGGGCCTGATAGTGGCGCCTGGACGCTCGCCCGAGAACCGCACCCGACACCGCCGAGAACGAGAACAGCCTGCCGGTCTTCATGTTTTGCATGCGCGTGATCGCGCCGATACCGAGTTCCTCGGTTTCGGCCCTCATGTCGATCATCTGGCCGCCGCACATGCCGGCATGACCCGCCGCGCGGGCCAGTTCCGCAACCAGCTGGCAGCGCACGAAGGCGTCGGCATGGGTTTCCTCGGCCGCGAGAACACTGAAGGCCAGGGTCTGCAACGCGTCGCCGACCAGGATGGCAGTGGCCTCGTCGAATGCGGTGTGACAGCTCGGTTTGCCGCGGCGCAGATCACTGTTGTCCATCCCGGGCAGATCGTCGTGCACCAGGGAGTAGCTGTGGATGAACTCGACGGCGGCGCCGACACGGATGGCGCAGCGCGGATCGACGCCAAACAGTCCGGCGGACTGGCTGACGATGAACGGCCGCAGACGTTTGCCGCCGCCGAGCGCACTGTAGCGCATGGCCTCGTACAGCCGGGCCTCCGCCCCGGACGGATGCGGCAGCAGCAGGCTCATCATGCGCTCGACCCGCGAGGCGCATTCATGCATCGCTTCGCTCAGTTCACCCATTGCCGCATCGCGCGCTGTTCGGGAATGACAGCTGTCTCAGCGTTCGAGACCCAGGTCGTCCGCGTCATTCTCCGGCACCCGGATTCGCTCGACCCGCAGCCGCGCTTCTTCCAGCTTGGCCTGGCAGTGCCGTTTCAGGATCGATCCGCGCTCGTAGGCTTCTATCGCATCGTTCAGGCTGCCCTGGCCACCCTCGAGGCGGCTGACGATTTCCTCGAGTTCCGCCAGGGCGTCCTCGAAGGAAAGGGTCTCAACCGGTTGTGGGTCGCCTGTCACACGCTTCCTCCAGCATGTCGAGGGCCCCGAGTGTATTCTTGCCGCCGGTTCCGGACAAGGGACTGTGGCGGCATCAGGCAGCCATGAGTTCCCGGACGTGGGCGGCGCTCGATTCGGCCAGGCCGTCGAGGTCGTAGCCTCCTTCCAGTGACGAGACCAGACGGTCGCCTGCATGTCGCCTCGCGATCGCCAGCAGTTCCCGTGTCACCCATGCGTAGTCGTCGGCGACAAACCGGAGCCCGGCCAGCGGGTCGTTGACGTGGGCATCGAACCCCGCCGAGACGATCACCATCTCGGGTGCAAAGTCGTCGAGCGCCGGCAGCACGATTTCGGTCATCGCCGCTCGAAACGCCGACCCGTCTGCCCCGGGAGGCAGCGGGGCGTTGACAATGGTCCCGTGCGCGCCGCGCTCGGTGCGCGCACCGGTGCCTGGGTAAAGCGGCATCTGGTGGGTCGAACAGAACATCAGGTCCGGTTCGTTCCAGAACATGGCCTGAGTCCCGTTTCCGTGATGCACGTCAAAATCCACCACGGCGACCCGAGACGCCCCGTGCGCGGAACGCGCGTGGGCGGCGGCGACTGCGACCGTGTTGAACATGCAGAACCCCATGGCACGCCCGGGTTCGGCATGATGCCCAGGAGGTCGAACCGCGCAGAAGGCGTTCGACGCCTCGCCGGCGTACACCGCATCCACAGCGGCACAGGCAGCTCCCACGGCTCGCAACGCCGCCTCGCCGCTTGCAGGCGAGAGCGAGGTGTCGGGATCAAGCGAGACCCGGCCGCGCTCGGGGACACTCGAAAGGACATGGTCGATGTAGGGTTTCGGGTGCATCGACTCCAGCCGTTCGACCGGCGCCAGCGGGGCCAGCCTCCTGTCCAGGCCCGCAAAACCGTCCTCGTCGAGCGCGTTGAGAACAGCGGTCAGCCTGGCCGGACGCTCCGGGTGCATTGGCCCCATGTCATGCGCGCCGCACGCATCGTGGGTGAACAGGATGGTCATGGAGGGGTCTCCCGGTGCGAGGAGCGCTACCATGCGACAACCGCGGTCGGCTGTCACCCGCCTGCCGGTCCGGCTTGACCCTCATGCCCGATCGCGTGTAGGCGGCCGGAGTCCAGCGGGAGCGGGTAATGCGTGTTCTTGTGGCGGGAGGAGGTCCGGCAGGCCTGTGTTTCGCCGGTCTGTTTCGTCGATCGTTTCCCGCTTCCTCGGTCACGGTGCTCGAGCGAGACCCCCGGGGCGCAAGTTACGGGTTCGGAGTGGTGTTTTCCGACCAGGCGCTGTGCGCGCTCGAGGCGGCGTACCCGGAACTCTGCGCGCGGATCGCGCCGGAACTCGAACGGTGGTCCGATCTGACCATCGTGCACAGGAACGAGGCGGTCGCCATCGACGGCAACGGGTTTTCCGGCATCTCGCGGCGCCGGCTGCTCGCCTGTCTCGAGGAGATCGCCGAGACTGCCGGCGTGGACCTGCGCCACGAAACGGTTGCCACCCGCGAAATGCGGGACGGATTCGATCTGGTGGTCGCGGCCGACGGCGCCCATTCCCCGCTCGGCCGGGACTGGGTGCCGGACCCAGGCCAGCAGGTCACGCTCCCGGACAACCGGTTCATCTGGTACGCGACCCAGCGGCGCTTCGAGACCCTGACGCTCACCTTCAGGGCCGCGTCCGGGGGATGTTTCGTGGCCCATCACTACCGCTACGCGCCTGATCTCAGCACCTTCATCGTCGAGTGCGACGGCACCGCCTGGCGGAACGCCGGGCTCTTCCGCATGTCGGACGAAGCGAACCGGGCCTTCTGCGAACGCATCTTCGCGCCGGAACTCCGCGGCAACCCGCTGATCTCGAACCGCTCGGTCTGGCGCCGGTTCCCGATGGTCCGCCGCAGTCGCTGGCGGTCCGGCAACGCCGTGCTGCTCGGCGACGCGCTCGGGACGGTTCACTTCTCGATCGGCTCGGGTACGCGACGCGCGCTCGAGGACGCCGTCGCGCTGTGGCGGGCCTTCTGCACCCATCCGGACGACGTCCCCGGTGCGCTCGAGGCGTTCGAGGTGGATCGCCGGCCGGCGGTGGACCGCCTGCTCGATGCCGGCGCCGGGAGTTCGGCCTGGTACGAGACCATGGCCGGGCGCATGGATCGCGAGCCTGTGGATCTCGCCCATGACTACATGACCCGCAGCGGCCAGGTCGACGACGCGCGCCTGCGCCGGATCGCGCCGCGCTTCATGCGCAGGTACCAGGACTTCCTGAACGGAGACAGTCCCCATGTTTGACATCCTGAACGGCTTGCGGGTGGTGGAAGGATCGGCCTTTGTCGCCGCACCGCTGGGCGGCATGACACTGGCCCAGCTCGGTGCCGAGGTCATCCGGTTCGATCCCGTTGGCGGCGGTCTCGATCACCGGCGCTGGCCACTGGACGGGCAGGGGCGGAGCCTGTACTGGGCCGGGCTCAACAAGGGCAAGAAGTCGATCGCGATCGATACCCGGTCGCCGGAGGGCCAGGAACTCGTGAGCGAGCTGATCTGCCAGCCGGGCCCCGACCGCGGACTGTTCCTCACCAACCGGCCTCCCGGAGGCCCATTCGACCACCACCGGCTGTGCGAACGCCGGGCCGACCTGATCACGGTCAACATCCTCGGCAGTCACGACGGTGCCGGCGCGGTCGACTATACCGTCAACTGTGCGATCGGATTTCCGCTCGCGACCGGACCGCGCGACGCACACCGTCCGGTCAACCATGTGCTCGCGGCGTGGGACCTGCTGACCGGCAGCCTGGCGGCCACCGGAATCCTTGCCGCCGAGCGGCAGCGCTCGCGCGGCGGCGGCGGCCAGTTGATCCGGCTGGCGCTTGCCGACGTCGCGATGTGGGCGGCAAGCGGTCTCGGGCACGTCGCCGAGGCCGAACTGCTGGGACGGGACCGGCAGGCCGACGGCAACCATATCTTCGGCGCCTTCGGGCACGACTTCGCGACCTCGGACGCCCGCCGCGTGATGCTGGTCGCGCTCACCCGCGGCCAGTGGCGGCGCCTGGTGGCGGCCATCGGCATCGGGGAGGCGGTATCCCGTCTCGAGGACGCGGAGGGACTTGACCTCGGCCGCGAGGACGACCGCTACCGGGCACGGGACGCCATCGTCACGATGATCGCGCCGTGGGTCGAAGCCCGCTCGCTCGAACAGGTGGGACACGAGCTCGACGCGGCAGGCGTGTTGTGGGGACCATACCGGAGCTTCACCCAGATGCTCTCGGAGGATCCGCGTTGTTCGGTGACCAACCCGCTGATCGAGACCGTGACCCAGCCGGGCATCGGGACCTACCGGACCGCCGGCCTGCCGCTGCGGTTCGCCGACACCTACGCCCGGCCGGTCGCGCCGGCCCCGGTACTGGGAGGCGATACAGACGCGGTCCTCGCCGATATTCTCGGCCTGCCGGACCACGAGATCGCCAGCCTGCACGACCGGGGCGTGGTCGGAGGACCGGTCCCCTGACGCCCTACCGCCTCCACGAGGCGCCAAGGTTGCGGGCGCCCAGCCAGTCGGCGAACCGGTCCGGTTCGTAGCGCTCGCGCACCCAGGTTCCGATGTCACCGTCCTCGGCGTCCTCGCACAGGAACTCCGGAAACCGGCGGATCCAGCGCTGCTGTCCGCCCGGGATGTGGAGGTAGGGGAGCGCCTTCATCTGCCGCAGGGCTGCCGCGCGCGCCCCCGGTCCGTCGCGGTGCAACAGGTAGAGTGCTGCCGCGAACGCGCTGCGGTCCGCGCCTCCGGAGCACTTGAGCAGCATCGGGCGCGCCGCGGTTTCGTAGATCGTGAGCAGGGCCACCAGTCGCTGGCGCGTCGGCAGCCGGCGCGAGTGCAGGGCGCAGTCGAGATGGTCGATACCAAGATCCGTGCAGGCGTCCCGCTCCGCCCGGTACCAGTGCGTCCCGGGATTGGCTCCGCGCAGGTTGACTACCGTTGCAATTCCGTGCGCGGCAAGCAGGACGCGGGAGTGGCCCCGGTACATCTGGGCCGAGCGAAACAGGGTCGCGTCGATGCGGTGCCAGTTGTACAGCCGTGCCAGCAGGAACTCGCCGACGGTCAGGATGCCGCCTCCTCGCGCGGAACCCATGTTTCGGGATCGGCCGGTTCCTGGTGGCGGGTCTGCGAGTGCTTGACCTGGTGCTCGCCGTCCTGCCGGTCCGGCGGAAACCAGATCCACGGAATGTCCTTCTGCGAGGCGTACCGGAGCTGGGCGTTGAGCCGCCGATCCTCGTGGTACTGCTCCACCCGCCAGCCGCGGGCGCGCAGTGTGCGAGCGGTCCGGCTGACCAGTGCGTAGGGAGCACCGCGGGTGTGCACCACCAGGATGTCGGTCGGGCCGCGCCGGCCGGGGCTGATCCGGCCCTCGCGGACCAGCTTGGCGAGGATCCTGGTCAGTCCGATCGAAATTCCGATCCCGGGAACCCGGCGGTTGACGAGGTCGCCGACCAGGTTGTCGTAGCGCCCGCCGCCGCAGATGGTGGGAAAGTCCGGGTAATCGGCAAACCGGGTCTCGTAAACCGTGCCGGTGTAGTAGGCGAGGCCTCGGGCGATCGAGAAGTCGGCGACGAAGGTTCCCTGTGGAAAGCGCTGCAGTTCACGGAGCACGAAGTCGAGCTCCTCCAGTCCCTGTTCCAGCAGCGGCGTCGTGATTGCAAGGTCGCGAACCCGGTCAATGACCGCCGGGTCGGTTCCGCGGATCGCTGCGAGCGCCAGCATCTGCTCGATGGTCGCGTCACCGAGTTCGAGCTCTGCCCTCAACTGCGAGGCGACCCCGCCATCACCGATCTTGTCGCGCTTGTCGATGATCCGCAGCGCCGAGGCGGTGTCGTCGATCCCGAGCCCGGAATAGAAACCCTCCAGCACCTTGCGGTTGTTCAGCCCGGTCACCACGGGACCGGCGCCGATCGCCTCGATCGCCTCCTGCATGATCACCGGCATCTCGGCATCGAAGTGCAGCGGGATTTCGCGCGTATCCACCACGTCGACATCGCACTGGAGGAACTCGCGGAACCGTCCCTCCTGCGGCCGTTCACCGCGCCACGCCTTCTGGATCTGGTAGCGCTTGAACGGAAAGACCAGCTCGTTCATGTTCGCCGCGACGTAGCGCGCCATGGGAACCGTCATGTCGTAGTGCAGGCCGTAGGCCGGTTCCGGGGCGGTGTCCTCCTCCTCCTGCAGGCGGGAGATCGCGTAGATCTCCTTGTCGGTGTCGCCCTGCTTGAGCAGAACCTCGACCGGTTCGACCGAGCGCGGTTCGATCGAGCAGTAGCCGTAGCTCTCGAACACCCGACGCAGGCTGTCGATCCACTGCAGTTCGATCGCGCGAATCTCGGGCAACCACTCCGGAAACCCGCTGATCGGCCGGAGTCGTTCCTTCGGGGTCAGTCGTGCGCACATGGGGCGCTCCTGACGGGTTGCGGGAGCCCGGGCGGGAACCTCCCGTTCAGGTCATGCCGATGGCCTGTTGGTAGAGCTGCAGCAGCTCTTCCTGTTCGAGCCGATCGTGGGCATCCATCTTGCGCAATCGGATGATCTGCCGGATGACCTTGGGATTGAACCCGCTGCTCTTGGCCTCGCCATAGATCTCGCGGATATCGGCCGTGATTCCGGTCTTTTCCTCTTCGAGGGTCTCGATACGATCGATCAGCGAGCGAAGCTGCTCGCCCGCAAGATTCTCGACTTCCGGCATCCCGGCCACTCCGCCAATCACAGAGGTCGCGAAAATAGTGAGCGACGCGGCGTCCCGCAAGCGGCCTCAGGCCGGAGGCGCGTCGATCCCGGTCTCGCCCATGGCGCAGATGATCCGCCAGTGCTCCTCGTTGACGGGAACGACGGACAGGCGGGACTGCCGGACCAGTCCGAAGTCGGCGAGCCGCGGATCGGCCTTGATGTCCGCGAGCGTGACCGGGACGTTCATCGGCGCCACGGCCCGCACGTCCACCAGGCCGAACCGGCCGCTCGGATCGGTGTCGTCGGGACGGTAGGTTCCCACCACCTCGACGATGCCGACCACCCGTCTTTCCTTGACCGAATGGTAGAAGAACCCGAGGTCTCCGATCTTCATCGCCTTCATGTTGTTGGACGCCTGGTGGTTGCGCACCCCGTCCCACTCGGCCGTGCCCTCGGCCACCTGATCATCCCACGACCAGGCACCGGGTTCGGACTTGAACAGCCAGTATGCCATGTTCCGCATCCCTCACCAGAAACCGAGCCCCGTTCCCATAGCACTGCCGGGGCGACGCCGCGACACCTTACGCGGGCGGCTCGCCGCCGTGTTCCGAGCGCAGCGGTCGGCCGAGCAGGTCGGCGATGGCGCGATCGAGATCCTTGCCACGATTGACGACCCGGTCGACCGCTTCGCAGATTGGCGCATCGCTTCCGGCCTGCCGTGCCCGGAGGACCACGGCGGCAGCGGTATGACGGCCTTCGACCACACCGCCAGCGTTGCGCTCGGCATCGGCAACGGTTTCGCCGCGGCCCAGCGCTTCCCCGAACCGGTAGTTGCGCGACTGCCGGCTGACGCAGCTCAGGGACACGTCACCGAGACCGGCCAGGCCGGCGAGGGTCCCGGCCTGTCCTCCCAGCGCGACGGCGAGCCTGGTCGCTTCGGCAAGTCCGCGTGTGATGAGCGCGGCCCTGGTGTTTTCCCCGAAACCCCGGCTCATGGCGATGCCGCAGGCAATCGCAAGCACGTTCTTGACCGCACCCCCGGTCTCGGCGCCGATCACGTCGGTGGAGATGTAGGGCCGGAAGTACCTGGACGCGAGTGCATCGGCGACCTGTCGGGCCCGGTCAGGGTCCGGCAGGGCCAGGGTGGCGGCGGTGGGCGTGCCGGCGACCGCCTCGGCGGCGAAGGTGGGACCGGAAAGGCAACCCGCCATGGTGCCGGGGCTGGCCGTGGCCAGCACTTCCGACATCATGAGGCCCGTCGCCATCTCGATACCCTTCGCACAGCAGACCACCGGCGTGTCAGGGGCCACGCGCTCCGAGAGCTCGGTCGCGACGGCCCGGACCTGCTGCGCGGGGACGACCAGCAGCACCGCGTCCGCCGCGCACGCGTCCGCCACACGGTTCGTGGCCCGCAGGGCCGGATCGAGCTGGCAGCCGGCCAGACGACGCGGGTTCTCGCTCCGCTCGTTGATCGCGTCGACAACTGCCGGGTCGCGTGCCCAGAGCAGGGTCTCGCAGCCCGCCCGCGCCGCGAGGTGTCCGAGCGCGGTTCCCCAGGCGCCTCCGCCGATGATGCCGATGCGCAGCGTCGTCACCGATGCGTGAGCTCCGCAAGCGGCCAGCGCGGACGCGGTGCGAAGTCGAGGTCGCTGGTCCGGCCGAGGCGCAGGCGCTCGAGGCCGGCCCAGGCGATCATGGCGGCATTGTCGGTGCACAGCGCTGCCGGCGGAACGACGAACCGCATGCCGTTCTCGCCCGCCAGTCGTTGGAGTGCGTCCCGCAACGCCGCATTGGCGGCCACGCCGCCGGCAGCGACGAAGGGCAGGCCGTCACCGTGGCAGGCACGGAAACCGCGGATCGCATTGGCACTGCGATCCACCAGCGACCGCATCACCGCAGCCTGGAATGCCGCGGCAAGGTCGGCCCGGTCGACGGCATCGAGCGGTTCCATTCCCGCGACCCGGTGGCGGACCGCGGTTTTCAGCCCGGAGAACGAGAACGAGCATCCGGGTCGCCCGACCATCGGGCTCGGCAGCGGGATCCGCCCGGGATCACCGTCGCGTGCGGCGGCCTCCAGCGCCGGGCCGCCCGGATACCCGAGGCCGAGCAGCTTCGCGGTCTTGTCGAAGGCCTCGCCCACCGCGTCATCGACGGTGCTGCCGTACTGCCGGTACTCGCCGACGCCGAGGACCGCGAGCAGCTGGCAGTGGCCGCCGGAGACCAGCAGCAGCAGGTAGGGAAACCGCAGACCGTCGGTGAGCCGGGCGGTCAGCGCGTGTCCCTCGAGGTGGTTGACGGCGATGAAGGGAATGTCACGGGCAAGCGCGATGGTCTTGGCCATGGTCGAGCCGACAAGCACACCACCGATCAACCCCGGCCCGCCGGTCGCCGCGACGGCGTCGAGATCCGGGAATCCGACGCCGGCCTCGTCCATTGCCCGGGTGATCATGTCGTCGAGGTATTCGATGTGCGAGCGGGCGGCGATTTCCGGGACGACCCCGCCGTATTCCCGGTGCTCCCGCACCTGCGAGCGGACGACACTCGAGTGGATGGTACGCGCGCCATCGACCACGGCGGCAGCCGTCTCGTCGCAACTCGTTTCGATACCCAGGATAACCGGTGGCTGCTTGCGATCGCGCATGGGCGCCTTCATGCTGTGGTGCGCGGGAACCTGGACGAGGCCTGGACATGACCTGTGACGCCGTCTGCAACCGGCGATGAATCCTAGCACGCCGCTGGTTCGGATCGGAACCCGGGGGTCCAGGCTGGCGCTCGCACAGGCCGGCGAGGTGTGCGCGCGCCTTGCCGCGGTTCATGCCGGGCTCGGCCGCGACGGCGCGGTCGAGGTGGTGGCGATCACCACCACGGGTGACCGGGTCAGGGACCGGCCGCTGGCGGACATCGGTGGCAAGGGACTGTTTTGCAAGGAGATCGAACAGGCGCTGCTCGAGAACCGGATCGATGCTGCCGTTCACTCGATGAAGGACGTGGAAACGGTACTGGCCGACGGGACCGCGATTGCGGCCGTCCTGCCGCGCGAGGATCCGCGCGACGCGTTTCTCTCCCCGGGCGCTGCGGATATCGCGGATCTGCCACGGGGAGCCGTGGTCGGGACCTCGTCGGTCCGGCGTGCAGCACTGCTTCGCGCCCGGCGTGGGGACCTGCGGATCGTGCCGTTTCGCGGCAACGTGGACACGCGGCTTGCCCGGCTCGACGAAGGCGCCGTCGCCGCCACGATTCTGGCACTGGCCGGGCTTCGCCGGCTCGGGCTCGAAGAACGCGCAACGAGGATACTTCCGGTGGAGGACATGCTGCCGGCGGTGGGCCAGGGGGCGATCGGCATCCAGTGCCGCCTCGATGACAAGAGGGTCTGTCGGTGGATGCGGGCGATCTCCCACCGCGAGAGCGAACTGGCGGTGCGCGCCGAACGCGCGATGCTGGCGGAGCTCGACGGGACTTGCCGGACCCCGATTGCGGGACATGCCCGCTTCGTGCGGCCCGGTCGGATGACGCTCGCCGGCTGGCACGCCGGGGCCGACCTGCGGTCCGGGTACAGCGAGGAACGTGACGGACCGGAGGACGCTCCGGAGGAGCTTGGCCATGCAGTCGGCCAGGCATTGCGCCGGTCTGCCGGTGCTGACGCGTTGCGGTAGTTCGCGGTGCGGCTGTTGTTGACGCGACCGATGCCGGAATCGCTGCGGCTTGCCGAGCTCCTTGAGCGGCGCGGCCTTGAGACGATGATTTCACCGGTGATGAGACGTATCGAGCTGCCGCCCGGACCGGTGCCGGGGCGGGGACTGCAGGCGGTGCTGCTGACGAGCGCCGGCGCGCTGCCGGCGCTGGCGTCCGCCGGTGTCGATCCGGCGCAGACCATCTGCTGCGCCGGAGAGGCGACCGCCCGGCGGGTGCGGAATTCCGGCTACCGTTCAGTGCTGTCCGCAGCCGGGGATGCCGCCGACCTGGCGGAGCTGGTGATCCGCAGGCTCCGCCCCGATGCCGGCCGGCTGCTCTGGCTGTGTGGTGAGGTGACGCGCGGTGATCTGCAACATCGCCTGGAGGCGGCGGGGTACCGACTGGAGCGGCGCGTGGTCTACCGGGCCGAGGCGATGGAAGAACTGACCGAGGCGGCGAGGCGTGCGCTTGCGGCCGGCGAGATCGACGGCGTCCTGCACTTCTCGCCGCGCTCCGCACGCCTGTTTGCCGACCTGCTCGGGCGGGCCGGACTGGCGTCCGCGACAGGGGTCATGATCGCCTTCTGCCTCAGCCGGGCGGTCGCGGAATCGGCCCGTGAGCTCGAGTGGAAAGCAATCAGGATCGCGGCCCGCCCCGACCGGTCGGGGATGCTCGACCTGCTCCCCGGTGGAACACACAAACCATGACGAATCTGCTATGGTCCGACCGGAACTGGCAAGCCGGGCGGGAGCATGTCATCACCGAGTGAAAGTGATCGGGAAAAGCCTGCGGCGGCGTCTTCCGGCGCCGGTCCGGTCATCGATGTCAAGCCGTCATCGATCCTGCGGACCCGACGCGTTCCGCTGCTGGCAGCGGGTGCCGTCATCCTCGTCCTCGGCATCCTGGTCGCCAGTTACTCTTCCTGGCGCGGCGGCGTTGCTCAGGTTCTGGCCGTTGTCGGGGCGGACCTAGGCCACATCGAGCAAAGCCTGGGGCTGCCGTCATGGATGACGGGTGAATCCGGGACGAATGCGGGGGTGGACACTGCGGGGGCCGACAACACGGAACCGGCCACCTCCGGCGTGGTGACGGAGGCGGCCGCTCCACCCCGCGCCGACACGACGGCAGAGGTCGAAACCCCGGCTGAACCCGCCGTGGCCGACCAGCTCGAGGCTCTGCGGAAGGAATGGAAGCCCCGGCTGGCGGCGATCGAGGAGCGCCTGGACCGGCTGGAAGCGGCTGACGAGGAGATGGCGGCGGGCACCGTGGCGGCACGGGAGCAGACTGCCGGTGAAACAGGCGAACTGGCGGAACGACTGGCGGATCTCGAAACCCGCATGGAGCATCTCGAACTGGCCGAGGAGCAGGGCGGGAACTTTCCGCAGTTCATGTCCCGCCTGCTTCAGATCGCCGAGCAGCTGGCGGCGGTCGAGGCCCGCGAGCGGGTTCTGCCCGAGCAGCTCGACGCGGCCCGGGCCGAGACCGGTGCAGTGCGAGAGCAGGTCGACGCGGCCCGGGCCGAGACCGGTGCGGTGCGTGAACAGGTATCGGGCCTCGAGCAGCGCATCGACGTTCTTGCGGCGCAACTCGAGCGCCCCGACCGTGAACAGCTTGCCTTCGCGCTGATCGGTCTCGGGCAGCTGCGGATTGCCACGGCGGCCTCGAAGCCCTGGCGCCGGCATCTCGAGACGCTGCGTCCGGTGTTGGCCGGCGAGCCCGACGTCGAGGCGGCGCTTGCGGCACTCGAGCCCGGCGCCGATGCCGGCGTGCCGTCGCTGGACCGGCTGAGGGCCGGGTTTCCCGACGTTGCCCGCGCCGCGCTGCAGAGCCGCGACACCGAGCTGGCCGAGGGACTGGTCGGCGAGGTGCTGGCCAGGGTGACATCACTGGTCACGATCCGGCAGGTCGAGGATGTTGAGCCCGACAGTCTCGAGGCCCGTGTCGCAGAGGCCGAAACCGCGCTCGCTGCCGGCGAACTCTCCGGCGCGGTGTCGGCGCTGGAGATGCTCGAGGGTGCGGCAGCCGCAGCCGTTGCGGACTGGCTGGCCGGGGCCCGCGGCCGGCTTGCCGTGGATGCCGCCATGGCCTCTCTCGAGGCGGCGGTGCTGGCCGGGCTGGCGAGCGGGTAGAGAACGATGCGCCGGATCCTGCTGTACTGCGTGCAACTCACGATCCTGGTTATCGCCGCGGTCTGGCTGGCCGATCACCCGGGCACGGTGGTGGTGGACTGGCTGGGATACCGGGTCGAGACCCAGTTTGCCCTGCTGATCGTGGCGGCGATCGGGCTGGTCATGCTGTTCAACATGGTGCTTGCGGCCTGGCGCGCGGTCACGCGTGCGCCGGGCAGCTTCGTTGCGCGGCGCACGGCACGCCGGCGCGAGGAGGGCTACCGCGCCCTGGCGCTTGGCATGGCCGCGGCGACGGCGGGGGACCGCGAGGAAACCATGCGACTTGCGCGCCGCGCCGATTCCCTGTTGAGGGAGCCCGAGGTCACACGGTTGCTGTCGGCCCAGGCCGCGGCACTGAGCGGAGACGAGGAAGCGGCCAGGCGGTACTTTGACGCCCTGACGGGCAACGAGGAGACCGCCTTTCTCGGCCTGACCGGCCTGCTGCGCCAGGCGCTGCGCGAAAATGACACCGAACAGGCGTTCGCCATTGCGGAACGCGCGCGCCGGCTGCGACCGGACTCGAGCTTCGTCGTCGAGACGCTGTTCGACCTGCAGTCGCGGGCGGGAAGGTGGACCGACGCCCAGGCAACCCTGTTCGACGCGGTCCGGCGCAAGATCAGGCCCGAGGCCGAGGCACTGGAGCACCGCCTTGCGATCTTCGCGGCCAGGGCGCAGCAAGCGCTGGATGCGGATCGGGTCGCGGAGGCGCTCGAGCTGTCCGACCGCGCGCTGTCCACCGCCTCCGACTTCAGTCCCGCGATTGTCCTGAAGGCCAGGTCGCTCGCACACAGCGGCAAGACCCGGGCGGCGGCCCGCCTGATCGAAACCTCCTGGCCGAAACGGCCGCACCCCGATCTGGTGACGGTCTATACCGGGCTCTGGCCGCAGGACACGCCGCTTGACCGGTTTCGCCGGATCCAGCGGCTGACGTCCGACACCCAGGACGAACGGGAGAGTCGGCTCGCCATTGCTGCGGCCGCGCTCGACAGCCGGTTCTGGGGCGAGGCGCGCCGGGTGCTCGCGGGACTGGGCCTGCCCGATGACGCCGGGGCCCGGGCCTGCATGCTGATGGCGCGGCTCGAGCAGGAGGAGCACGGGGACAGTGCGGCCGCCCGGTCCTGGCTGGAGCGGGCGGCCGGAGCGCAGGCCGACGAGGCCTGGACCTGCCGGTCCTGCGGGGCCGGATCCCCTGACTGGGCGGCGCTGTGCGGGAACTGCGGCGCGTTTGCGACCATCGAATGGCGCAGGCCGCCGGGAGTGGCACTGCTGCCGGTCCCGCCCGAGCCGGAGGTGGTGATCGAAAGCCCGGTTACCACGACCCCGGTCCCCGAGGATGCCGACCGGCGCGAGGTCGCGACCGTGCAGGCCTGAAGCCCCGCACGCCCACGGCTTCCACGGTTATTCCGACCGGGAGGGCCTGTGAACCCACGGCGCACACGCGGGTGGACGGGAGCAGCGCTCGCAGGGTGAACGCGCGGTCCTGCCGGCACCAGAGTTCCTGCCCTGGCAGTTTGGCGGGGAGATCGGCCGGTCCCGACCGAACCGTGCCGGACGCGCCGGGAAGTTCGCGCCGCGTCATGCTTCCGGGGAATTCCCGGACCACCCGGTTGTGCGTTGAGAGCGAGGCGCCGGTCTCCGGCCGTGACTGTCGTCGCTCAGCTGAGCGAGATGACGATTTCCTCGCACATCTTCTTGGCGTCGGCGAACAGCATCATGGTGTTGTCACGGAAGAACAGTTCGTTGTCGACGCCGGCATATCCCGACGCCAGGGACCGCTTGACGAACAGCACGGTCCGCGCGTTCTCGACATCGAGAATCGGCATGCCGTAGATCGGGCTCGTCGGGTCGGTCTTGGCGGCCGGGTTGGTGACGTCGTTGGCCCCGATGACGAAAGCGACGTCGGTCTGGGGGAAGTCGCGGTTGATTTCCTCAAGTTCGAGGACGTGGTCATAGGGAACGTTCGCCTCTGCGAGCAGCACGTTCATGTGACCGGGCATGCGGCCTGCCACCGGGTGAATCGCATAGCGCACCCTGACCCCGCGCTGGCGCAGGATGTCGCCGATTTCGCGCAGCGTGTGCTGCGCCTGTGCGACCGCCATGCCGTAGCCCGGAACAATGATCACCGAAGAGGCGTTCTCCATAATGAAGGCCGCGTCCTCGGCGCTTCCCGACTTGATCGCCCTGTCGCCGTGCGATGCGCCCGCCGCTTCCGACTCGCCGCCGAAGCCACCCAGGATCACGCTGAAAAACGACCGGTTCATCCCCTTGCACATGATGTAGGACAGGATCGCGCCCGAGGATCCCACCAGGGCCCCGGTGATGATGAGCAGGCTGTTCGAGAGCGTGAACCCGATCCCGCAGGCGGCCCAGCCTGAATACGAGTTCAGCATGGAGATCACGACCGGCATGTCCGCACCGCCGATGGGGACGATGATCAGCACCCCGATCAGCAGCGAGAGCGCAAGAATACTCCAGAAGGTGGCCTCTGACTGGACCTGGACCAGCAGGACCACAAGCGCCACCAGCCCGATGCCGAGTATTGCGTTCAGGAAGTGCTGGCCGGGAAAGACCAGCGGTGCGCCGCTGATCAGTCCCTGCAGCTTGCCGAAGGCAATGATGGAGCCGGTAAAGGTCACGGCGCCGATCGCGAGCCCGACCGACATTTCGATCAGGCTGGCGGTGCCGATGTCGAGAAACCGCCCGATCCCGTAGGCTTCGGGGCGGTAGAACGCGGCCGCGGCCACGAAACACGCGGCGAGACCAACCAGGCTGTGGAACGCCGCCACCAGCTGCGGTAGCGCGGTCATCTCGATCTTCCGCGCGATCAGCGTACCAATTGCCCCGCCGATCACGATACCGGCGATGATCACCTCGTAGCTCAGCACCGCAGGCAGCGCCGCCGTGGTTCCGACGGCGATGACCATGCCGGCAATGCCGAACAGGTTGCCCTTGCGCGCACTGACCGGCGAACTCAGTCCCCTCAGGGCGAGGATGAAACACACGCCCGAGACGAGGTAGAGGATTGCGGAGAGATTTTCAGGAATATGAATCATTGCGATATCGCACCCGCCGGATCAGCGTTTTTTCCGGAACATGGAGAGCATGCGCTGCGTGACGATAAAGCCGCCGAAGATGTTGACCGACGCCAGGACGACAGCGAAGAACCCCATGATCTGCGAGAAGTTCATCTCGGCGGGTCCGGCGGCGATCAGGGCGCCGACAATGATCACCGAGGAAATGGCATTGGTCACGCTCATCAGCGGCGAGTGCAACGCCGGAGTGACCCGCCAGACCACGTAGTATCCGACGAAACATGACAGCACGAGCACCGTCAGGCCGAACAGGAACGGGTCGATGCCCGCTGCCGAGGCGGTCTCGGGCACGGCGGAGGTCGCCTGGCGGATCAGCCCGGCGGAGTGTTCGGCGAGTTCGCGGGACTCCTCCACCAGCCGGTTTGCCCGTTCGATCAGCTGTTCGGGGGTCATGACGCCTCTCCGCCGGTCTCATCCTGCAACTCGAGGACGGCCGGATGCACCACGGCTCCGTGCCAGGTGACGAGTGATCCCTTGATGATCTCGTCCTCGGTGTCGATCGAGAGCAGCCCGGTGTCGCTGTCGATCAGGGGTGTGAGGAAGTTCAGCAGGTTCTTCGAGAACAGGGCCGAAGCGTCGACCGCCACTTCGCTCGGCATGTTGGCGCGCCCGATGATGGTGACGCCGTACCTGCTGACGGTTTCGCCGTAGACCGACAACGGACAGTTGCCTCCCTGCTCGACGGCAAGGTCGACAATCACCGAACCCGGTTTCATCGCCTTGACCATGTCCTCGCTCACCAGCACAGGAGCCGGTCGACCGGGGATCAGTGCGGTGCAGATGACGATGTCCTGGCGCGAAATTGTCTCCGCGATCAGCGCCGCCTGCTTGTCCCGGTACTCCCGGCTCATCTCCCTGGCGTAGCCGCCCGCCGTCTCGGCCTGGCGGAACTCCTCGTCCTCCACGGCGACGAAGGTCGCACCGAGGCTCTCGACGTTCTCCTTTGCCGCGGGGCGCACATCGGTCGCGGAGACCACCGCGCCCAGGCGGCGCGCGGTGGCAATGGCCTGCAGGCCGGCCACTCCGGCCCCCATGATCATGCACCTGGCCGGCGGGACGGTGCCGGCGGCCGTCATCATCATCGGAAACGCCCGGCCGAAGGCCGCACCGGCCTCGATCACCGCCTTGTAGCCGGCAAGGTTGGCCTGGGACGACAGCACGTCCATGGTCTGGGCCCGGGTGATGCGCGGGATGAGTTCCAGCGCGAAACAGGTGATGTTGCGGGCGGCGATCGCATTGAACAGTCCCCGGTCCCTGTAGGGTTCCATCAGGCAGGCCAGAACCGCCCCGTCCTTGAGGAGATCGACCTCGTTGTCCGGCTCGTCGGGGCCGAACGGCTTGCGGATCTTGAACACGATGTCGGCGTCACCGAGTGCGTCGGCCGCAGTGTCGACCAGGCTTGCGCCCGCCTGGGCGTAGGCGATGTCCTGGATGGCCGCAGACAGTCCCGCGCCCCGCTCGACCACCACGTCAAGACCGAGGCCGACCAGTTTCTTGACCGTGTCCGGGGAGGCTGCCACTCGCCGTTCGTGAAGGCGCCGTTCCCGGACGATGCCCAATTTCATTTGCCATGCTCCTCGGACGTCGAAAGGTATCGCGCCAGGACCCTGCCAAGGCGAACAAAACATGCCTTGGGGTGCACTGCAGGGCAAGCGGCGAGCCTGATGCGGCGATCATGCAGAAAAACGGAATCAGGTACAATCCGACCCCAAACTCGCTAAAGTGCAGGCCGAAGCAGGACGGAGAGGCCGGAACATGCCGAGTATCCTGCCGGGACTGACGGTACTCCTGCTGGTGACCGTGGGCGCGGGGGACGCCGCGGCACAGCCGTACGAATTCCCCTTGTTACCGGAGCCGCGGCCCGGGGGCACCGAGGGTCCGGTCATGATCGAGGGGCCGGCGGACGCATTCCGCGCCGCGGCCGGCGAGGATGCCGCGCTGCTGTTTCATGTTGCGCCGATCGAGCCGGAGAGCGGCCGGACGCTCCTGGTCCGAACCGCACTGGGCGCGATCGAACTTTCTGCGATCGCGCTGGAGACGGCGATCACCCTGTGCACGCAGGCCGACCGGCGTTTGCGGAGCGAGGCCGGAGGTGAACCGGCGCCCGGTTCCGCTCCGGGACAGCAGGGACCCGGCGTGCCGCTTCCTGTTCTGGCACTGGACGGTCTCAAGGACGCGATGATTGACCTTCGCATCGTCCCGTTGATCGGGTCCGGCCTGCCGGGAGCGCCGAACACCTGCGGCGCGTCTGATCTGTCATGTGACACCTATCGCGTGGAGTTCCGGTGCGCGGCCGAGAACACGGCTCGCTGATGGCTGTCCGGCGCGAGCCGGGCGGAGCGGTCGCAGCCTGGCTGGTGCTCGTCGCGGTCATGGTCGGGTTGATGGTGATCATCGGCGGCATGACCAGGCTGACCGGGTCCGGCCTGTCGATGGTCGAGTGGCGGCCGCTGCTGGGCATCCTGCCACCGTTGTCGCAGGAGGAGTGGGCGAGGGTGTTCTCGCTGTACCAGGGCTCCCCGGAATATCGCCAGGTCAACACCTGGATGGGGCTTGACGAATTCCGGCGCATCTTCTGGTGGGAATACCTGCATCGGCTGTGGGGACGGCTGATCGGACTGGTCTACGCGGTACCGTTCCTGTGGTTCCTGGTGCGCGGAAGCCTGCCCGGCCGTCTGCGGGCGCGCTTCTGGCTGCTGCTGGCGCTGGGGGCTCTCCAGGGCCTGATTGGCTGGTGGATGGTGCGAAGCGGACTGGTTGACGATCCGCACGTCAGCCCGTTGCGGCTCGCGATTCACCTGTCGCTCGCCTTCGTCATCCTCGGCATCGTGGTCTGGACCGTGCTCGATCTGCGCTGGCCGGTATCGGCGAATCCCTCGAGACGCCTTGTGCGCCACGCCGACCTGTGCCTCGGCCTGGTGGGGCTGACCGTGCTGGCGGGCGCCCTTGTCGCCGGGCTGGATGCCGGTCGCGTCTACAACACGTTCCCACTGATGGGAGGATCCCTGGTCCCGCCCGACTACGGTCATCTCGGCTCGGTGTGGCGAACCCTGGTCGAAGATCCCGGATCCGCGCAGTTCCATCACAGGCTGCTGGCACTGGTCGCGGTCACGGCGGGTGTCGTGCTCCCGGTCCGGGCATCGAGGCCGGGGATTTCCGGGCAGGTACGGGCTGCCGCCGCCGTGCTGGCCGGACTGATCCTGGTCCAGTCGGCGCTCGGCATCGCAACCCTGCTCAGCGTGGCGCACATCGATCTCGCGATCCTGCACCAGGCCGGCGCAGTCGCGCTGTTTGTCGCGGCCGTGGTCGTGGCGCACAGGGTGCGGGCCTGACGTTAAGCGGTGGCCAGGACCGCGGGCACCGCCCGGTTCGAGTGCGGCACGCGGATACTGCCGGATCCCCGGGGGCGGAGTCCGGGCGGGTGGCGCGTTGTCGCCGACAGCGTCCCCGCTGTACCCGCGGGCGGACGGCCCGTGGCTCGTACGGACGTGACCGTTCGGCGTGAACCGGCGGACACCGCCGCGTCCGGTTGCGCCGGCCTGCGCCATTGCGGCCGCGAACCTGTCCCCGTGCCGCGCATGGCCCGGGAGCCTCGCTTCGCAGAACGCGGTGCGAGTGCCGCCTGGCCGGAACCGGCGCGGGCCCGGCATCCTGCGGGTCCGGGCGCGGTTTCCGGCTGCATCGCGCCGGCGACGGTCCGGTGCAGCCCGGCGGACTTCGGGCGGGCGGGCAGGTTTGGGTTGCAGGGGGAAGGCTCGAAACGCATTGTGTCGCCGCACATCGGATAACCCCGGAGACAGACCATGGATCTCGGAATTGCCGGCAGCCACGCCATTGTCTGCGGATCGAGCAGGGGGCTCGGTCGAGCCTGTGCCATGTCGCTCGCCCGTGCCGGCTGCATCGTGGTCGTGAACGGCATCGACCCCGAGCGGCTTGCACACACGGCCGCGGAGATCCGTACCGCCACCGGAGCCGAGATCCGCGAGGTTGCGGCGGATGTCACGACCCGGGACGGTCAGGACGCCCTGTTCGCGGCCGCGCCGCAGCCCGACATCCTGATCACGAACGCGGGCGGTCCTCCCTACCGTGACTTCAGGGAACTCGACCGCGACTCGATGCTGACCGGGGTGACCTGGAACATGGTGACCCCGATCGAGATGATCCAGCGGGTCGTCGACGGTATGGCCGAACGGGGGTTCGGCCGCATACTCAACATCACCTCGATTTCCGTTCGGATGCCGGTGTTCGGGCTCGACCTGTCGAGTGCGGCCCGGGCCGGGCTCACCGCGTTCTGCGCCGGTGTATGCCGCTCGGTCGCATCAAGCGGCGTCACCATCAACCACATCCAGCCGGGGTTCTTCGACACCGACCGGTACCGTGGTGGCATTGATGCTGCCGCCGCACAGCTCGGCATAAGCCACGAGGAGGCTCACGAGCAGCGGATTGCCGGTGTGCCGGCCCGCCGGGCCGGCGATCCCGAAGAGTTCGGCGAGGCTGCGGCCTTCCTGTGCAGCCGCCAGGCCGGCTACATCACCGGCCAGAGTCTTCTGCTTGACGGCGGCCTCTACAACAGCGCGTTCTGAGACCGCAATCCGAGCAGAAGGGAACTGCCATGACCTCAACCGGACCGCTCGCTGGTGTCACGGTCATCGACCTGACACGGGTTCTCGCCGGCCCGTACTGCACCATGATCCTGGCCGATCTCGGCGCCCGCGTGATCAAGGTCGAAACACCGGGTCGCGGTGACGATGCACGCGAGTACGGTCCGTTCGTCAACGGCAAGTCCGCGTATTTCATCTCGATCAACCGCGGCAAGGAGAGTATCGCGCTCAACCTGAAGGAGGCGTCGGACCGGCGAATCTTCGAGGCGTTGCTCGCGGGCGCCGACGTGGTGATCGAGAATTTCCGGCCGGGGACCATGGAGAAGCTCGGCTACGGCTGGGAAGACGTGCAGAACCGGTACCCGGCGCTGATCTATGCCGCCTGCTCCGGTTTCGGGCATACCGGGCCGCATTCGACCCGCCCGGCCTACGACATGGTGGTGCAGGCGATGGGCGGCATCATGTCAATTACCGGCCAGCCCGGCGGCGAACCGACACGGATCGGCATGTCCATCGGGGATATCGGGGCCGGGCTGTTCACCACCATCGGTATCCTGACCGCGCTGTTCGAGCGCAAGGGCTCGGGCCGGGGCCGGAAGGTCGACATCGGCATGCTCGATTGCCAGGTCGCGCTGTGCGAGAACGCGATCGCACGCTACAGCGCCACCGGCGAGGTGCCCGGCCCGCTGGGCGGTCGGCATCCTTCGATCACGCCGTTCCAGACCTTCCGCACCAGGGACGGCTGGATGATCGTCGCCGCGGGCAACGACGTCATGTTCACCCGGTTCTGCGACATCCTCGAGCGGGCGGACCTGGCCGCGGACCCGCGGTATGCCTCCAACAACCTGCGCAACGAGAACCAGCAGACGCTGGAAGTCGAGATCGAGGGCATCCTGAAGGGGCGCGACACCGCGGACTGGCTGGCGCTGCTTGACCCGGCCGGGATCCCGGCGAGCGGGATCAACTCGATCAGCACCGTGCTCGAACACCCGCAGATCGAACCCCGCAACATGGTGATTGACGTCGACGATCCGACGGCCGGACACCTGCGCGTGGCCGGAAGCCCGATCAAGATTTCCGGGTTCGAGGATCCGCGCAGCAGGCCGAGCGCTCCGGACGTCGACCAGGACCGGGCGCGGATCCTTGAAGAGCTCGGACATGCGGCCGAGTAGACGCGCCATAACGTCGCGGGCGCGCCCGGGGCCTGTCCCAGTCACGCGGTGATGACGCGTCGCCTGCTGCGTTACTGCGTCATCGGACTTGCAGCGGGCGTGATGGTGCTCGCCGCGGGGATCGGTGGCGGGTTGCTGTGGCTTCGTACGTCCCTGCCGCAGCTCGACGGGCAGGTGAGTCTCCAGGGCCCGGGCGGGCGGGTCGAGATCCTGCGTGACGCCCACGGTGTGGTGACCGTCAGGGCCGGGACCCGTGCCGATGCCGCCTTCGGCCTCGGCTTCGCGCATGCGCAGGACCGGTTCGGGCAGATGGAGATGATGCGCAGGACCGGTGCCGGTCGCATGGCCGAGCTTGTCGGTGCCAGCGGAGTTCCGCTCGACCGCTTCTTCCGGGGTCTCGGCCTCCATCGCCAGGCACGTGAGCAGGAACGGACGCTTTCGCCGCGACTGCGCGCCGAGCTCGAAGCCTACGCGGCCGGTGTCAACGCCTGGCGGACCAGCCATGACGGCGCGCTGCCATGGCTGCTCGAACTGCTGCTGTACGATCCTGAACCGTGGCAGGTTGCCGACTCGCTGCTGTGGGGACGGATGATGGCCCTGCAACTGCTTGGAAACTGGCGCACCGAGCTGCTGCGCGGCAGGCTTGCCGAACAGCTGAGCCCGGAACAGCTCGAAGACCTCTGGCCGGAAGACGTCGGTGGCGACCCGCCGGACGCCGTCGCCCCGGTGGGAACCGGAGGATCGAACCTGTGGGCCGTGCGGTCACCCCCGGTGCTTGCCAATGATCCGCACCTGGGACTGTCGATCCCCGGCATCTGGTACCTGGCCCGGATCGAGGTGGGCGCCGATGTCCTCGCCGGCGCCACGGCGCCGGGAGTGCCGATGATGGTGCTCGGCCACAACGGCGCCATCGCCTGGGGCATGACAAACGCCGCAACCGACATGGCGGACCTGGTGCGCGAACCCGAGGTGCTCTCGACACGAACCGAGACCATCAATGTGCGATGGGGTGAACCCGAAACGCTGGTGGTGCGGGAGACGGCATCCGGGGTGGTGCTGTCCGACCTGTCGGACCGGTACCCGGAGGGCTGGTCGCTCGAGAGCCCGATCTTCCTCGGCAACGACCGGACCGTCGAGGCACTGGCGCAGGTGAACCGCGCGACCTCGTGGGCCGGGTTCGAGGCTGCGCTCGCATCGTTCCACTCCCCGCATCAGAATGTCGCCTACGCCGACCGGCACGGGCGGATCGGGATGATATCGCCGGCGCGTGTCCCGCTGCGCGAGCAGCCGGGCGGCCTCGTGCCGTCGGCGCGGCGCAGCTGGGAACGGATGATCCCCTACGACGAACTGCCGCGCGTGGTGGATCCCCCCTCCGGCCGGCTGCTCAATGCCAACAACCGCATGGTCGGGCCGGACTACCCGTACTTCCTCGGCCGGGACTGGCGGCCGCCCTGGCGGGCGCGGCGCATCGCCATGCTGCTCGCGAAGGGGGCCGACCACCGGTCAATCCAGATGGACAGCGTGTCGCTTTCGGCCCGGATGGTCCTGCCGCACCTGCTCGGCGCGGCTCCGGTTCCCGAACTCGCCGCCTGGGACGGAACCATGGATCGCGACAGGCATGAGCCGCTGCTCTACATCACGTGGGTCAGGGAACTGCTGCGAGGCATCTTCGCCGACGAGCTCGGGCCCCGGTTCTCGTCGTGGTGGCGCTACCGGCCGCAGGCCCTGGTTCACGTGCTCACCCGGCGGCCGGAATGGTGCGACGTCATCTCGACACCCGGTATCGAGAACTGTGAGGACCGCATCCGCGATGCGCTCGCGCGTGCCCGGAGCATGATCGGGGACCGCTACGGGTCGGACAGGCCGGTGTGGGGCAAGGCCCACGCAGCGCGGTTTTCCCACCCGTTCGCCGGACGCATCCCGCTGCTGCGTTCAATGATCGAACGGGAAATTCCGACCGACGGCGGGCCGGATACCGTCAACCGCGGCGGCGTGCGGTTTTCCGACGAGGCCCATCCGTTCCGCCACGTGCACGGAGCGGGGTATCGCGCCATCTACACCCTCGATGACCTTGATCGGTCCGAGTTCATCGTCACGCCGGGCCAGTCCGGGAATCCGTTCTCCCGCTGGTACGCCGATCTCATGACGCGCTGGCGCGACGGTGATCCGTTGGTACTGGCGGGTACGACGGCTCCCATCCACAGGCTGGTGATCGAACCCGAATGATCCTGACACTGTCCGATATCGAGGCCGCCGGCCGCATGCTGGACGGCAAGGTGGTGCGCACGCCGTTCGAGCATTCGGTGACCTTGAGCGAAATCACCGGGGCCTCGGTGTTCCTCAAGTTCGAGAACCGGCAGTTCACCGCGTCCTTCAAGGACCGCGGAGCCCTGGTGCGGCTGGCCGACCTCACCGCGCCGCAGCGGGAGCGGGGCGTCATCGCGCTCTCGGCCGGGAACCACGCCCAGGGTGTCGCGTACCGCGCCAGGCAGATGGGGGTGCCGTCGACCATCGTCATGCCGGTCTCGACGCCGTTCGGCAAGATCGGCTCGACCGAGCTGCTCGGTGCGACCGTCATCCTGCACGGAGACTCGGTCTCGGAGGGTGAAGCCTTCGTGCAGGAGCGCGCCGAAGCCGACGGCCTGACGGTCGTGCATCCCTACGACGACCCGAGGATCATAGCGGGCCAAGGGACGGTCGGGCTGGAGATGCTGCGGGCGGTTCCCGATCTTGACTGCCTCGTTGTCCCGATCGGCGGCGGCGGCCTGATCGCCGGCATCGCCGTGGCGGCGAAGGCTCTCAAACCCGGCATCCGCATCATCGGGGTCGAGGTCGAGAGCTACCCCTCCATGCACCACGGGCTCAGGGGCTGGTCGCTGCCGACTGCAGGGCCGACGATTGCGGAAGGGATCGCGGTCAAGCGTCCCGGCGTGAACACCATGCCGGTCGTCCGTCAGCTGGTCGAGGACATCGTGCTGGTGAGCGAGGCCCGGCTCGAGCACGCGGTGCAGCTCATGGCCGAGATCGAGAAGCAGGTGGTGGAAGGGGCCGGCGCGGCGTCGCTTGCGGCCGTGCTGAGCGAACCGGAACGATTTGCCGGTCAGAGGGCCGGCCTGGTGGTTTCGGGAGGCAACATCGATTCGAGGCTGCTGTCCTCGGTGCTGATGCGCGGACTTGTTCGAAGCGGCCGACTGGTCCGGATCCGGGTCCAGACCGCGGATCAGCCAGGCGCCCTGGCCCGTGCGGCCCAGGTCATTGCGAAGGCCGGCGGCAACATCGTCGACGTCCACCACCAGCTCTGGTTCGAGGATGTGCCGGTCAAGCTGGTCGAGGTCGAGTTCGTGCTGGAGACCCGGGATGCGAACCACGTGGAACGCATCATGGCAGCACTTGCCGATACCGGCATGCGACCGGAGCGCGTGCAGGCTGGCCATTCCCGAACGAACCGGCCTGCGCCTGCGCAGCCGGCCCTGTAACCGGCGTTCCCGCGTCATCTCCAGGCCGGGATTGTTCCCACACTCGCGGGTCAGTCACGGCTGAACGGGTACCCGGGAGCAGGTCCCGTGCCTGTCGCGGGGGACCGGGTGCGATCCGCCCGATGTCCTCGCCGTAGCGTCGGAAGCGCGGCATCCGCTCACGATCCGGAAGAATCTCTGTGTCGAGATCAGCCGCGTGCGCGATCGGGCGAAGCCGGTCAACGACGCCCCGGCCAGGCCGTGCTTTCGGCCGCAGGGCGTCACCGCCGAGCGCCTAGCCGCGTTCGAAGGCACTTGAGAGGTGCGGCGCGAGTTACCACACAGGACCATGGAGACGAAGATGATCGAGCGGACACCGGCGTGCTGGCGCGAGGTCGCCGACGGCTCGACGGACCAGCGCCGGGGCCCTCGGTGCTCGAACGCGAGCGGAGCGCCGGCACGGACCCCGGGACTGTCAAGGTCTGCGGCGTGCGGGCTTGACTGTTCGCAGCCGCGAGTCCCGTGAAGCATGTCAATTGCTCCTCGCCGGGCTCGCAGCAAGGCCTTGGCGGGGTTTTGTTGGGGACCGCATGCCGGACGAGCCGGGATTCAAGCGTGCCTTCCCGTGACCTGCCAAAGGACGCGTGCTATCCCGCCGTATCGATCCAGATCGTGACCGGGCCGTCGTTGACGAGGTTGACCTGCATCACCTCGCCGAAACAGCCGGCGGCGACAGGCACGCCGTGCCCGGCGAGGGAGGCCTTGAAAAGCTCGTAGAGGCGCTCGCCCTCATCCGGCGGCGCAGCGTAGGAGAAGCCCGGCCGGTTGCCGCGGCTCGTGTCGGCGGCAAGCGTGAACTGGCTGACGACCAGCGCCGACCCGCTGCTCTTCAGGATCGAGAGGTTCATCTTGCCGGGCTCGCTCTCGAAGATGCGGAGGTTGGCGACCTTGCGCGCGAGGAGTTGCGCCTGCTCGTCGCCGTCGCCCTGCATTGCGCATACGAGGACCAGCATGCCGTTGCCGACCGCGCCCACCGTCTCGCCGGCGATGTCGACGCGGGCCTCTGCGACCCGCTGGATGAGCGCCCTCATGGAACCTCTCTCGACACCGTCACGTTGGCCACGCTCGATCTCCCGCCCGATTGTGGTCGCACCGCCACCGTGTACCATCGGCCGGGCAGAGGGCAAGCGGAGAAGCCTGCTGCCCGTGGCGCTGGAACGCGACGACGACGGCCCGGGAGAACCTCCAGAGGAGGTACGACACGCGAACGAGGAAGACGTGCTCCCCATCACCCTGGACCCGTCACCGACAAAGGCGTTCCGCGAGGCGCTGATGCGCGAGAAGCGCGCCTGGATTGTCGAACACCATCGGGACGGGCGGACCGTGGTGCGGCGCTGGGAAGCCGGCAAGATGTCCGCGACGTCGAACGTGATCGGGAA
The DNA here is from genome assembly GCA_002238645.1 of Alphaproteobacteria bacterium bin52. Lineage (GTDB taxonomy): Bacteria > Pseudomonadota > Alphaproteobacteria > Thalassobaculales > Thalassobaculaceae > Bin52. Next base: position 50,602 of record MPMT01000005.1, on the reverse strand, counting down.
CCTGCGAAGTCGACCCCGCTATCGGAAGGGGGCGTGGAAGCAGCTCGGTATCCAGTCCCTGATCGTGTACATCAAACGGCCTTGAGAGGGACGGAACAGCAGGCCGACAGCGGCGTCCGGACCAATGGGACCGAGGCTTGCGCCAGAATCGGAGATGGCGAGAAGCCGCAGAGAGTAAACTGTGTGACGTGCCCTCTGCACGATGGCTCTCAACGGAAAGGAAACCATGACGATTCCGACAATTTTTGAGACCTGCCGCCCAAGGAAGGACGTCCTCCAAGGCGCTATCGCAGAAGCGGACTTCGCGGCCGACCTCGCATCGGTGGTCTCCAAGCGAGCGAGCAACGAATACCTCGACCCCGCGCGAGCGCAGCGAACCACTCCCTCTCGAATTCTCGTTGCCCAACATCAGCGAAGACATGGGCAACCCTCAACCACCCTCCCTCCTTCAACGTCACAGGATAGACCTTGTTGTTGACGGTCATGACGGGTTGCGCATGCATACCACGCCAGATGGAAGTAACCATCCCTACGTCGGGATCGCGGTCGGTGTGACGTAGGTGGTAAGACGTCTCCATCGTCTGGGGCTCGAACATCTCGCGCCCTTCACTGTCGACAACCACCAATCGCGCCCACATGTGGTGGCTACCGGGAGCGAAGGGGTCGCGAATTCGGTCAGGTCTGCGGCGAAGGCGCTGCGCAGGAGTGGCACCGCGTTCCGTTAGTGACACGTATGCCCCCCGATATCGCCGCAGCTCCACGACGGAAGGGGAGGCTCCGTTTTGAGCGCTTGCAGCGCGACTCGCCACGCACGACGCCGTGGAGGCAAAGTAAACCCCCTTAACCGCGAAGACAACCAACGCAACAAGTGGATTCCTGAGGAGGACGGAAGGAGTACGAGCCGACGCCTAACGTGACATTGGTGCTGAACCAACGGGTTGTCGATCGCAAACGTGGACAGTCGAGAACGGATGCGACGGCGTGCATCGCTCGACGCGGATTGTCGTAGGAGGAGAACACGCGGTCGAGACAGCCGGCTTCCTTCGATTGACACGGCAAAGGCCTCATGGGCACGAATCGCGGAGCAAAAGCGATGGCGATGGAATCGTCAGTGCCAGACCAATAGCCGGGAAATCGCCGCAGTGCGCCGTATCCGCCGAGGGCGTTCGTTGACTGGCGGGACAGACAGGTCCTGCCTGCGATAAAACGAGGCTCATTCGCTGACGGCGTACAATACGGGAAAGGAGAACGGGCAGTGTGGTCCCAGGGGAACCGGGCAAACGAGGCAGTTGCATCAATGGGTGGAAGGATGAAGAGCAAGATGCAGGCGCTCGCGAAAGGGCAGTCCTTAGCTCAAGCTGCAACCTGCGCGTCAGGTCTGAAGTCCGCACTCTGGGATGCCGCCAACACGCTGCGGGGGTCCGCGGTGGACCGGACCGATTGGAAGGGCTACATCCTCCCGCTCCTGTTCTTCAAGCGCATCTCCGATGTCTGGGACGAAGAAACCGCCGAAGCCCAGGAGATGTACGGCGAGGCCGACCCCTCGCTGTTTCCGGAAGTCCATCGGTTCGTGGTTCCTGAAGGGTGTCACTGGAACGATGTCCGGAACGTGGCCACCAACGTGGGCGCAGCGCTCCGCAGAGCAATGCAGGAGATCGAGCGTGCGAATCCGGACACGCTCTTCCGGGTGTTCGGGAACGCCGACTGGGGCGACAAGGAGAAGTTCTCCGACGAACTGCTGAAGGACTTGATCGAGGGGTTCGCTGGAATCGACCTCGGCAACTCGGCGGCGAGTACCGACGTGCTGGGCGACGCCTACGAGTACCTCGTCGGAAAGTTTGCCGACGTGACACGGCGAAAGAAGGCCGGGGAGTTCTACACACCGCGCAGCGTCGTGCGGATGATGATCGAAATCCTCGACCCTCAGGAGGGCGAGAGCATCTACGACCCCGCCTGCGGCACCGGCGGCATGCTACTCGGCGCGATCGACCACGTCGTGCGGAAAGGGGGCGACGCGCGCACCTTCTACGGGAAGATTTACGGGCAGGAGAAGAACCTCACCACGTCCGCGATCGCACGGATGAACCTCGTGCTCCACGGTATCGAAGACTTCCAGATCGTCCGCGAGGACACGCTCCGGAGCCCCGCCTTCACCGACTCGAGCACCGGGGGCCTCGGCACCTTCGATTGCGTGATCGCCAATCCGCCCTTCTCGCTGAAGGAATGGGGGCGGGACCTGTGGGAAGCCGACCCGTGGTCTCGGGCCGCGTTCGGGATTCCGCCTGTCAAGTACGGCGACTACGCGTTCGTGCAACACATGATCGCGTCGATGACGACGACGGGGAAAGGGCGGATGGCCGTAGTTCTCCCCCATGGCGCTCTGTTTCGCAAAGATGCGGAAGGGACAATCCGCACGGCACTACTCAAGCAGGACCTGATCGAGGCGGTCATTGGCCTCGCGCCCAACCTATTCTACGGCACCCAGCTCGCCGGCAGCATCGTCATTCTGCGACGGAAGAAGGCCGCAAACCGAAAAAACAAAGTCATCATCATCGAGGCCTCACGCCTTTTCCGCAAAGGACATGCCCAGAACTTCCTCGACCACGAACACAGCGAGCAGATCGTGTCGTGGTACCAAGCGTTTGAAGATGTCGAAGATCGCGTCAAGGTTGCGAGCCTAGAGGAGATTGAGAAGGAAGGGTGGACACTCAACATCTCGCGTTATGTGCTGCCCCCCTTGGGAGAGGACATTCCGCCACTCCCGGAGGCGGTCGCGGCGTTCAAGACTGCGCTCGCAGATGCCCGCGAAGCCGAAGACCACCTGCGAAAGGTCCTCACCGAGGGAGGGTGGCTGCAATGAGCCGACAGATCTCCCAACAACAGTTGGAGAGCCACCTCTGGGGGGCCGCTACGCTCCTGCGCGGTCTCATCGATGCGAGCGACTACAAGCAGTACATCTTCCCCCTGATGTTCTTCAAACGCCTGGCCGACGTCTGGGACGAGGACTACCGGCAGGCGCTCGACGAGAGCGGCGACGAGGAGTACGCCATCGACACGGCAAACGACCGCTTCATCATCCCCGCAGGGGCGCACTGGAGCGACGTGAGGACGGCCCCGAGGAATGTGGGGCGGGCGCTGCTCTCGGCCTTTCAGGGGATCGAGGCAGCGAATCCGGAGCGACTCCAAGGCGTGTTCGGGAATGCCCCGTGGACCGACAAGGGGCAACTCCCCGACGAGACGCTCAAGAACCTCATCGAGCACTTCTCGAAGCACGACCTCACACTCGAACGCGTACCCGAAGACGAACTCGGGAACGGGTACGAGTACCTCATCAAGAAGTTCGCGGATGACAGCGGCCACACCGCGCAGGAGTTCTACACGAACCGGACCCTCGTGCACCTGATGGCGCAGATGCTTGAGCCGCAACCGGGCGAAGACATCTACGACCCAACCTGCGGAACGGGCGGCATGCTCATCTCGTGCCTCGCGGAGGTGAAGCGGCGCGGTGACGAGACCCGCACCATGGGGCTCTTCGGGCAGGAACTCATCACCATCACGGGCGCCATCGCCCGTATGAACCTCGTCATTCACGGAGTCGCCGACTTCCAGATCGCGAGCGGCAATACGCTTGCAGCGCCGGCCTTCGTGGTAGGCGACGAATTGCGCGTCTTCGACGTGGTACTCGCCAATCCACCCTACTCAATAAAGAAGTGGAACCGCACCGCATGGGAGCAGGATGGGTGGGGCCGAAACTTCCTCGGCACGCCGCCGCAAGGGCGCGCGGATTACGCCTTCTTCCAGCACATCCTGCACAGCATGGACCCGCGGACGGGTCGCTGCGCAATTCTCTTCCCGCACGGCGTGCTATTCCGAAACGAAGAAGCCGAGATGCGGCGAAAGCTCCTCGAAGCCGACTGGGTCGAGTGCGTCCTAGGGCTCGGTCCTGGCCTCTTCTACAACTCGCCGATGGAGGCGTGCGTCATCATCTGCCGCACGCGGAAAGAGCCCGCGCGACAGGATCGTATCCTCTTCATCGACGCAGTGAATGAAATCGCCCGAGAGAAGGGCCAGAGCTTCCTGCGTCCGGAACATCAAGCACGCATCCTGGCGGCCTACAAGGCATTTACGAATGAGCTGGGCTTCGCCTCGGTGGTGAGCAACATTTGTGCGCTTAGGGGCGAAGGCAACCTGTCAATTGCTCGCTATGTGAAGAAGCCCAAGCGACAAGTCCAGGAGGGTGAAAGTGTATCGCTGGCGGTTGCGTGGGAAAGCTACGAAGCCGAAGGGCGCGACTTCTGGACTGGCATGGATGCGCTCGTCGACATGCTTGACTGGATCGAATCGGCGGACAAAACCGATGCCTAAGCAGTTGGTAGGGAACACCACCGGATGGACGAATGTGGCCTTCGGTGAGGTAGTGCGCAAGATCAACGACAAGGTCGACCCTTGGGAGTCCGGCCTCGAACGATACGTCGCTGGCGAACACCTCGACACGGATGACCTGAGAATCCGCCGGTGGGGCCTGATCGGAGACGACTATCTCGGGCCCGCGTTTCATATGCGCTTCAAACCGGGACAAGTGCTGTACGGGTCTCGTCGGACCTACCTGAGAAAAGTAGCGCTTGCCGACTTCGAGGGAATCACTGCAAACACCACGTACGTTCTGGAGCCCAAAGATTCCGACGTCTTAATGCCCGATCTATTACCCTTCATCATGCAAACGGGAGCGTTTCATGCACACTCGATCTCACGATCGAAAGGCTCAGTGAACCCCTACGTCAACTTCTCAGACATTGCGTGTTTCGAGTTCATGCTACCACCTATCCAGGAGCAGCCCCGACTAGTGGAGGTCCTAACTGCCGCGCGGAGTTCAGTCGAGCGCCTACTGAGCCTATTGGAAGCCACGCGGATCGCGCAAACCGCGACGTTTCAAACACTAGTGAGCGGGAATGATGCGAAGACCATTAAGCTCGGAGACTTAATGACGACCGCGCCGCGAAACGGATATTCACCAGTAGCTGCTCCCAATCCCACGGGGCATTGGGTACTTGCGCTGAGCGCAATCTTTCAGTGGGGTTATCGATCCGGTCAACTCAAGCCGGTTGCACCAAGTGCCGAATCAACTGCCGCATTGATTCGCAAAGGTGATCTTGTCGTTTCAAGGTCAAACACAAGAGACTTGGTCGGACTTCCGATGGTCTTCCCAGAAGATCGCAGTGACGTGTCCTATCCAGACACGATGATGCGTATTTCCGTTGATCCAAACGAGATCAGTAGGGAATTTCTCGAACTGTGCCTTCGCATACCGGATTGCCGGAGGCAAGTTCAGAGCTATGCCGCCGGAACAAGCTCGAGCATGCTAAAAATTAACGGGACCAACTTGCGAAAGGTAGAGGTGCCATTCATATCGATAGAGAACCAGCGGTCGATTCTCGTGGAAATGACCCGGTTTGCGGCGATGCGTACGGATGGCGAGAAGCGCTTCAATTCAGCTCGTGAGTTTCAGAACCAACTCGCAAATGAGGCGAGCATTCTTGGGGCCGATTGAATATGTCTTTCAACGAAGCCAATACGGTCGAAGCATTCATCCGCGACCTACTCGCCGGCGAGATCGGACCTGCCCAAGTCTCACCCGGGCTCGCTCGACATGGCGCTCGAGTGTTCGGGCTCGGATGGCACTACGTTCGCCCGGGCGATCTGCTGCGCCAGCCGCAGGAGACGCTTGTTGAGCTCCATCTGCGCGAGGCGCTGATCCGGCTAAACCCCGACATCGCTGCCCATCCTTCCCGTGTGGATGATGTCCTCCACCGGCTGCGGGCCATCATCATGGCAGTGCGGTCCGACGGCTTGGTGAAGGCCAACGAGGAGTTCGCGGCGTGGGCACAAGGCGAGCGTTCCATGCCCTTCGGCCCGAATGGCGAGCATGTTACCGTCCGCCTCATTGACTTCGACGACATCGAGCAGAACACGTACGTCGTCACGCAGCAGTTCACCTTTCGCGCCGGCAAGACGGAGAAGCGTCCCGATCTGGTCCTGATTGTGAACGGCCTGCCCGTGGTCGTGATCGAGACGAAGACGCCGGTCCGCTCCTCGGAGAGCTGGCTCGACGGCGCGGTCGACATCCGCGATGACTACGAGCAGAACGTGCCGGAGCTGTTCGTCCCGAACGTGTTCTCGGTCGCGACAGAGGGGAAGGAGTACCACTACGGCTCCGTGCGGATGCCCCTCCACCTGTGGGGCCCGTGGCGCTCGAACGATGAGGCGCTGCAATCGATGGGGGAAGTGGAGAAGGCCGTCACATCGATGCTGCGGCCAGCGACGGTGCTGGACATGCTCGCGAACTTCACCGCCTTCGCGACCGAGGAGGGCAAGACACGGATCAAGATCATCGCCCGGTACCAGCAGGTCGAAGGGGTGAACGCGATCGTCGAGCGCGTCGTGGCCGGCCAGACGCGCCAGGGGCTCATCTGGCACTTCCAGGGCTCGGGCAAATCTCTGCTGATGCTCTTCGCAGCGCGGAAGCTCCGGATGCACCCCGCGCTGAAGAATCCGACCATCGTCGTCGTGGTCGACCGGGTGGACCTCGATACCCAGATTTCAGGCACGTTCTACGCGGTCGAGATGCCGAACCTCGTGCGCACGGACAGCGGTGCGGAGCTGATCGACCTGCTGACGAAGGACATCCGGAAGGTGATGATCACGACCATCTTCAAGTTCGGCGAAGCCGAAGGCATGCTCAACGACCGCCGCGACATCATCATCATGGCCGACGAAGCGCACCGCACGCAGGAGCGTGAACTCGGACGAAAGATGCGCGAGGCGCTCCCGAACGCCTTCTACTTCGGCATGACCGGCACGCCGATCAACCGAGCCGACCGAAACACCTTCTACGCCTTCGGAGCGGAGTTTGACGAGAACGGCTACCTGAGCCGGTATGACCTCAGTGACTCGATTCGAGACGGTGCGACGAAGGAGCTGCACTTCGAGCCGCGACTTGTAGATCTTCACATCGATCAGGAGGCAATCGAGGCAGCCTACGATGAGATGACGAAAGGACTCACGGAAGAGGACAAGGACAAGCTGGGGAAGACCGCCGCGAAAATGGCGGTACTCGTCAAGTCCCCGCAACGCATCGGCGCCATCTGCGCCGACATCGCCAGACACTACGAGGAGAAGGTCGCACCGAACGGATTCGGCGCTCTGGTGGTGACGTTCGATCGCGAGAGCTGCGTGCACTACAAGCAAGAACTCGACAAGCACCTGCCGAAGGAAGCATCGGACATCGTCATGCACGTGAGCAGCGGCGAAACCGAGTACGCGCCCTACAGGCGCGACCGGGACGCCGAGGAGAAGCTGCTCGAGCGGTATCGGGACCCAAAGGACCCGCTCAAGATCATCATCGTCACGTCGAAGCTGCTCACCGGGTTCGACGCACCCATCCTTCAGACGATGTACCTCGACAAGCCGCTTCGCGACCACGCACTCCTCCAGGCCATCTGCCGGACCAATCGGCCCTACGGCGAGCAGAAGACGCACGGGCTCATCGTGGACTACCTCGGAGTCTTCGACGACGTCGCGCAGGCGTTGAAGTTCGACGAGAAGAGCGTACAGAAGGCCGTGTCCAACATCGGCGAGCTCAAGGTAGTGCTACCGTCCGCGGTGCAGAAGTGCCTGGAGCACTTCGTCGGTGTCGACCGTAGCCTGACCGGCTACGAGGGACTGATCGCGGCACAGGATTGCCTGCCGACGAACGAGAGGCGCGACGCCTTCGCGTCCGATTTCAGCATCCTGAACCGGATCTGGGAGGCCCTATCCCCGGACGCGGTGCTGTCCCCGCACCAGACGGACTACCGGTGGCTCGCGCAAGTCTACGAATCGCTCAAGCCTTCCACCGGGATGGGCCGGCTCCTGTGGCATCGACTCGGCCCGAAGACCATCGAGCTGATCCACGAGAACGTGCACGTCGATGCCGTACGCGATGACCTCGAGACCCTGGTACTCGACGCAGACCTCCTCGAGGCGGCGCTCGGAGAGCCGGACCCGGAAAGGAAGGCGAAGGAGATCGCCGTCAAGCTGACGGGAAGGCTCCGGAAGAACGGCGGCAACCCGAAGTACAAGGCGCTGGCAGAGAGGCTGGAAGACCTGAAGAAGCGCCACGAGCAGGGCCTCTTGCTCAGCATCGATTTCCTGAAGGAGCTGCTCAACCTCGCGAAGGACGTCGTGAGGACCGAACGCGAAACGCCGATCGAAGAGGACATCGACCGAGGGAAGGCGGCGTTGACCGAGCTGTTCGAGGAGGCCCGGAACGGCGAGACACCGGTGATGGTGCGCAGGATCGTCGACGACATCGACGAGATCGTCCGCGCGGTGCGGTTCGATGGGTGGCAGGCCACCCACGCGGGGGAGCGCGAGGTGAAGAAGGCGCTGCGGCGTACGCTGTTCAAGTACAAACTGCACCAGGACGGGGACCTGTTTGAACGGGCGTACGGATACATCCGCGAGTACTACTGAGCCTCAAGCGAAGGTCTCAACGAAGTGCAAGGCTCAGGGTTGTCCAACGTCAGCGCCTATGAGACAGGCTGAGGCATTTTCATAAGGGAGGATTTCTGGCTCATCGCAGTGACCGAAGGGAATGAAGATGAGACAGAATTCCACGCGCGCCAAAGAGCCTGCCGAGAAGACGGTCCGTGACATTCGCCGCCGGACGCGCAAGCAATATTCGGCGGAGGAGAAGATCCGCATCGTGCTGGAAGGGCTGCGTGGCGAGGACAGCATCGCTGCGCTGTGCCGGCGCGAAGGTATCGCGGAGAGCCTGTATTACAGTTGGTCGAAAGAGTTTCTCGAAGCGGGCAAGAAGCGCCTGGCCGGCGAAACGGCGCCCCAGGTGAACACCGGCGTGGTCAGGGAGTTGCGTCGCGAGATGCGCGATATGAAAGAGCTGGTCGCCGACCTGGTGCTGGAGAACCGACTTCTCAAGAAAAGCATGATTGGGGAAGGGGGCGACGACGCGTGAGATACTCCCCCACGGAGAAGCGGGAGATCATCGCCCTGGTCGAGCGCTCGCATCTGCCGGTGCGTCGCACGCTGGACAAGCTCGGCATCGCGAGCACGACCGTCTATCGCTGGTGTGACCGGTATCGGAGCTTCGGCATGGATGGCCTTGAGGTAGCATCCCCCGCCCTGGACCGCTCATGACGTCACCCGAACACTGGACCCCGAGCACCCTCGGCTACGACCCGAGGACGTGTGCGCATGGCCTGCCCAGCAGCACCGGAACGATATCCGCCCGCTCGCGGACGTGGAACGGGAAAAGATGTACGAGCACCACCGGTTGATGCACGGAAGGAAGAATCGCGGCGCCGATTGAGCGAAGGCATCCGACGGTTGCAGCGAAGTCGAGTGGGGAGAACGAGAGAACGAACACCCCCGAAGGAGTCACGCACTCGTAGGTCATCGGCCACCGACGGCACCACCCGAGATGAATTCGGTAAGGGATGTAAGGAGAAAGCTCCGTGGCAAAAACGTGGTGCAAACCAAATGTGCCAATATTAAAATTAAATAATTTCAGTAAGTTAAGACTAAGGTCGGTGGACGCCGCCTCCATCAAACCGACACGCAGATCGTCCGACAACAGAGACGGCATGACGTCCCTCCGGCAGGACTCCTTCAGCTCCGCGGGGCATCCCTCCGCCCGAGAACAGCGCCCGACGGAGCTGCCCAAGGCTACCGGGACCGCGGAGGTGAGCTTGGTGCTGACGGCGTCGGTGTACGGCCGGCCGGGCATGTTGAAACCGGAGGTGGCTGGGGAACGGGATCGACTGACGACCCGCTTTTCAGAAGAGGTCCTGCATGAGCGCAGCGGAACGTTTCCCGACGATGCCTGATACCTGGTCCCGGACGGTCCTGGCTGCTTCCGACCGCTGCGCAAATACTGGCAACTCGAGAGTGGCCGCGCCTCGGGAGAGTCGCACAACGAGGTCCACCAAGGCCGTCCGGGCTTCGCTGCCCCGCAGTCCAATCGTTCGGGCCGTCGTGAGAAAGTCCCGGAGGCGGAGCCGATCATCCTCGCCGTTGAGCTTCAGGGCCATGCGGTCGCCGGCAAGGCCGGGAAAGACGCGGGTGGTGACCGCGTCATAGAGCGGCGCCAGCCGAACAGAGGCGAAGGTTTTCGCCCTGGCATCAGCCGTTCTCAGGAGAGCGACATTCTTCAGGTGCATATCGCCGTCGGCAATGAGCCAGGCGAAGGCGGCGCGACGGAACAGGAGGCCGAGATCGGCGACCGGATCGGTCGAGAGCGGCCTGAGATGCCTGGCCACGCGCTCGATGGTGCTGTCGTATTTCGCCGAGGCGGGCATGTCCAGAACCGAGCAGAAGTCCTCGAGCGCAAGACGGCGCCGGTCTTCCGGACCGCGCCGGATGTCGAAACGTTCGACCAGCAATGCCGGGGGCATGTCGTCGGGCATTTCGACCAATGTGGCGGATGGCACTTCGAAGCCGCCGGCACGGCCGAGTTCCAGGCAAAGCCATTCGACGACGGGTAGCGTTTCGAAGCCGGCGGTTCCGGCGGGTTTGAGGACATGCGTGAACGCCCTGTTGACGGCTGGCAGCAGGGTTCCATCGGCAAGCAGGCTCATTGGCGCCTTGATCTGGATGCCCGACAGGCGCGGTGTTTCGGGCTGCGAGTAGAGCCTGGCGAGATTGCGCTCGAATGTCTCCTCGACATGTCCACGCTCCGGTCCACGATAGCAACCGGTGAAACGGCCCGCCTCGCAGAACGCCTCAAGCGGTGTCGAGAGGACATCCTCCGGCAAGGCCGCCAGTTCGGCCCGGCTCGGGGTGACAGAGACGTTGGACATGTAGCGCCGACCGCCGCGCAGCGCCCCGCGCTGGTCGCCCTCCCGGAGGACCCGGGCGAGCCATCCCTCGGGCAGTAGGGATTCGATGAATGGTGGGAGCTCCTATGAGCTTTCCCCACTGTCAAGCGTGATTTTACTCCGTCGACTCTTGTTCCTCCCTCATCGTGTTACCCTCTGTCGAGCCGGTGATGTCGCCTGTCCGCGCACGAACAAAGGCAGCAGTTCTTTTTTTCCAAGTAGTCCATTTCGACGGCTGCCAGGCGCAGCGAAGGTGGTCCGGATGGAACGTCTTTTCAGCAGTGCGCTCAACGGCGGCACTCAACTCCTATACGGTTCGGTTGGCCAGCCTGTGCCGGCCCCGTGACCCCGATTCCACATCCTGTGGTTCGACGTTCCGGTGGACGGGATCCATCTTACAAAACGGTGCCGTCAAGCCGGCCGCCCTGCTCCCATGGCGATCACGCATCCTCCGGTTCCGCCGCGACCCCGTCGAGCCGCGTTGGACAGGAAAACCCTCCTTCTGCCTCAGCCTCTGTTCCCGGCCATCGTGACGACCGTCACGATGGACCGAGTACCGCGCCTGTCGGCACCAGACCGGTCGTGGCGTACCGCCATAGCGCGACAAGCAGCTTGCGTGCCACGGCGATGATGGCCCGCTTGCGCATCAGCCTGTCACGCCGGCGCGCGCAATACTCATGGAACCAGACCGTGATTGCGCTGGCGGGCTGATACCGCACCCAGCGCCACGCCATCTGCACCAGATGCCTGCGGATCACCGGATGGCCCGCCTTGCTGATGCCCTGGTCGTTCTCGACCCCGCCGCTCGCCCATGGGACCGGTGCAAGACCCGCCCAAGCGGCGATCTCCCGCCGGTTCCTGAAGTCCCGGTACAACACCTCGTGCTGAAGCAGCACGGCATCGTTCGCTCCGATCCCCTTCAACTGGACCAGCACAGCCGCCGGGCCCGGCACTGCACGGTGCTCCTCATCCCCTGTGCCGGTCCGAGTGCCCTGATCATGAGTTGAAGCCTGCTCAGACATCCCTGCAGCCTCCGCGATCAGAGCAGCCTTCTTCTCCTCGATCTCTTTCAGCTGCGCCATGACCATGACAAGCCGCTCGTGCGTCGCCTCGATCTCGTCGCGAAGACCAGGAGGCAGTGGCGCACCATACGCTGTGCGAACCTCGGCGAAATCAGCCAGAAACGACGGGCGCCTCGGCTCCAGATCCCGGACCCCCTGCAGCTTCAGCAATCCCTTGATCGTATTGCCCAGCCTGGTGCGTTCCTTCACCAGACGCTCCCGATTGCGAAGCAGACGCTTGGCATCCTCCTCTGCCTCGGTCGGGATCCGAACCACAGACAGAGCCTCCTCCTCGCCCCGGTCCCACGCCCGCAGCGCACGAACCATCCGTTTCGCGTCGATCCTGTCGGTCTTCGCACGCTTCGCCTTGCGAACCACCTCGAGGCTCGCGGGATCACACACCAGGACATCGATCTGCGGCGCCTGCAGGCCGAGCCACCGGGCCAGCCAGAAGCCTTCGTATCCCGCCTCGTAGGTCAGCAGCACCCGAGAAGGATCGCCAACACGGGCACGGGCCTTCTCGATCCTCGCGACCAGACCGTCTGTGTCGGCCGGCGCCAGTGTATGCATCCCAACCTTGCCCGGATCCGACGGAGCGCCGATCCCGACAACCCAGGACTTGTCGCTGATTTCCACCGCCACATACACCGTGCTACCTTCGCCCATGGAAGGGGTCACGTCGTTCAGTTCTTTCGGCATCGTCGAGCTCCTTTCATCGGCAAGGGGTGGGCCTGAACCAGCCCCTTGCCACCATATATTGATACTCGACTCTTTCCCCGGCCCCACATGGCCGCAAGCAAAATCCAACACCGCACATGCAATCTTTCCTGGCGCACTCTCGCAGATCAGCGCCGGCGTGGCGCGTTTGCGCGGCTTCCAGCGCCATTCGAAACCGTCATGGGTGAGATTGCCAAGCAGCTCGCCGTGCCAGGCCACCAGGAGGTCGAGAGCGGCCTTGTTGGGAGGGACCCTGGTGGCGGTGGGTCGCTGCAGGAGGAATCGTTCGGCATGTTCGCCTTCTCGGTACCAGCCGTTGCCGCGCGCCAGTGCCCAGACGGTTTCTGCTGCGGCCTCGGGCGAGCCGCATTCCTCGATCAGACGCACAGCCATCTGGTCGCGCATTTCGGGCGTAACTGCGCTGGCGTGTTCGCTCCGCAACCGAAAGGCCTCCAGGAAGCGCTGGCGCGGCGACGAGATGTCGACATGCAGCTCGCCCAGTTCGTCACCGATCACGGCAGGGACGGTCGATGGATTCTCCGGGGCCGTGTTCTGGACGATCTCGAGCGTGCGAAGGCGTGTGCGTTGATTGCGCCGGCCGCTGATGAACAGCCGCCCGTCCGCCGTCGGTCCCAGCAGGAGGGAGCTTGCCGACGACAGGTATGCGTTGGGATAGAGATAGCGCGCGATACGCACCGCGTGGCCAAGAATCACGGTATCTCTGTCGCTGTCGCTCTCAACATACACCCCGCGGACCAACCGAGTGAGTGTTCCGGCGCGGGCACGATAGTGCGCGCGCCTAGCATCGATAGTCTCGTTGACCAAGTGCAGCATGATGAATTATCCCACATCTGAAATGCATAATACTGATCTTGCACCCGAAAATGTCAAGGCAATTACACGCCTTGCAGATGCGTGAAATTTCTCCAGTTTCGATACGGGAATCTGCGTGACGGCGGGGAATTCGGTGTGTCCGTGGCGGGGGGTCAGACCAGCGAGAGGGAGTAACAGCTGATCACTGGGAGGAGTGTGTACAGCCCCGTCGAACAACAGTCCCGAGGCAGGAGCTCTTCGCGATCCCGTTGCCGGGTTTTCAGAAATAGTATCGCAGGAAGGCACCAAGCTTCCTGATGTGGTCAAAGTTGTCGTCGGTATGCTTGCTGTAGGAAAAGTAGCCGCCAACCGACAGTCCGTGGCCGGTGTAGAACTGCCCGCCGATCCTGAGCATGGTTTCTGAATCCGAGATGTCCCCGCCGGTACGCAGAATGTCTGCTTCGGTCCGCATGTGCGAGAGCTGGCCTTCGAGTTCCACGTTCTCGTCGACCCGGTAACGAACCCCCAGGGCGGCGGCAAGACCATCGCCCTCAATCACGGAATCGGTCGTCGTGACCGCGGCTGGTCCTCTTGCCGATCTCGTGACAAGTGGAACCGTGTGCTCGACCTTGAAATCCACGATCGCGAGCGCTTCAGCGTAGACACTGAGCCGTTCGCCCGGCTCGAAGTGATATCCCGCGCCAAGCATGGCAAGGGTCTGCCTGCTTTCGAGGTCCAGCGGGACACCGGCCACCTCGTTGCCGAATTCCTTGGTTTCCCTGGACCAGGTGCCCTTGATGTAGATCGAATCGAACACTTCCCAGGATCCCGCAATGCCGATGAGCCGACCGTCCGCGTCGTCCTCCAGCGGTGCCGTTGCCGTGTTCTTGGTCTTCGACAGGTCCGCCGTGACTTCCAGGTAGCTGTAGCTGAACTCTGCGGCACTCGCATCGGCTGACAGTCCCGCGAGCAGTGCAAGGGCGATCAGTCCTGCGCCGTACTTCATCGTTCGTCCCCGCATGGGTGCATTCCATATTCCTTGATCTGGTGATCGGGTCCGAACTGGTCAACGACACGCGACATGACGGACCCCCGGCATGACCGACGCGTCACGGCTGTGCCTTCGGCGTTGGGCCCGGGATCCGGAACGGTCCGGCGCCGGTTTCGACCGGGCGTGTGCGCAACGCTCGTGCGTTCGGCACGGCCGGACTGCGGGCAGAGCACCATCGGTGAGACCTCCATCCCGTCCGCCTTCGCCCGGGCCGTGGTGAGGCGTAGCGGGCAATCCGGGCAACGCGCGCCCGTTCATCTCGACAGGACTGCTTGACGATACGGTACGTGCTCCGGTCACATTGGCATGACGCGGCCGAATGGCCGAACGCTGTCGCTGGAGAGGCTCATGGAACTGATCGACCTCAGCCGGGAAATCCATCACCGCACCCCGGCCCACCCGTCGCACCCGCCGGTGATCGTTACGGTCTGGAATGATCACGAAGAGGTCAAACGGGCCGGCGATACCGTCTTCACGTCGAAGTCGCTGTCACTGTCGATCAGCGATCACTCGACGACACATGTTGACGCGCCGTGCCACTTCAACCCTGCCGCTGACGCGCCGTCGATCGAGCAGGTTCCGCTCGAGGACTTCTACACCGAAGCGATCTGCCTCGACCTGTCGGACGTACCGCTGCGCCACCAGGTCACGGTACCGGAAATGGAGCAGGCACTGGCTCGTTCCGGCCAGGAGATCAGGCCGCGTGACACCGTGCTGCTGTACATGGCGGTCAACGAGCGACTGTTCGGCTCACCGGGCTATCTCGAGGACTTCCCGGGCCTGCATGTCGACGCGGTCCACTGGCTTGCCGATCATGGCATCGTGATGTTCGGGGTCGAAGCGATCAGCCCGGCCCCGGCAGGCGAGCCCAACTACAAGGCGCACATCGCCTGTGCCGAACGCGGCATCACCCACATGGAATGCCTTGCCAATCTGGATCGCCTGATCGGCAGGGGCCGGTTCCGCTTCATCGGGTTCCCGCTGCGCATCAGGGGAGGGACCGGAAGTCCGATCCGCGCCGTCGCATTGTTTGAATAGGGGATCATAAACGAGCTTATACGCCTAACTAGCCAAACGACCGATCACGGAGCGGTCGGTTGTTCTTCGGCAACAAATACACCGGACTCGAATAGCGTGGTCATGAATGCCTCGGGATTCATCTTGCCCTGTCCTGGGATAGTCGATTGGCGTGTCGCAGCGTTGAGAAGGACAGTCCTCGCGTCTGGGCATCCCTCGTAGATCCACAGGAGAATATCGTCCTGTGAAATGGGAGCATCTCCCCAACGCTCCAAGGCGGCCTTGCGGATCGACTCAAGTTTCAGTGGAAACGGCCTTGGCATCTCGGGATTAGCGATCCATCGATCTGCCATCTCGTCAATCCGTCGAATTCGGCTTCCGCACGTGGGTCTTCTGAACTCAGATCGTAGGATCAGCGGGCTTCACGGCGGAGAAGATCGCGCGGGCCACCCGTTCTGGGATGGGCTTCGGCGGGCGGCTCCGTGGGCGCAAGTTGATGGGCTTGCTCGTCATCGCCCTTCTCCGTCCATCATGTCGCAGGTCAATCTACGCCATGAGATATGGCTAGGCAACTCGCGTAATTTCGTTGACAAGAATCAGAGATGCGTCGAGGCTGTTGACGCGATTCTCAAGGCCGCAGTATGCAATTGTGAACGCCGCTCGGCCGGGGGCGGCGCTTTTCTTGATACTATTGGTCGAAAGGAACCGACGTGAAATCGCTCTCTGACAAAGACCTCAAAGAACTCGCCATAACACCTGGATCCGATCAGTGTCGTGCGCTCGATGAACTAGCGCGGCGTGTGAGGGGAAACCCGGAGAACTGGAGATCACCAGAGGGGCAGCCATGGCTCTGGACTCCCATTTGCTGGCCTCGCGCGCCTAACGCGATGGAAATAGAGTGGGCGTTCCTGAAAATCTCTGAGCATTACAACGATGGGGACGACAAACTTCTGCAAGAGCAAAGCGCCAGGATCACGGAGATTGAGTGCGTGATGGACGAAGAATCAGAGGACATAGCGTGTAAGTATCACAACGAGGTTGTTGCGCACCTTGAGGAACGTCGCCTCGCGACGGTTGGCTAGTTAGGCGTATAGGAGCCCCTTTGAATAGGATCGGCCCCCGCCGGTCCCGGGCCGGACGGGCGCGGGACGCAGCGACATTGCGGGCAGTTCGAAAACCCTGAAGGCTGCGGGATAGGTCGGGCGTTTGCGACCGACCCTGTGCCACGCGCGCGGCGAGAGGTGACAATGACGAGAGAACGACCAAACGTGCTGCTGATCTGTGCGGATCATTGGTCGGCCGAGCAGATCGGGTTCGCCGGTCATCCGGCCATCCTGACCCCCGGTCTCAACGAGATCGCATCCTGCGGCGCGCGCTACTCGAACGCGTATTCCGAGTGCCCGGTCTGCATTCCCGCGCGCCGGACCCTGATGACCGGACAGGTGCCGCGCACGCACGGCGACCGGGACTTCAACGACGAACTGGGAATGCCCGCCAACACCATGGCCCAGGTCTTTCGGGACGCCGGGTACCAGGCCGATGCCGTCGGCAAGCTCCATGTCCATCCCCAACGGGCCAGAATCGGCTTTGATTCGGTGATCCTTGATGACGAGGGGCGTTCGCAGTGGGGAACGCTCGACGACTACGACATCTACCTGGGAGACCAGGGCCTGGCGGGCCGCCAGTTCGACCACGGCATGTCGAACAACCAGTACCACTGGCGCCCGTGGCATCTCGACGAGATTCACCATCCGACCGCCTGGGCCGGACGGATGATGGCCAGGGTGATCAAGCGCCGCGACCCGACCCGCCCGGCGTTCTGGTACCTCGGGTTCAGGCACCCGCATCCGCCGCTGGTGCCGCCGCAGACCTACATGGACCTGTACCGCAGCATTCCCGTCGACGAACCCTACGTCGGTGAATGGGCCAGGGACCGGGACAACCTGCCCTACGCGCTCTCCGCCGTGCTCAGCCGCACCAATCTCTACACGCCCGGGCAGATGCTGGAGGCGCGCCGGGCCTTCTACGCGCTCTGCACCCAGATCGACCACCAGATCCGCTACCTGATCGGAACGCTGCGGATGGAAGGCCTGCTCGACGACACCGTCGTCATGTTCACCAGCGATCACGGCGACATGCTCGGCAACCACGACATGGCGGCGAAGCGGGTCTTCTACGAGAGTTCGGCCAACATTCCGATGATCCTGATGCCGAACGCGGGAAACGACCGGGTCCCGGAAGGCAAGGTCGACGACAGGCTGGTCGGGTTTGCCGACATCATGCCGACTCTGCTCGATCTCTGCGGCATCGGCTGTCCGCAGTCCGTCGACGGAATTTCGATGATCGGACCGGAGCTCCGCAGCCACCTCTACGGCGAGGTCGGAAACGACGATCACGCGACCCGAATGATCCGGGACACGCGCTACAAGCTGATCTACTACCCGGTCGGAAACCACCGCCAGCTGTTCGACCTCGAGACCGATCCCAGGGAAATGACCGATCTCTCGGCCGACCCGGCGCACGGGGAGGTTCTTGACTGCCTGACCTCGTGTCTTGTCGACGAACTGTACGGACCGGACCTGGAGTGGCTGGACGGACGACGTCTCGTGGGCAAGCCGGACCGGCCGTACCGGTGGGCACCGCACCGAAGCCTGAATTCGCAGCGCGGTGACGGCTGGCCGCCATCACCGAAGGTCGACATTCCCCAGGTCGAGTGGGCGCGGGAGCGCGAAACCTCCTGGCCGTCGAATACCGGGTAGTCGCCGCTTCCCGCCGGGGATGCGCGGGCGCTCCCGGCCCGCGAGGCGATGGTGCTACAGTGACGGGCAGGGGCACCGGGCGTTCCGGGAACGCTGCCCGGGCGAAGGGAGGCATGGCATGGCGGACAAGCGGTTCCAGTTCTCGAATTCCCACCACGAACTGATGGCGCGGGACGAGGCCAGTGTTTACGGCTGGCGCTACGAGCCGCGCATCATGTTCGAAAGCGGCCGCGGGGTGATGCTGCGGGACGTGGACGGGACGGAGTACTACGACCTCACCTCGGGCATGATGTGCATGGTGCTCGGCCACAGTCACCCCGAACTGACCGAAACCATCCGCGAGCAGGCCGAGAGGCTGGTCCACCAGTCGTCCTGGTATTCCAATCCGTGGCTGGTCGAGTTTTCCGAACTGGTGGCGAGCACGCTTCCGGACGGACTCGACGTGGTCAACCTCGCGGTCACCGGCTCGGAAGCCAACGAGATCGCGATGCGCATGGCACTCGGCGTGACCGGGCGCTACGACATCATCTCGGTCATTCGCGGCCTGCACGGGGGAAGCCTGGCGGCTGAATCGGTCACCAGTGTCGCCGGCGGGCGCAAGGCCCAGCTCGGCCCGCTGCTGATGCCGTCGCACCGCAATGCGATCTACGCTCCGCTCTGCTACCGCTGCCCGATCAATCTCTCCTATCCCGGCTGCAAGGTTGCCTGCCTGGATCACAGCGAAGAACTGATGGAGCACGTGACCAGCCGCAATCCGGCGCTGATCATGGCCGAAACCGTTCCGGTGGCTGGCGGCATGGTGGTCCCGCCCGGGGAATGGCTGCCCGGGCTGCGCGACCTCGCGGATCGCTGGGGCGCGCTGCTGATGCTGGACGAAGCACAGCTCGCACCGGCGCGCACCGGTACCCTGTGGGCGTTCGAGCAGTACGACGTCGTCCCCGACATCGTGACCTTTGGCAAGGGAATGACCGCGGGTATGGGCATCGCCGGCACGGTCACGACCCGGTCTATCGCCGAGCAGGCCCGCGGCAAGGCCGGCCTGCCGTGGGCGGGAACCTATTCGGGCGATCCGTTGCCCGCCGCGGTGGCGCTGAAACAGCTGCAGATCGTCCTGCGCGACGGGTTGACGCAGCAGGCCGTGGTACTCGGCGACCGGCTTCGGTCCGGCCTCGACGCAATGGCGGATCGCCTCGAGGTCATCGGCGACGTCCGTGGCCTCGGCCTGTACCACATGCTCGATATCGTCGAGGGAGCCGACAGCAGGACGCCGGACCCCGCAATGGCGGAGCGGATCCGCTACAACGCACTGCTCGAGGGACTGGTGCTGATCGCGGTGAAGAACTTCATCCGGCTGTGTCCGCCGCTCATCATCACCGAGGCCGAGATCGACGAGGTCCTGCACCGTCTCGAGATCGCGATCGGGCGTGCCATGGACGGGCACCCGCACGATCTCGACTACGCGACGTCGAGCTCGCTGGCGGCACGGGCCTGATCCGGGCGGTGCCGGTCACTCTGTCACCCGCCTGACCGGAAGCCGCTCTTCCGGCGATGATGCGACCGGTCGGGGAATGATTCTCGGCAGGCAAGCGGGTTGTCCAGGTCTCCAGCCGCGACGCCATTCGCCGAGGACGCCTCCCGGGGTGTGAAGCATACGCCGGATGCTCCCGGATTGGTCCAGGACCCGGAGCCCAAGGATCCCCTGCTGCGCGGCACACAATCCGGAGCATCCGGGCGGCATGAGCGCCGGGCTGCAGGTCTTCCCGGTGCAGCGCGATTCGTCGCATCCCGGGGTTGTCACCGTGGTCCGCCGGCATGGAGCGGGCCATCGCGTTGCCCCCTTCGGGACATTGAGAAGGCGTCGCGGGTACGGCCGGTCGTGCAGGGGTGCTGGAACGAAGGTTTGAACAGGGCGCAAGTCTGCCGCGGACGCCGGCAACGCTCGGGCGTGCCAGCCCGACGCTTCAGCCGCGTTTGTTGCCGCGTGATGTGGCAAGCAGGCCCGCCACGGCGCGCTCAAGATAGGCGGTGTCGACAGGACCTTCGCGGAATTCCGCATCTTCGACGACCTGTCGCAGCAGGTCGAGGTTGGTCGCAACACCCTCGATGGCGACCTCGGAAAGCGCATGTGCCAGGCACGCGAGCGCGGCGGGGCGATCGTCCCCGTGGACCACCAGCTTGGCGATGAGCGGGTCGTACCAGCGTGAGACCTCGTCTCCCTTCTCGTAGCCGGTTTCGATCCTCAGTCCGTCACGCCTGGGCGGCAGGATGAAACTGTCCAGGGTCCCGGGCGAGGGCAGGAAGCGGCGTGCCGGGTTTTCGGCATAGATCCGGCACTCGATCGCATGACCGCGGGCGTCGGGTTCGGGCGGGGTTGGCGATCCGTCGGCCAGCGCAAGCTGAAGGGCGACGATGTCGAGACCAGTGATCATCTCGGTTGCGGGGTGTTCCACCTGCAGGCGGGTGTTCATCTCGAGGAAGTGGAACTCTCCCGTGTCGCAGTCGACCAGGAACTCGACGGTGCCTGCGCCGAGGTAGCGCTGACTGGCCGCAAGCGCGCAGGCAGCTTGCGCCAGGCCGTCACGGATCCCGGGATCGAGATCGGGCGCGGGTGCCTCCTCGATCACCTTCTGGTACCGGCGCTGGACCGAACAGTCGCGGTCGAACAGGTGAATGACCCGGCCGTCACCGAACCCCATGACCTGGACCTCGACATGCCGGGCACGGGGTACGAGACGCTCGAGGAATATCCCGGCATCACCGAAGATCCGCCCGGCTAGCCCGGCGATCGATCCCGCCCGGGCCACCAGATCGTCGGGTGCGTCGACACGGCGCATGCCGATCCCGCCGCCTCCCGCCGTCGCCTTGACCAGCAGGGGGAACCCGACCCGGTGTGCGGCGGCGAGCACGGCTTCGGTGTCGGACGGGTCAAGCCGGTGCGAACCGCCGAGCACGGGCACCCCGGCCGCCGCGGCGATCGCACGGGCCCGGTCCTTGTCTCCCATGGCCGCGATGGTGTCGGGGTCGGGGCCGACCCAGACCAGCCCATCCCCGATCACGCGCCGCGCGAAGCCGGCGTTCTCGGACAGCAGGCCGTATCCCGGGTGAATGAACCGCGCGTCCAGTTCACGGGCGGCCTCGAGTACCGCGTCCTGGTCGAGGTAACTCTCGGCCACTGGCGGCGGTCCGACGCGTCGTGCGGCGTCGGAAAGGCGCACGTGCAGCGCTCCGGCATCGGCATCGGAGTGGATCGCGACAGGTGAGTAGCCGGCCGCCCGGCAGCTGCGAATGATCCGGCAGGCGATTTCGCCGCGGTTGGCGATCAGGACCCTGTCCACGGGGCGTCTGTCCGGTCAGGTATCGAGGATGAACAGCAGGTCGTCCTCGCTGATCGCGGCGCCTTCCTCGACGCAGACAGTCCGGACCCGGCCCGCCGCGGGGGCGTAGTGCGGGATTTCCATCTTCATCGCCTCGGCGATCATCAGTTCCTCGTCGGTCTCGACGTCCTGGCCCTCGCGCACCAGAATCTTCCACGCGGTTCCCGTCACCTCGCTCAGAACCCTGACTTCGGCCATCGGACAGTCTCCCGGTACACGCTTGCGGCCCCAGTTCGCCGGCGCCTGACCTGTAGACCAGATTTCGGGAGGGGCCAAGACCGGGGTCTGGCATCCGCCGGAACCATCGATACACTCGGCCCCGTCCATTCGCCTTACGGGAACCTGCAATGTCCTGGCACCGAGAGCTCGAAGAACTGCGCCGTCGCGAAGCCCTTGCCGAGAAACTCGGCGGGCCCGAGCGCGTCCGGCGCCAGAAGGACGGCGGACGACTGAATATTCGCGAGCGGGTGGCGCTGATGGCTGATCCGGGCAGTTTCCACGAGATCGGCAAGATCGCGGGTCGTGCCGAGTACGACGGCAACAATGACCTGGCGGACCTGGTGCCCTCGAACTTCGTCTTCGGCCGCGCCCGGGTCGACGGGCGCCCGGTGGTGATCGGCGGTGACGACTTCACGGTCCGCGGCGGCTCGGCCGATGCCACGATCAAGGAAAAGCACTTCCAGTGCGAGCAGATGGCCAACGCGCTCCGCCTGCCGCTTATCCGCATGGTCGAGGGTTCCGGCGGCGGCGGCTCGGTCAAGACCATCGAGACCACCGGCCGGGCCAATGTGCCCGGCGTCTCCGGCTGGGAACTCGTGGTCGAGAACATGGGAACGGTTCCCCGGGTTGCGCTCGGCCTCGGCTCGGTGGCCGGACTGGGCGCGGCCCATCTTGCCGCCTCGCACTACTCGGTCATGATCAAGGAGCGGTCCGCGCTGTTTGTCGCCGGACCGCCGGTGGTTGCGCGGACCGGGCAGGATCTGACCAAGAACGAACTCGGCGGCCACGAGATCCAGCTGCGCGCCGGCGCCGTCGACCACGCGGTCGACACCGAAGAGGAGGCGTTCGAATGCGCGAGACGCTTCCTGTCCTACCTGCCGAGTTCGGTGTACGAACTGCCGCCTCGCGGCGGGCGTGACGACGATCCGGACCGGCGCGTCGGCTGGCTGATCGAGGCCGTCCCGCGCAACATCCGCAAAGTCTACCGGATGCGGCCGATCGTCGAGGCGGTGGTCGACAGCGGGTCGTTCTTCGAGATGGGGCGAACCTTCGGGCGCTCGGTCATAACCGGGTTCGCCCGGCTCGACGGCTGGCCCGTCGCGGTGATGGCAAGCGATCCGTTCTCCTACGGCGGCTGCTGGACCGCGGCCACCTGTCGGAAGGTTACCAGGTTTGTCGATCTCGCCGAGACCTTTCACCTTCCGGTTGTCTACCTGGTGGACTGCCCTGGCTTCCAGATCGGTCTGGATGCGGAACGCAACGGCACCATCAGGGAAGGGGTGCGGGCGATGAGCGCGATTTGGCAGACCACGACACCGTGGTGTGCCGTCATCGTGCGCAATGCGTTCGGCGTCGCCGGGGCGGCTCACCGCAACGGCGGGCGATACTGCACCAGGTATGCCTGGCCTTCCGGACGCTGGGGATCGCTCCCGCTCGAGGGCGGCATCGAGGCCGCCTACAGGGCCGACATCGATGCGGCAGACGACCCCGGGGCAAAGCTCGCCGAGATCGAGGAGCGGCTGGACAAGCTGAGGTCGCCATTCCGCTCCGCGGAAACCTTCTGGATCGAGGAGATCATCGATCCGCGCGACACCCGCAGGCTGCTGTGCGATTTCGCACAGACCGCCGCGCCGTTGCGCGAGGCGGGGCCGCGCAGTTTTCCGATGCGGCCGTAATCCGGCTCAGGACCACCAGTTTCCGGCAATCACGGTACCGACAAGGCCAAACTGCTTCTCCCCGGTTCGGGTCTCGCCCAGGCTGTCGGTAAAGGTGACCGGCTCCTCCCTGATCTCGAGCACCGTCGCGTCGGCGATGCTGCCGGGCGCCAGGGTCCCGAGTTCAGGATGCCGGACCGCGCGCGCCGGGCCCGTTGTGCTGGCGGCGATGATGTCTGAGAGATCCATGCCGAGATGCAGGAACTTCGACAGCGTGACCAGCTGGTCGTAGGCCGGTCCCCGGATGCTCAGCGAGTGCACGTCGCTCGAGATCGCGTCGGGCAGGAAGCCGTTCTCGAGCATCCGTTCCGCGGTGGTGAAGCCGAAGGACCCCATGCCGTGGCCGATGTCGAACAGCACACCGCGCTCGCGCGCTTCGAGGATCTCGTCGCGAACCGCGCCGTCAAACCGGATCGGAGCCGAGGGGAACGGGCGGAAACAGTGCGTGAGCACATCGCCCGGGCGCAGTCGGCTGACCACGTCGCGGCGGCTCGGCGGCGGCCAGTCGAGGTGGCACATCACCGGCAGTTCAGCCTCCTCGGCGACATCGAGCGCGATGTCGAGCGGCGCGTATCCCGATGACCCGCTCGCCCGCAGTCCTACCCGGACCTTGATGCCCACCAGCATGTCGGCGTGCAGACGTGCGACGTTGAGGCACGCCTGCGGGTGCAGCAGCCGGAAGTCCTCGCATTCGCCCACCATGACCAGGTCGCTGAAGGCGAAGATCCCCGCAAAGGAGACGTTGAGATAGGCAAGGATGCGCGGCGTGGACGGTTCAATCACGTGGGCCCGGAACCCCGCGAAGTTGCCCGCACCCGCGGTCCCTGCATCAATCATGGTGGTGGTGCCGCAGCGCCGTGCGTAGTCCTCGGGGTCGACTCCGATCGAGGCGCCGCCCCAGTAGACGTGGGTGTGCAGGTCGATCAGGCCCGGCGTGACCAGGGACCCGGAGACCGAACGCACCTCGGCGGCACGCTCGCGCGGCAGATCCGGCCCTACGGCCGCGACCGCACCGTCGGCAAACGCGATGTCCGCGACGGTGTCGAGCGACTGCGATGGATCGATGATCCGGCCGCCGGTCAGAAGCAGGTCGTAGCGGTCGTCGGATGATGAGGCCATCTCGGGGCTCCGGTGGCAGGCAGCGGAAGGATTGATGCTCGCATCCCCGACTGCCCGGCGCAATGCGGGGCCCGGTGGCGCCCGTGTTCCGGTCAGGGCTGGTTGATGCGGTCGAGCGGGAAGATCGGACGGCGGACCTTGCGGAAGTCGAGCAGCCGGTTGTCCGAGGTCGTGACCCCCTCGCCATCGCAAGTGATGGTATGGGTGCCGAGCGGGCCGAACCCGGCGCGGTAGTGGATCCGCGACTTCAAAAGCAGGTAGCGCTTGTGCTGCGGCTGGATGCCGACCGAGGTGAACACCCCGGTGTCCCATGGTTCGTGATGACGCGAGGTGATCACGATCTCGACCCGGCCGGTATCGAGCACGGCGGAATGGCCCATCGATACCCGCACGCCGGTATACATCGGCCCGCGCACGGTCCATTCGCCGTCGGTCAGGGTTTTGACCCTGCCCCGGACCGTGAGCGGCCGCCCCGACAGGCCCACCGACGGCATGTCGGTCCTGCCGCCGAGCTCGAGCGTCACCTCGGCCCCGATACCCGCGGCCTGCATGACGCGGACCGCATCCGGGTCATGAACGGCTGCCACCGCGACGTCCTCGAGACCGGCGCGCAGCACCGCGTCGATCACCGTCATCACGTCCTGGGTCCCGCCCGAACCGACGTTGTCGGCATGATCGAGCAGCAGCACCGGTCCCTGATCGAGCGCCTTCGCCCGGTCGAGGGCGTCGGCGAGCGGCTCGCCCTGGTAGACAAACTCCTCCCGCCGGTTCCAGATCTCCGAAACCATCCTGTCACGCCAGCGCGCGGCGAGGTCGGGATCACCGTCGGCGACCACGCAGACCGAGCTGCCGGCATCGTGGATGTCGGCCAGCGGAAATCCGCCGAAGACGCTCGCCGCCAGGATCCCGGGTTGCCGTTCGGCTTCGCGCGCAAGCTCGAGCAGGCTGCGCATCGGCTCGTCGTCGTGCCCCATCCGCAGGGTCTGGGCCAGGACCGGCGGGCGTCCCCAGGCCATGACCGGCGACACGGTGCCGGCAAGCGAGGCGAGGAGCACGCGCCCGATCTGTTCGCCGACCTCGTACATGTCGCAGTGCGGGTAGGTCTTGTAGCCGATGAGACAGGTGGAGTTGTCCACCATGGCGGCCGTGAGGTTGGCGTGCAGGTCGTAGGTCACCGCAATGGGCAGTGCCGGCGCAATCTCGCGCATGCGGTGCAGCAGGGTTCCCTCGCCATCGTCGGCGGTCTCGGCGACCATCGCGCCGTGAAGGTCGAGCAGCGCCGCATCGACCCCGTCCCGAACCGCGTCGAGGATGAGTTCGCTCATGTAGCGGTAGGCGGAAGCCTCGACCGGACCCGACGGCATGGCCTCGGCCGCGACCGGGGTCACGATTTCATGGCCGTCCCGGCTTGCCAGGTCCATGTAGGCGCTGAACGGCATCCCGGTTCCCCGGTACGCCCGCTGCGCCTCCTCTCCCTCGTATCCACCCCAGGCGAGAAACCGGTCGAGGTCGGTGACCACCGGCGAGAAGGTGTTGGTCTCGTGCTTCATCATGGCGAGGAGCAGGCGCATGCGGTGGTCTCCGGCGAGGCTGGTGCTGTCAGGTCCCGATCAGGGCATCGGCGAGCTCGGGCATGCTGCCGAGCGCCAGGTCCGGCTGGTGCGGGGACTGGCCGAAGCTGCGCTCCCGCCGGTTGATGAAGGCGGTGCGCATGCCCCAGGCCGCGGCGCCGATGCAGTCGAAGACATGGTTGGCAACGAAGAGGATGCCGGTGCGTTCGGTGTCCGGGAACGCCGCGTGGATGATCTCCTCAGCCCGGGCGTAGGTGCGCCAGTCGGGCTTGAAGGCACCGGCCTCCTGGACCGAGATGGTCAGGTCGAACGGGAACCCGATATGCGGTCGGGCGGCCTCGAGCATGTCCCGGTCGCCGTTCGAGAGAATCGCCATTCGATAGTGTTCCCGGAGCCGGGCAAGCGCCGCGGGCACTTCCGGGAACGGTTTGAGGGTCTCGATCCGCGACACCAGCCAGGTGACATCCTCCGGCTCGTACGCGATCCCGGCCCTGTCCATGACATGGCTGACGGCGCGGTGGCCGATCTGGCGGTAGGGTGTGTGGCCCCGGTTGATCAGGGAATCGATCATCGAATCCTCGAAGTGGGTGCGGCGCCACCAGGTCACGAACTGGTGCGGGTTG
The DNA here is from genome assembly GCA_002238645.1 of Alphaproteobacteria bacterium bin52. Classification (GTDB taxonomy): domain Bacteria; phylum Pseudomonadota; class Alphaproteobacteria; order Thalassobaculales; family Thalassobaculaceae; genus Bin52. The sequence goes on along the minus strand of MPMT01000005.1, from coordinate 23,689 downwards.
CCCGTCCAGCCGCGTTCCTTCAGGAACGGCGTGACGGCGTCGACCAGTCCCTGTTGCATGTCGACGATGGTGCCGTACTGGTCGAAGACCAGAACCTTGATCTCGCGCCTGAGGATGTGGATGTTCGCATCGGCCATGAATGCTCGCCTGTTCCGAATGACGGGTCGGCATCCACTATATCCGAAGCACGGGTGATGTCTGCGACCGGAACCGGAGGGCGGGGATGAGTGCCGTGAAGACCCTCGACGAGCTTGAGTGCGCCGGCCGGCGCGTGATCGTCCGGACCGATCTGAACGTGCCGATGCAGGCCGGCACGGTCACCGATGCGACCCGGCTCGATGCCGCCGCGGTGACCCTTGTCGAACTGGCGCGCTCGGGAGCGCGGGTGATCGTGATGTCTCACCTTGGCCGTCCGGGCGGTCGCGTCGACCCGGCGCTGTCGCTGCGTCCCCTTGTCGGTCCGCTGTCGCGGGCAGCGGACGGTATCCGGGTCCGGTTCGCCGAAGATTGCGTCGGGCCGGCGGCGGCCGAAGCCGTAGCCGGCCTGGCGCCGGGCGAGATGGTCCTGCTCGAGAACCTGCGGTTCCATGCCGGCGAGGAAGCCAACGACCCGGCGTTTGCCGCCGGGCTGGCCGAACTCGGTGATGTCTACGTCAATGACGCGTTCTCGGCCGCTCACCGGGCCCACGCATCGATCGAGGCGATCACCAGGCTGCTGCCCTGCTATGCCGGGCGCCAGATGCGGGCGGAACTCGATGCCCTCGCGGCCGCGCTGGAATCGGCGCAACGCCCGCTGACCGCGATCGTCGGCGGCGCGAAGGTGTCGACCAAGCTCGCGGTGCTGGGCAACCTGGTCCGCCGCGCCGACCGGCTCATCATCGGCGGGGGCATGGCCAACACCTTCCTGCATGCCCGGGGCATCGGTATAGGCTGCTCGCTTGCCGAGCGCGACCTTGCCGCCGAGGCCCGCGCCATCGAGGAGCAGGCGCGCAGCTGCGGCTGCGAACTGCTGCTTCAGGAGGACGCCGTGGTGGCAGCCCGGCTTGCACCCAATGCCGAGGTCGAGACCGTCCCGGTGACCGCGGTCCCCGCCGACCGGATGATCCTCGATGTCGGTCTCGCGTCACGCGCCGCGTTCGGGGCCGCGATCGCAACCAGCAGGACGGTGCTGTGGAACGGACCTCTCGGCGCCTTCGAGACACCGCCCTTCCACGAGGGGACGGTCGAGGTTGCACGGGCGCTGGCACGCCGGTGCGAAGGCGGCGGCACGCTTGCGGTTGCCGGCGGCGGCGATACCGTTGCCGCCCTCGCGCTGGCGGGGGTGACGGATCGCCTGGACTACGTGTCCACGGCGGGCGGTGCGTTTCTCGAATGGCTCGAGGGACGCACACTGCCAGGGGTCGCGGCCCTTGAGGTTTCCGGCAGTCCCTGATCAGGGAGCATGCCAGATCACCTTTCGCCAGTGCACCGCGATGGCGATGCTGAGCACGACGCCGGTCAGACTGTAGAGGGTGACGGTGAGCGGGAAGCCGATCCGTTCGATGGCGACGCCGGCGATCAGCAGGCCGACCGGCAGGCCGTAGACCGCCAGCATGCGGACACCCATCACCAGTCCGCGGTGATGGCTGTCGGCGACATTCAGCAGCAGCACGGCAAGCGAGATCATCGACAGGCTCTGCGACAGCCCGACCAGGAACAGGAACCCCTGTCCCGCCAGCTTGGTCTCGGCGAGACCGAACCCGAGCAGGGCCGCGTGCATCATCCACAGGGTGATGAGCATGAACTGGCCGGGATTGCGCCGGCGCGCAATCAGGGTCATCGCGATCGAGCCGGCAAGCGCGCCGCAGGCGTAACTCGCCATCAGCTGGCCGAGACCGTTCTCGTCCACCATGTACACCTCCCGGGCGACGTAGGGCAGGATGCCGTGCGAGATCGGGAACACCGTGAGGTTGGCAAGGAACGCGACCCACATTGCGGCCAGGATCGCCGGGGTGCTCCAGACGTAGCCGAGACCGGTGCGCAGTTCGTTCCACGGCGATGTCCGGGCCTGGCCGACACGGATGCCGGAGACCCCAAAGGTCAGCAGCAGGCTGGCGGTGTAGAAGGCCACCACCACCGCGTAGGCGGTCGGCAGTCCGAGGGTGGAGAACAGGCCGGCGCCGATCAGCGCGCCACCGATCCGGGCGGAATCGAGAGTGGTCCGCGAGATGCCCATGGCCGCGGTCAGTCGCTCGGGCCCCATGGTGTCGCCGATCAGCGCGTTGCGCATCACCAGGTCGGACGGCCGGATCAGCCCGACCACGGCGGCGACGGCAAACACATGCACCGGAGTCAGGAGGTCTGTCAGCGACAGGGCGAGGATGCTACCGGCGGTAATCGCGAAGGCGAATCGCATCGCGCAGAGCACAGTGCGCCGTCCGAGCCGGTCCGCCAGTACGCCGAGCATGGGCGCGACCAGGGTGCCGAGGAACTGCAGCGATCCGAAAACGGTAAGTGCGAGCACCGAGTTGGTCTCGACCAGGATGTACCAGCCGAGGATCAGGATCTCCATTTCGAAGGCCCATGAGACCAGCAGGTCGGCCGGCCACTGGAACCTGAAACTCCTGACCCGAAACGACGCAAGCGCGCCGGACTTGGAAGTGGGCGGCACGATGTTATCCTCGATCCCGGCCGGTGGTGCCGTGTGCGCGGTGAGCGTGCAGGCGTCGGAACGCGGGGCCGGGACCGGAGGAGACAGCCATGGGACGCGTGCTCACCCTCGAGTTGCTTGACGAGATCCAGGATGGTTTCAACCGTCACGATGTCGATGCCATTCTCTCGCACTTCGCCGAGGACTGCGAATGGCTCATGGCCGGGGGCCCGACTCCGCCCGAGGGGCGGCGCTGCGTCGGCAAGGCAGAGATCGGCCAGGTGCTGCGCGACCGCTATGTCGACATTCCCGACATGCGCTGGGAGGACATGCAGCACTGGATCGGTGACGGCGAACGGGCGGTTTCGGAATGGACGGTGTGCGGGACACCGCGCTCCGGCGAGCCCTTCGCCTGGCTCGGGTGCGACTTGTGGCGCTTTCGCAACGGCTACGTCGTGCGCAAGGACACCTACTGGAAGTTCGCGCGGTAGATCTGCCCGTGCTCCACACGTGATGCCGGGCGTCGGCTTTCGGCGGCGCCACCGGCCCGACCACGGTCATTCGGCCCCGGTGCCGGTCCGGTTGATGAATTGGTCGTTCCCCTTGATCCCGGCCCGGTTGCCGTTCCTGGCTCGGGACAAGGACACCGTGCTCCCCTTGCCCGCGCGATCGTCACCGAGTGGTCAGGCAGGTACAGCCGAGCACATGCGATGCCAGGGTGCGGCAGCGCAACGCCACCGACTGCACATCGTCGTGACGGAGTGTCTCGAGTGCGGCGGCATTCTTGTCTGCGCTTGTTCCCCGGCAGCGGACGTCGCCGCCTGCCTGCGCGATGGCTTCCGCGAAACCCCGCCCGTTGCCGCTGATGCCGCCGGTGATCAGTGCCGCATTGCCGGCGACATCGAAGCAACCATGGGCCGCGGACCGCTCGGTCCGTCACGCACCTGCGGTCATGCCCGGAGGGGCCCCGAGACGCCGGGAGGCCGGACCGATCACCGCTTCCACGGCAAGGCCGATGGAAATCAGACGTTCGTCCAAGCCGCGCGGGGCAAGCAGTTGCAGACCGACCGGCATGCCCGAGCCGTCGAGGCCGGCCGGGATTGTCAGTCCGCAGAACTCCAGAAGGTTGCCCGGCATGGTGTTGCGGAGCGCGGCCATGTTGTGCGTCCGATACCCTTCTCCTTCGGCTGCATGCTGCAGGAGGGGCGCGGTGATCGGCGTCGTTGGCCCGACAACGGCATCGATGCCGGCAAGCCGGGCGTTCGCCGCCGCCGCCGCGCGGGCGATGCGCATCTTTCGCCCCAGGTACGCTGTCGCCGTCAATGTTCCGAAGGCCTCGAAACGACTGCGGACATTCGGGTCCAGCGTCGCCCGGAACTCGGGCAGTTCGTTCTCGATGAAGGCGATGAATTCCGGAACCGCAAGCCCGCCCTCACCGAAGATCTCCTTGGCGACGGCGACTTCCGGCAGGTCGAATGTGCGAACCGTCACGCCCCGCTGTTCCAGCTCGGCAAGCGCGGCGCGCACGACCTCTGCAACACCGGGCCCGCACCCCTCGAAGAGGCTCTCGATCACACCCAGCCGCAGGCTGGACCGGTCCGCCGACAGGGGCGGCGTCTGGCAGACCGGGTCCAACGTCGCAAAGGCGACAGCCGTGTCCGCAACCGAGCGGGTCAGCAGGCCCGCGGTATCGAGAGACGGGCTGAGCGGCACGATGCCCTGGAGCGACCAGCGTCCGAAGCTCGTCTTGAGGCCAACCGTGCCGGTGAAGCTCGCCGGAACGCGCACCGACCCGGCGGTGTCCGAGCCGAGCGCCGCGACGGCTGTACCTTCCAGCAGCGACACACCGGCGCCGGCGCTGGAGCCGCCCGGAACCCGGTGCGATGTCCCGCCCCACGGGTTTCGCGGCGTGCCCCAATGCGGGTTCGAGCCGACGCCGCCGAAGGCGAACTCGACCGTGTGCGTCTTGCCGGTGATGACGCCCAGCCCGTTCCTGACCGCCGCGATAACCGGTCCCTCGGCTTCCCAGGCTGAAGGCAGCGGCTTCGGGGCTCCGGCATGGGTGGGCGTTCCGGCGACGCCGAACAGGTCCTTGACCGAGACAGGCAAGCCCTGCAGCGGCCCGAAATCGAGGCCGTGCGCGAAAACGGCGTCAGCGAGGTCGGCTGCGCGGGCGGCGTGGTCCGGCATCCAGAGCTTGTAGGCGCCGAGCGCCTCGTTCCGGTTGGCCAGAGCCTGGTCGAGCAGGTCGCGTGCCGTGACCCGGCCGGCCCGCAGCGCCTTGCCGAGTTCGGCGATGGTGGCGGAGGAGATATCGATCATCATGCTCCGACTGTAGCGCGTCCGTCTCGACGATGTCATGACCTGAGCGAGACCGGCAAGGCGGCAGGGTCCGTGTTGATCCGGCGCGGCCCTGTTTCAGACCGCACAGCAGGGTATTCCTTCACTCCATGACGTGTCTTCCGGCGCGCCGATTCCGAACCGGAGCATGGACCTGACCGGCTTCCTCCGAGAAGTTCCGTGCCGATACCGCCGGAGGTCGACCGACGTCGAAAGTCTCTAAACCCGCCGTGTTTTCCTTGCGCAGGGAATCGTCTTCGCGCGAACTGCTCCAGGTTTCCCCACAGCCTGCAGGCGCGTGGAAACCGGTGGCCATCCCCGGCAATCCAGGAAGATGATCGTCGTCATGGGGATTATGTACGACAGTGCCGAAGGCCACTTATCGGCCCGGCTCCGGACGGGCGATATGGCGGATGCTGACGGGCTGGGCGAGCGCGTCCACCGCTTCCTCGAAGGTCGCGTCAAGCCGCACGTCTTCCTTCAACTCGGCCTTGCTCGGCTGGTAGGACGGATGCACGACTTTGACCTCGTGCGGCCCCCGCTTCTTGGTTATTGGCCTTCGTACTTGACGAGAGTCCATTTCTCATCAAAGAGAGCTTCAAGGATTCTCTTGATCTTATTGGCATCGTGCTTCGGGAAGCTCACGGGTTCGCGGGCAGGATTCCCCGGCTGAGTTCTGACGACCTGGAGCACCCATTCCTCGCCGTCGATCTCTGTTTTCAGCGAATAGACCCAAGGGTCAGGAACCTTCATTCAGTATCTCCGGTTGGGTAGAGGGTTGAATCGTCCTGGATAGTATGCGCGATCCGGCCTACCTGCAACGTGCTTGACAGCGACCGTCGGCAGGCCGGCCGGCAATCCGCTAGAATGGCCGCATGGGTGAGATTATCCGGTTCTCAAACTACGCGACCGCTACACACTGGAAATCATCGGCTCGCCAGAGGCAGCAAGCTGCTCAAGGACAGTTGGATCGGGCGGATCGTCCTGAGTCAGATATTCCTCGATCTTCTCCTGGAGGCGGTCCGACAGCCGCCGTGCCGCCGGCAGAGACAGACGACATCAACCTCTGTGCCCGTATCGGTCTTCATTGAAAGAGCGATTGCATGCCTCGATGGAATTAGTGCCGCTCCCAACCGACTAACCCTCGGGAAATTTCGATCTGCAGGGTCGTCTCCGTGATGAGGCTGGATAGTGACGACGCTTTCCGTATTGGCTATGATTCGCTCCGGTCTCGCATTTTTTGGCGGCCGTCACGGTAGCAGCGGCGCAGCAGGGGGACCATGCCTGCGCTCTTGACTTGCCTGTCGGCGCGAGCGCGGGCGGCGTTCCGAGAGGCTAAGCTCGAGAACGGCTGGCTGTAGGAAGAGGCGAAACATGAAGCAGGAAGACGCGAAACCGCTCATCATCACAGCGTTTGATGCTTGGAAGGCGGAACGGAGATTGCACACATCGACCGGGCAAGATGCATTCTCGTTTTTCGGTGACCTCCAGAAAAATCGACCCGAATTGCTCAATTTTCGGTGCAGCGGTGACAAGTGGCAGAGGGTTCACGGCTGGTTGATCCGTGCTGCGCGCGTTTCGAACTAACCTCCGCGCGCCCCGCTCGGCAGCCCGCTGTCGGCGATGAGGTTGCGGTAGCGTAACCACTTGCTGACCGCGCCATCGGCGAAGGTCGCCATAATGTCGATCGTGTCGGCTTCCCTGACATTGTGTCGGCCTGCAAACTCTTGAACACACCGGTCAAGATGCTTGGGCGAAAACTTGTGGAAAGTCCCTTTGTGCGCCCGCTTGAGCATGCTCCAGAAGGACTCGAGCCCGTTGGTATGCGCCATGCCGCGCACGTACTCCCCAACGGATTGTTTGTAAGCCCAGGCGTAAAGTCCTTGGCTTCATCCTTCCATACATCTCAAATTGTTTGCGGGAGAACGTACCCTCACTAACTCCATTCGCAATGACTCTTTAAGTCAATGACCGAACAGATGCCATCATGTCGTTGTTGAGTCGTTTGATACGCTCAACGAACCATGTTTATCATAGATGGAAATGAAAGAAAGCGATACCGTCATTGCACTGGAATAACGTCTTGGACATGGGCATGGTTATCGCACAGTCCGGGCAAAGGCACGGAGTTCCTCGAGAAACAGGTCCGGTTGTTCCATTGCCGCGAAGTGTCCGCCGCGAGGCATCTGGGTCCAGCGGGTCACGTTGTAGACCCTTTCGACGTAACTCCTCGGAGGCCACGACAGGAGTTCGGCGGGAAACAGGGCGCAGCCGGTCGGAACCTCCACCCTCCTGCCTTCCGGCGACAGCACGCGGCCGCCTTCTTCGCGCCGGCCGTAGTAGACCCAGCTTGCGGTATTGAAGGTCCGGGTGACCAGATAAACCATGATGTTGGTCAGCAGGGCGTCCTTGGAGTGAACGCTCTCGATATCGTCACCGATCGTGTCTGACCAGGAGTTGAACTTCTCGACAAGCCAGGCGGCGACCCCCACGGGGCTGTCCATCATCGCGTAGCTCAACGTCTGCGGCTTGGTCGCCTGCTGCGTGCGATAGCCGTTCTCCAGCTCCTGTTCCTCCTCGAACCTCGCGGCCCACGCCGCTTCTTCCGCTCCCCTCGGGCCATCCGGATGGCGCATGATCATGATGTTGACGTGGATGGCCCGACAGGCCGGCACGTGCTCGTAGCCAAGCCAGGACGAGATGGCGCCGCCCCAGTCGCCTCCCTGGGCAAGAAATCCGTCGTATCCCAGCGTGTCGGTCATCAGTCCGGCGAATGCCCGGGCCATCCTGCGGGGACCCCAGGGCCGGGGCGGCCGGCCGGAGAACCCAAATCCCGGGAGCGAGGGCGCGATGACGTGGAATGCGTCAGCGGCGTTGCCTCCGTGGCGTTCGGGGTGTGCAAGGGGCTCGATGATGTCGAGAAACTCGACAATCGACCCCGGCCAGCCGTGGGAGATAATCAGCGGCAAGGCGTCCGGGTTGTCGCTTCTTTCGTGAACGAAGTGGATGTCGATCCCGTCGACCCGAGTCATGAAGTGGGGATGCCGGTTGATGCGGGCTTCCTGCTGGCGCCAGTCGAACCCGTCCAGCCAGTAGGTGCACAGCTCCTTCATGTAGTCGAGGTTGGCGCCGTAGCTCCATCCGCCGTCGTCGGGCATTTCGTGCCACGGATAGTTCCTGACACGCCTGCGAATGTCGTCGAGGACCGTGTCGGGAACCTCAACACGAAAAGGTCGGATAGACTCCGGCTTGCCGGGATGGTGTTCCATGGGTCGGGCTCCGGTTCCTCGTGTGGTTGCCGCGGCCGGACGGGGTCGGGGCCGCGTCAACAGTGCACTCGCATCCGCGCATATACCATGACAACCGCTCAACCGCGCGGCTCCGGCCGAGCGCATCGTCCACCATGAGCCGAAGGTGCGACCAGCGAGAAGTGAATGGCAGGAAGCCTTACGTCAGGCGCAATCTGCACGCCGGGCCGAGGTCGACCGCTGCCCCCGGCGATGTCTGCTCATCGCGACAGGAACGGGATCGGGACGGGAGCCTGTCTGCCACAAGGATTGCGGCGAACCCGTCACCCGGAACTGGCGACGTCGGTGTTTTCGCGACAACAGATGCCTGACGCTCTTCTCCGCATGGATGCCTGGGCACCGTCCGAAGACGATCTCTGGTGCCGCGCCCGCATGCTCGGCACTCCGCCCTACGTCATCTGCCGGGACGGCAGGGTACTTGCGGGCGAATGGAACGGGCCGGATCCGGTGCAGACGGAAAGGGATGCTGCCAAGTATCAGGAAGACTGGGCCAGCAGCATGCGACTGGTTGTGGTGAAGTTCCACGTTGCCCTCATCCTGCTCGACGCCGTGGCTGCGAACGACACCTGGATCGGCGGCGGCGAGTACTGCAACGGCCTGCTGCAGGCCAGCGCCGACACTGCCGAACTCCTGGTCAAGGCAACGATGGAGCGTCGCGGCGCGCGGGCCGGTTGCAGCCATGACTTGGCCGGGCCGGCCGCCGCGTTCGGCGTGCAGCGGCAAGACCGGTCCTCGCTGGCGGAGCGCATGGCAGCGATTAACGGCGGCAGCCGCGCCCACCATATGGCGATGTACGAGTTCCGGCCGCCGGAAGTGCCGGACATGAGGGCCGCGCTCACGCGCCTTTCCGGAACGATTGATCTCTGGATATCCGGGATCGAAAGGCGCGACGACGGCATGACCGCACGCATTCCCGGGCTGGCCCGGTTTGCGGCTGCTCAGGCCGACAGGTGGTTGGTTCTCTTGCGCGCGCCGGTAAATCCCAGGCCGGGCTCGTCGGCCGACCGGCCGTTGCCGAGGTGGCTTGGTCGTTGCGCGACCGGGTGCAGCGCGTGATGGACAGTCAGTAGCCGGACTACGACCTGCCGGTCCCGATCCCGTTCGATGACATGTGGTCAACCCGACGCAGAGGCCACCTAATGCCGGGTGAAACCGGAGTGGCGTGAATGTCAGGGCCCGGAGGGGAGTGCCCTGTCCGGGCCGGGCTGTCCGGATGCCTCGGGAACGTCGACACAGTCAATCCCGTTGACGGTGTCATCCCTGGTCTGGTGCCGGCCCGCGCCGCGATACCGATGGGCGTCAGAAAGCGGCTCGACAATGTTGCCCCGGGTACCAGAGTGTCGCTTGACATCCCGGCGATCCGCTTTGTCTCGTACCTTGCGGTCATGACCTGGCTGCTACCGTCCGGACTGAGGATGTGGAGCAGAGTGCTGGCAGGGCCCTCGGGCAGCGGCTGATCTCCGAGCGGTATGATCCGGCGTTTCGTGTATGCGGCCGGGAGGTCGCCGTCTTCGTTACAGGCCGACATGGGCCTCGCAGAAGGCAAGGAGTCTCCAGGGTGCCACATTGACAGGCGGGGACCTCCCCCTATGATCACGCCCGTTCCTGGCAAGCGGGCGCATCCATGGATTTTCGGCTGTCTGACGAGCAGGTCGCCATCCGCGACTTGGCGCGGGAATTCGCGGCCGAGCAGTTCGCGCCGCACGCCGCACGCTGGGACGAGGACGAGATCTTTCCCGCGGAGCAGCTGCGCTCTGCCGCCGCTCTCGGACTTGCCGGCATCTACATCTCCGAGGAGTTCGGCGGGTCCGGCCTGGGCCGGCTTGAGGCGGCGATCATCTTCGAGGAACTCGCTGCCGCCTGTCCGTCCACCGCGGCCTACCTTTCGATCCACAACATGGTCGTGTGGATGATCGACCGGTTTGGCAACGATGCGTTGCGCCGGCGCATGGTGCCCGGACTGACCTCGATGCAGGCCATGGCGAGTTACTGCCTGACCGAGCCGAACGCGGGATCCGACGCCGCATCGCTCAGGACCAGTGCGCGGCGCGACGGCAACAGCCACCTGGTACTCAACGGAACCAAGGCATTCATCTCCGGTGGCTCCACCAGCGATGTCTATGCCGTGATGTGCCGGACCGGCGATGACGGCCCGAAGGGCATCTCCTGCGTCCTGGTCGAGCGCGACACCCCGGGTCTCTCTTTCGGAGCCAAGGAGCGCAAGCTCGGCTGGAACAGCCAGCACACGGCCATGGTGCATTTCGACGAGTGCCGGGTCCCGGTGGAGAACGTGGTCGGCGAGACCGGCGACGGTTTCACGATCGCCATGGCTGGTCTGGACGGAGGCCGGATCAATATCGGGGCCTGCTCCATCGGCGGTGCCCGCGCGGCGATGGAGGCGGCGCGCGATCATGCGCTTGCGCGCCGCCAGTTCGGACAGGCACTCAGCGAGTTTCAGGTGACCCGGTTCAAGCTTGCCGACATGGCAACCGAACTCGAGGCCGCGCGTCTCATGATCCACTGGGCCGCGTGCAGCCTCGACGAGGGCGATCCCCAGGCCACCATGTACTGCGCCATGGCAAAACGCCTTGCGACCGATTTCGGCTCGCGCGTCTGCAACGAGGCGCTGCAGATCCACGGCGGCTACGGCTACCTGCGGGATTTCCCGATCGAACGTCTGCTCAGGGACCTGCGGGTGCACCAGATCCTGGAAGGCACCAACGAGATCATGCGGGTGATCATCGCCCGCGAACTGTTGCGTTCGTGACCTGCGGGAAGGAAACCCTGTGACGGAGCCCGAAGTTCTCTTCGATGTGTCGGACGGTATCGGCACCATTACCCTGAACCGGCCGCGCCAGCTCAACGCGCTCACGCTTGGAATGATCTTCGACCTGCGCCGCACGGTCACCGATTGGCTGGCCGATGACGCAGTCGCCGCGGTCCTGGTCAGGGGCGCGGGAGACAGGGCGTTCTGCGCCGGCGGCGACGTCAGGGTTATCCGGGCCGCGATCGTCGACCATGACGGCGACGGGACCCCGGAACTCGTGCGCGACTTCTTCTACGAGGAGTACATCCTCAATCACCAGATCCACACCTCCGCAAAGCCCTGGGTCGCGCTGATCGACCGGGTATGCATGGGAGGAGGGGTGGGACTGTCGGTGCACGGCCGCTTCCGGGTCGCGACGGAACGCACGCGCGTGGGTATGCCGGAGACCGGCATCGGGCTGTTTCCGGACGTCGGCGGCGCCTGGTTTCTGTCACGGCTGCCGGGCGAAACCGGGACCTTTCTCGCGCTGACCGGAACGCCGGTGGATGCGAGGGACTGCCTCGAACTCGGAATCGCAACCCACGTGGTTCCGGCCGACCGCCTCGAAGAGCTGGAAACGGCACTGCGCGGCGCCGACCTCGTGCCCGATGCCGAGGGGACGGTCGGCGCGATTCTCGATGACATGGCCATCGTGCCCGACAGCGATGCCCCGGTGGTTGGCGCGCGCGGTGACATCGACTTCTGCTTTGGCGCCAACCGGCTGGAGGAAATCGTCGCGCGGCTTCAGTCGTTCGGAACCCCGTTTGCGAAGTCGGCGCTGGAGAGCATCGCGGGGAAGTCACCGACCAGCCTCAAGGTCACGCTGGAGCAGATCCGGCGCGGAGGACGGGCGCAGACCTTCGCAGAGACAATGACGATGGAATACAGGATGTCGCAGCACTTTGCGCTCGGTCACGACTTCCGCGAAGGCGTGCGGGCACTGCTGGTCGACAAGGATCATGCACCCGACTGGCAACCGGCCCGGCTGGAAGACGTGTCCGACGAACTGGTGGCGCGCCACTTCGAACGCGTCGCGTGGCGCGAACTGAGTTTCGGCTGAGGGCTCGCGGGGAAACGGCAGGCAGAGGAGAGGCACCATGGCGCGTATCGCATTCATCGGACTGGGCAACATGGGGTTGCCGATGGCGCGCAATCTCGTCGCGGCCAACCACGAGGTCACGGGTTACGACATCGTGGCAGGCGCGGTCGAGGCCTTCGCGGCGGAGGGGGGAAGGGCGGCTGAAACCGCCGAGGCCTGTCTCCAGGGAGCAGAATTCGTGGTGACCATGCTGCCCGAGGGCCAGCACGTCCGCGAGGTCTATTCCGAAACCATCATCCCGAACGCGCCGGGTGACGCGGTCCTGGTCGACTGCTCGACCATCGACGTCGAGACCGCGCGCGATGTCGCAGCCCGCGCGGGCGAGGCCGGGTTTGCCATGCTCGATGCGCCGGTCTCTGGCGGGACCGGCGGGGCCGAGGCGGGAACGCTCACCTTCATGGTTGGCGGGTCTGGCGACGGGTTCCGGCGGGTTCAGCCGCTCCTCGACGTCATGGGCCGGACCGTCGTTCACGTCGGAGATGCCGGGACCGGCCAGGTGGCCAAGATCTGCAACAACCTCATTCTCGGCATCTCGATGATCGCGACCTGCGAGAGCCTGTCCATGGGCCAGAAGCTCGGGGTGAACATCGACGCCCTGTTCTCGATCATTTCGCAGTCGTCGGGCCAGAGCTGGGTGCTGACCACCTACTGTCCGGTGGCCGGGCCGGTGCCGGCCTCGCCGGCCAACCGCGACTACCAGCCGGGATTCACCACGGCCATGATGGCCAAGGATCTCCGGCTGGCCATGGACGCGGCCGGGACCGCGGGCCAGGCCACCCGGCTCGGTGCCGAGGCTTCGCGCATGTTCGACGAGTTTCTCGAGGCGGGCGGCGGGACGCTGGACTTTTCGGCGATCTACCGCAAGATCGAGGCCGCATCGTCCTGAAACCGCGCGCGGACGTCCCGCGTCAGCTGACACTTGGGGAGTACCCGAACAGATGAGACTCTCCGGCTACTTCGTTCCGACCCTGCGCGATACGCCGAAGGAGGCCCAGATCGTCTCGCACCGGTACATGCTGCGAGCGGGCCTGATCCAGCAGGCCAGTGCCGGGATCTACTCGTGGCTGCCGATGGGCCATCGGGTGCTGCGCAAGGTGGAGCAGATCGTGCGCGAGGAACAGGACGCCGCCGGTGCGCACGAGATTCTGATGCCGACCATCCAGGCGGCGGACCTGTGGCAGCAGAGCGGACGCTACCACGACTACGGCGCCGAGATGCTTCGCATCAAGGACCGGCATGGCCGGGACATGCTGTATGGTCCCACCAACGAGGAACTGGTGACCGACATCTTCCGCAGTCACGTCAGGAGCTACCGGTCGCTTCCGCTCAATCTCTATCACATCCAGTGGAAGTTCCGTGACGAGGTGCGGCCGCGCTTCGGCGTGATGCGCGGGCGGGAATTCCTGATGAAGGACAACTATTCCTTCGACCTCGACCACGAGGGGGCGATCCGGTCCTACAACAAGATGTTCATCGCCTACCTGAAGACCTACGCCCGCATGGGACTGCGGGCGATTCCGATGGCGGCGGAAACCGGACCGATCGGCGGTGACCTCAGCCACGAGTTCATCGTCCTGGCCGAGACCGGCGAGAGCGAGGTGTTCTGTCACCGCGACTGGCTGACCGATGACATCCGCAACCGGTCGATCGACATGGAAGGTGACCTGCAGCCGGTGGTGGATTCGTTTCTCGGGCGCTATGCCGCCACCGACGACAAGCACGACCCGTCTAACTGCCCTGTGGCGCCGGAGGACCTTGTCGTCACCAGGGGGATCGAAGTCGGCCACATCTTCTATTTCGGTACCAAGTATTCAGATCCGCTGGGTGGCCGTGTCGCCGGTCCGGACGGTCGCGAAGTCCCGGTTCACATGGGCTCCTACGGCATCGGGGTCTCGAGGCTGGTCGGCGCGATCATCGAGGCCAGCCACGATGACCGGGGCATCATCTGGCCAGAGCCGGTGGCCCCGTTCCGGGTCGGGCTCGTTAACCTTGCCGTTGGCAACGAGGCGTGCACCGGGGTCTGCGATGATCTCTACGCACAGCTTGGCGCCGCTGGCATCGAGGCGCTGATCGACGACCGCGACGAACGTCCCGGGGCCAAGCTCGCCGACATGGACCTGATCGGCCTGCCGTGGCAGGTGATCGTCGGTCCACGCGGCCTTCGGTCCGGCGTGATCGAGGTCAAAGACAGGCGAACCGGAGCGACCGAGGAAATGACACCGGAAGCGGCGACGGCCCGGCTTGCCGCCTGAAGCCCTGACCGGGAGCGCACGGTGTTCGGCAGTTTCGAACGGATGGTTGCCCTGCGTTACCTGCGCTCGCGCCGGCAGGACGGATTCATTTCGGTGATCGCCTGGTTCTCGCTGCTCGGGATCTGTCTCGGCGTGGGAACACTGATCATCGTCATGTCGGTCATGAACGGGTTCAGGATCGAACTGCTCTCCCGGGTCCTCGGCCTGAACGGGCACGTGACGGTCTACGCGGACCACGGACCGATGCCCGACTACGGCGATGTGGTGCAGCGGATCCGGGCGGTTCCCGGGGTTGTGACGGTGACGCCTCAGCTGCAGGGCCAGGTGATGGCAATGGCCAACGGCCGGGCATCCGGCGCCCTCGTCCGTGGCATGACCGGGGACGATCTGGTGGCGCGCAGGCTCATACCCGACAACATTGTGGCAGGCTCGATCGGCGACTTCACCGACGGCGTGGTGATGGGGGACCGGCTGGCCGAGCGGCTTGCCATCGGTGTCGGCGACCGTGTGAGACTCATATCCCCGGTCACCACCACCACGGTCATCGGCAGCGTTCCGCGGATCCGGGCGTTCCGGGTCGCCGGCCTGTTCAACGTCGGCATGTTCGAATACGACAACAGCTTCGTCTACGTGCCGCTTGCCCAGGCACAGCTGTTCTTTCGAAGCGGAGAAGCGGTCAACGCGATCGAGGTCATGGTCAACGACCCCGACCGCGTCGAGAGGTTCCGCGAGCCCCTTGCCACAGCCACCGGTGATGATCTTCGCGTGGTCAGCTGGAAGCGGCAGAACGCCAGTTTCTTCAACGCTCTCCAGGTCGAGAGGAACGTGATGTTCCTGATCCTGACCCTGATCATCCTGGTGGCCGGGTTCAACATTATTTCCTCGATGATCATGATGGTGAATGACAAGCGCAGTGCCATTGCCGTCATGCGGACCATGGGTGCGTCGCGCGGCATGGTCACGCGGGTCTTCTTCCTTGCCGGGGCCAGTGTCGGCGTGATCGGGACCGTGGCCGGCTCCGTACTCGGACTGGTGTTCTGCGCCAACATCGAGAGCATCCGCCGCGGACTGGAGAGCCTGACCGGCGGTGACCTGTTCTCGGCCGAGATATACTTCCTGTCCCGGCTGCCGGCCGTGGTCGATCCGATGGAGGTCGTCCTGGTCGTCGCGCTGGCGCTGTCGCTGTCGCTGGGCGCCTCGATCTACCCGTCCTGGCGGGCCGCTAGGATCGACCCGGTGGAGGTGCTGCGCCATGGATGAACCGGCCCCGCCGGTGCTCGAACTGCGCGGAGTGGCGCACTCCTACCGGCAGGGCACGCGCCGGCTCGACGTTTTGCGCGGAGCCGACCTCCTGCTCGATCGCGGGGAGATGGTGGCGCTGGTGGGACCGTCCGGGTCCGGGAAGTCGACCCTGCTGCATGTTGCCGGCCTGCTGGAGGCACCCGAAACCGGTCAGGTTCTGTACCGGGGTCAGGAATGCGGGTCGCTCCGGGATGCCGAGCGAACCCGTATCCGCAGGATCGGCATCGGGTTCGTCTACCAGTTCCATCACCTCATGGCCGAGTTCACCGCGCTTGAGAACGTGATGATCCCGCAACTGATCGCGGGACTGGTGTCTTCAACGGCCAGGAGCCGTTCGCTGGAACTGCTGGACATGGTCGGACTGGCCGACCGGGCACGGCATCGCCCGGGCCAGTTGTCGGGCGGTGAACAGCAACGGGTTGCCATCGCGCGCGCCTTTGCGAATGTCCCCTCCGTGGTGCTGGCCGACGAGCCGACCGGGAATCTCGACCCGCAGACCTCGGCTGAGGTGTTCACCACCCTGCGCGGGATCATACAGGCAAGCGGACTGACGACACTGGTGGCAACGCACGACGCGGATCTTGCCGGCATGACCGACCGGGTGGTGACGATCAGGGACGGCCGGGTCGAACCGGCCGGGTATCCGGATGCGGGCATGACCGGGGCCGACCGGGCGGATCCCTGATGGTTGCGTGACATGATTCGCCCGGCGCCGGACCGGGCGAGGGCCCGGGGCCTTTGCATGCCGACGGTGAATATATTCCGGTTCTGCGCCGCTGTGTCGCCCTCCGAAGCAACCGACTTGCCCGACGGGGCCCAACTCTGGCAGGCAGGTGGTGCACGGACGCTGGGTGCATCGGTATTGCCGGACCGCGTGGAGGGGACCCAATGGCACACGCCGACTTCGTTCACCTGACGGTCCGGACCGCCTACTCACTGGCGCAGGGTGCGCTCAGGATCGACGAACTGGTCAGCACCTGCGCCGGTCATGCCATGCCGGCAGTCGCGGTTACCGACACCGGCAACCTGTTCGGGGCACTGGAGTTTGCGGTCACCGCCAGCAAGGCCGGTGTCCAGCCGATCATCGGTATTTCCCTTGGCATACACCGGGAAGATGCCGGGCGCATGGCCGGGTCGGGCCAACGAGCCGCAGCACCCGATATCCTGCACCTGCTGGCGGCCACGGAGACGGGGTATCAGCACCTGCTCGAGCTTTCGAGCCGGGCCTTCCTGGAAGGGGCCGGCGGCGAGGAGCACCGGGTGTCGCTCGCCGACCTGGCCGGTCACGCGGAGGGGCTGATCGCGCTGACCGGCGGGGTGCGCGGTGCGGTCGGCCGCCTGCTGCTCGAGGGCAGCGACGCCCAGGCCTCCGAGGCCCTCGCGCAGCTCGAGGAACTGTTTCCCGGACGGCTGTACGTCGAGCTGCAGCGGCACGGACTGGAGGCGGAACAGGCAATCGAGTCGCGGCTGGTTTCGCTCGCCTATGACAGGAACCTGCCGCTGGTCGCGACCAACGACTGTCATTTCGCCGATGCGGACATGTACGAAGCGCATGACGCCCTGCTTTGTATCGCCGCGTCGACCACCATCAGCGACGCCAGGCGCCCGCGGGTGACCCCGGATCACCGGTTCAAGTCCGCCGACGAGATGCGCAGCCTGTTCGCGGACCTTCCGGAGGCCGTCGACAACACCCTGGTGATCGCGCAGCGGTGCAGCTACATGCCGACAACGGTCGCACCGATCCTGCCGGCCTATCCGTCCGGTGAGGGACGTGACGAGGCGGAGGAACTGCGGCTGCTGGCGCGCCAGGGCCTCAAGGACCGGCTCGGGCAACTGCCGGACGGCCCCGCCGATCCGGAACGGTCCGAGCCCTATGAGCAGCGGCTCGAGAGCGAACTCGACATCATCATCGAAATGGGGTTTCCGGGGTACTTCCTGATCGTGTTCGACTTCATCCGATGGGCCCGGTCCAACGACATTCCTGTTGGCCCGGGACG
Organism: Alphaproteobacteria bacterium bin52; assembly: GCA_002238645.1. Taxonomy (GTDB): domain Bacteria; phylum Pseudomonadota; class Alphaproteobacteria; order Thalassobaculales; family Thalassobaculaceae; genus Bin52. The sequence goes on along the minus strand of MPMT01000005.1, from coordinate 5,956 downwards.
CGGATCCGGGGCCGGCTCGGTGGTGGCGTGGTCACTCAGGATCACCGACCTCGACCCCCTCAGGTGGGGCCTGCTGTTCGAGCGCTTCCTCAATCCCGAACGCGTGTCGATGCCGGACTTCGACATCGATTTCTGCCAGGACCGGCGCGGCGAGGTGATCGAATACGTCAAGCAGCGCTACGGCAGCGACCGGGTCGCCCAGATCATCACCTTCGGCAAGCTGCAGGCACGCGCGGTGCTGCGCGATGTCGGCCGCGTGCTCGAAATACCCTACGGGCTGGTTGATCGCATCTGCAAGCTGATCCCGTTCAACCCGGCAAACCCGGTCAGCCTCGCCGATGCGGTCGAGGGAGAGGACGAGCTGCGCACGCTGCGCGACCAGGACGAGAGCGTGGCCCGGCTCATCCAGACCGGCCTGCGGCTTGAGGGGCTGTACCGGAACGCCTCGACCCACGCGGCGGGTGTGGTGATCGGTGACCGCCCGCTGCGCCGACTGGTGCCGCTCTACCGCGATCCGCGCTCAGATACACCGGCGACCCAGTTCAACATGAAGTGGGTGGAGAACGCCGGCCTGGTCAAGTTCGACTTCCTGGGGCTGAAGACACTGTCGGTGCTGCAGAAGGCGGTCGACCTGCTGCGCGACCGTGGCATCGAGGTCGACCTGGAGACGATCCCGCTCGATGACGCAAAGACCTTCGAGATGATTTCCCGGGGTGACAGCGTCGGCGTGTTCCAGCTGGAAAGTTCCGGCATGCGCGACGTGCTCAAGGGCATGCGGCCGGACCGGCTGGAGGACATCATCGCGCTGGTTGCCCTGTACCGTCCGGGGCCGATGGCGAACATCCCGAGCTATGTTGCCCGCAAGCACGGCGAGGAACGGGTCGAGTACGTGCACCCGAAGCTCGAGCCGGTGCTGAAGGAAACCTTCGGGATCATGATCTACCAGGAGCAGGTGCAGCAGGCGGCCCAGATCCTTGCCGGATACTCGCTCGGTGGCGCCGACCTGCTCCGGCGTGCGATGGGCAAGAAGATCAAGGCCGAGATGGATGCCCAGCGCGAGACCTTCGTCCAGGGCTGTGTCGACCGTGACGTGCCGGCCAGCCAGGCTTCGGCGATCTTCGATACGATCTCGGCATTCGCCGGCTACGGGTTCAACAAGAGCCACGCGGCTGCCTATGCGGTCATCGCGTACCAGACCGCCTGGCTCAAGGCCAACTACCCCGTGGAGTTCCTCGCGGCTTCCATGTGCTACGAGGTGGGCAACACCGACAAGCTCAACGTGTTCCGAGAGGAACTGCGACGCTGCGGCATCGAGCTGTTTCCGCCCGACATCAACCGGTCGGGTCATGACTTCCGGGTCGAGGCCGGCCCCGACGGTACGATGGGGATCCGGTACGCGCTCGGCGCCATCCGCAACGTGAGCGGGGTTGCGATCGAGCGGCTCGAACAGGAACGCTCCAACGGTCCGTTCCGGGACCTCACCGACCTTGCATCGCGCATCGATGCCCGCTCCTTCAACCGGCGCACCCTGGAGTACCTGATCCGCTCGGGCGCATTCGATAGCATGACCGGCAACCGGGCGCAGCTGCTTGAGGGGGCCGAAGTGATCCTGGCCCACGCGTCCGCGTCCGCGGCCGAACGGGAGTCGGGACAGGCAAACCTTTTCGGAGACGCCGAGAAGGGGCTGATGCCGGCCCTCGCGCTGCCGGACCGCGAAGAGATGCCGCTTGCCGAGCGGATCAGCCTCGAGTTCGAGGCGATCGGCTTTTGCCTGTCGGCGGATCCGCTCGACGGCTATTCCTCCGCGCTCGATCGGCTGGGCGTGGTGGGTTCGGCCGAGGTCGAGGCGGGGGAGGCCCGCGGCAAGGTTAATCTTGCGGGTATCGTGACCGGGTGCAGCGTCCGCACGGGAAGGTCCGGCAGAAAGTTCGCATTCGTCCAGCTCAGCGACCGCACCGGGAGCTTCGAGGTCACGGTGTTCTCCGATCTCCTTGCCGAGGTGCGACAGTTCCTCGAGGTCGGCAATATCCTGCTGGTCGAGGCCGAGGTCCGGGTGGAGGACGAATCACGGCGGTTGCTGGCCAACGGCGTTCGCCCGCTCGACGAGGTGATGGATCGGACGGTGACCGGACTGCGGATCTTCCTTGCGAATGCCCAGCCCCTGCCGCACCTCGCCCAGGTGCTGGCCGAGCACGGCAGCGGTGGCTCCGGTCCGGTCCATCTCGTGGTCTGGAGCCGGGACCGGGAGATCGACATTGCCCTTCCGGAAACCTACCGGACCGATGCCCGGATGCGCGCCGCGGTCAAGTCACTGCCCGGTATCACCGAGGTGCTCGAGATCTGACACGACGTCATTCCGCCATGCTGTCGTAGACCGACTTTTCAAACGCGAGGTAGAGCGGGAAGGCTTCCCGGTCGACGAAGGGCAGGACCTGGGTGAGCCAGGCGCCTCCGATCCCGCGGGCCGGGTCGATCCAGAAGTAGCTGTTGGCAAGCCCGGCCCATGCGAGACTTCCTGCGGAGCGTCCGGTCGGCGCCTGCTCCTCGTTGATCATGAAGGCGAAACTCCAGGTCCTGGGGACCTCGGGGAAGAACTCGGCGTCATTCGAGAGCGCCAGCATGGCCGTGCTGAGCCGGGACACCCTGAGCGGGCCGATCTGGTTGCGCGACATGGCGTGCACGGTCTCGGGCTGCAGAACCCGGGCGGAACCGCTCTGCCCCCGGTTCAGGATCATGCGAATGAACTTCAGGTAGTCGCCGACGGTCCCGTAGAGGCCGCCGCCCCCCATCTCGAACTCGGGTTCCTGGGGCAGTTCGCGGTCCGGTTCCAACTCCAGTGTGCCGTCGCGGTCGCGCGCGTACAGTCGGGCGAGTCTCCTGCGCATCGTGCCCGTGATCCTGAAAGCGGTGTCGTGCATCCCGAGTGGTTCGAACACGTGTTCCCGCAGGTAGGCACCGAGGGTCGTACCGCTTGCGGCCTCGACCATCTTGCCGGTCCAGTCGATGCCGATGCCGTAGTTCCAGCGCTCTCCCGGATCGAAGACGAGGGGTGTCATGAGGCTGGTATTCCTGCACCCGATGATGCCCGGTGTATCCGTCAGCTCCCGGTAGCGGAGAATATCGGCATTCCAGATGTCGTAGACCAGTCCGGAGGTGTGGGTGAGCAGGTCGCGGAGAGTGACCGGGCGTCGCGGCGGCCGGATCCGTGGCGCACCGTCGTCCCCGAAGCCCTCGAGAACACCGAGCCCGGCGATGTCCGGCACGGTGTCCGCGGCCGCGGCGTCAAGATCCAACTGTCCGGTCTCGACCAACTGCATGGCCGCGGTGCAGGTGAGCGGCTTGGTCATCGATGCGATCCACCCCACCGTATCTGCGGTCATGACCATTTCCTCGTCCGGACCGCGCCGGCCGAAACTCGCGAGGTAGCGGGTCCGCCGCGCGTCGGTGACACCGGCGACGATACCCGGGACGCGGGCGGGGACGCCGCCTGCCAGCAGTTCGTCGAGTGTGCTGGTAAGTGACATGACGATCGATTCCGGTTCGGTGCACGCTTCCTCGCTACCGACAATCCCGAGCTGAAAGCATGCGCCTCTCAGGGTGTAACCACAAACTCTACCCGTTCCGCAGTGCCCAAGCCTCGATCTTGTGCCAGTCGTATCAGGACAGGCATGACGCACTGTCGGTCCCGCTCTCCTGTCCAGCAGTTCAGAATGTTCACGCCCGTCACTCGTGAGCCTTGAAGTCTCGATCGAAGCTTTCGATGTGATTCGGCCATGTCAGAGAGCCTCAAGGAGTGCGTCCAGCCTCGGGTGCCAAATGCCGGATTTCGATATCTCCGGAACCGCTTATGCACCTGGCTCCGGTATGATCAACATATTGTACGTCATGGGTTCGGCCTTGAGGCGAGATTGAACAGAGAGCGGAAGGCGGCGTGTCGGGTCTTGCGCCGATTGAACTGGAAGACGAATTCGTCGAGGTTGGCCTGCAGGTGTTTGTGCCACAGTCCGTGGTAGACGCCTCGCGCCCACCCCTTGATGTTGGGGCAGATCTGGTGGATCCATGGGAAGATGAGGTGAGCGGGGGTGTCCCCGACGACATGCACCTGATGTTGGTCGGGTGGGACGCTGGCGTAGCCGGTCCAGCCGTCCGTCTTGATGATGACGTCGGAAGAGGTGGCGGTTTCGATGAACTGCCCGATGTCGAGGGCGCCGTACGAGGAGACTTCCGCCAGTCTTGTGCAGTATAGATGACTAACACGCTGGAATCATGGAGAATATATTTCTAGTACAAGTTCCGTAATCGCATAGTCACCGGATTCAATCGTATTCTAGTCGTCACATGCCGCATTCGGCCAGCCGAATCCGCTTGCGAGCACTCCGGCCTCCTACTCGGCCTGTCGCCGATTGCCACTGTCCTGCGAAACACTCAGAATGAGTGTGCGCGGCCTTGCGCACCCCGTTGACTGCCGTTAGTTCGATGGCACGGCTCGGGTAGTCGTCGGCATGGTCGTGCCGACCGGACGGCGGTCGATTGATGCCGGGATGCGCAACGAAACCGGGCCCGGCGGTGGTGCGGTACGCCGCTCAAATTTCGGCGGGAGCCCCAACGACATCGATGACACAAACGTCCGCCAACACGATTCGGGTTACGCTTGAACGGAGGAAGTCCATCGTGACCGACCTGAAAGGGCTACGCAGCGACATTCTCGGGACGACCCGATGAAGGACGCGCAGAAGCCCGACCATGTCAGCTTGACGACTCTCGTCGGGCGCCTCCGCGAGGGCCGTTTCGTCATCCCGGACTTCCAGCGCGAATTCGAGTGGAAGCCGTGGGACATCCGCGAACTCGTGCGGTCGATCTTCCTAGACTACTACATCGGCAGCCTGCTCCTGTGGAAGGGCAGGTCCGAGAGCTTTTCCGCGCTCGCCTGCGAGTCCATCTACGGCTACCACGGCGATGGCGATCCGGTACATATTGTACTCGACGGACAGCAGCGCCTCACCGCGATGCATTATGTCTTCCTCGCGCCAGACGAGCCGCTGCCCAATCGCTCGAACCGCTTCCTCTACTTCATCCACGTAGGCCGCTTCATGGACGAGGCCTACGACGAGGCGTTCATATACGACTGGACGCGGAGAGGCGTGAACCTTCTCACCGATTCGAGCGCCCAGTTCGAGAACCACCTGTTCCCCGTCTCGGTCGTTGGCCAGGGCGGCTGGGAACTTCCCAACTGGGTCCAGGGCTACGAGAAGTACTGGCGTGACAAGGAGAAGGCCGCCCACACGGACGGCGACGACGCAGCGGTGCACGAGGCGGACCGGCGCGCGCGCGACGCCCGCGCCTTCGGACAGCACCTCAAGGCCATCACCGAGCAATACCAAGTCTCCTACATCGAACTCGACCGCGACCTCGAGCTCGACAAGGTCTGCGACATCTTCACCCAGATCAACAGCCGCGGGATCCGCCTCGACGTCTTCGATCTCGTCAACGCGATGCTGAAACCAAAAGGCCTCCAGCTCAAACATCTTCCTGATTCCCACTCAAGCTAAGCGTAGCTTGAGTAGCCGTTCCGGCATCGGCGGCGTCCTCAGGGCCACGTAGACCAGTCTGGGTATGATGTCGGGTAGGTCGAAGCGACGATTGAACCGGTACTCGAACTCCGCAAGATAGCGCTGTGCATACTTGGGGCGGATCGCATGGTAGGTGCCGCGCAGCGCGCTCTTGATGTTTCCGAGGATCGTGTTCACCCATCGAAACTCGGGACGCACCACCGCGGCTTTCCCGCCACCGGTCACCACCGGCTCATGAACGCATCCTGCCGCGGTCACGCCATTGAAGCAGGCCAGCCCATCGGAGAGCACCTGTGTCCCCGGGCTCAGGTGCTGCTGCGCCCAGGCGGCGATTTCGGTGAGTCGGAAGCCCTCGACCACGGTGAGCTTCACGCGCAACGGGTGGC
>MPMT01000091.1 GCA_002238645.1 Alphaproteobacteria bacterium bin52 | reverse complement strand
GCGACAAGCCAGGCAGGAACCGCGCCGCCATCGAGCGCGAACTCGCCTTCTTCCGCAAGAACCGCAAGCGCATGTGCTATCGCGACCTCAGCGACCGGGGCATCGCTATCGGCTCGGGTGTGGTCGAAGCTGCAAATAAAGTGCTTGTTACACAGAGAATGAAGCGCTCCGGAATGCGATGGCGCATCCAGGGCGGGCAGGCCGTGCTCACCGTCCGAGCCCTGCTCAAATCCGGCCGCTTCGAGAGCGCCTGGAAGGCCATGATCGGCGAGGACGCCGCTCCGGTCAACGACAACACCAGCCTGAATCACCCCCTGGCGCTGGCTGCCTGAAAAAAAACGTGGGTGCTGCAACTACAACTGCCATGCGAGACTCGCACCCGGTGAACCTCGCGTTCGTCCCCGCGTTGTCGAATGCATGTTCGGCACCTATGGTGACAAAGGAGCCAGCAGTCGCGCGTGTAATTGCAAAGTCCGTATTGAACGTCGGCGCCGCCGCCGCCGGCGTGCCGCTCAGCATCAGCACCGTCGCAGCCAGTGCGGCTGTGAACGCTGCCAGACGGCGCGGGCCCGTGCGAGTGGAGGAGCCCTCTGCGGCGCTCCACGACGAAGAAGAGGGCTCGACAGCCCGATTTCGATCGATGGTCATGGCATCCTCCGTAGCATCCGGAAAAGACGCGATTTCGACGGCTACTCCACTCAGCCCGAGCTGTACTGATGTATCTGCAGCTCACATTCAGGCCGGCAGGCCAGCGCTTGGTGTCACCGGCCGACAAGGGAACCGAGGTTTTCATACGGTGCGGTCGGCGTACGCGATACTCACCGAAAGCCCAACGTCCCTTATATCAGAAATTGAATAACATGTGCGTATCAATAGGGGTTGAATAATGTCTATCTCGTGTTTTTTGCGCTATATTTCACCATGCGACGGTCGAACGCGCTCGCGCGCGGGTCGGGCACGTCGGCGCGGGGCGGTCGAGGGCTGATCCGGCCCGTATCCCATACCGGGTCCGGGAGCGTCCTGCGCGACGCGCACGATGAAGGTCTCGTGGGCGAACATCGCCCGCCCGGCTCGGTGCCGGGGACGCGCGCGGAGATTGGGACATATCGCTCGACGCAACTCATGAGTTCGGGGTTGGCGCGGTCTGCCACGGCGGCTTGCGTGACTCGGCGGGCGTACTCCCCGGCGAACCCTTCGGCACGTGGAATATGAAGGGCGTGTGGTCGCTGATCCGGCTAGAGCAAATCCGTCACGGTGATCATCGCTCCGTCTCCTTCGAGAGATCATCGGTGGAGATGGAATGAAAGGTCCGGGGGAACTCGCAACGACGACCGTTATGGACGCCGCTGAGGTCAATTTGCCGTTCGTCTTCGACTTCGAAAGGTCGGGTACATGCAGGGGCGCGATGTCGGACCGACCGGAACAGTTTTGGTCCGTGGTCACAAGCCACACTAATTCTTCGTTCTCCGTTCCGTCTCCAACACCGACCCTACACAATCAGTAGTTCCGCGCACACGCGCGGGTGTGCCCGCGTAACGCCTCTGGTTCATGCACTGGGGCGAGGAAAACGTTGCCGCTCACGGAACCGCGGCATATCACCGGAATTCCGCAGCCTTGTGTTGCCATTGACAGCGCCACCGGGTAGATGGTTCAGGGTGCCCCGCCGTCGACCCGGATCACAGAGCCGGTCGTGAATGAAGAAGCATCCGACGCGAGGTACAGGATGGCGGTGACGATCTCGCGAGGCAGGCCGCTTCGTTCCAGTGCGACGGTCCGGTTTTCACGTACCTCGTCGCTCCAGGCGTGCGAGATGTCGGTGAGAAACCTGCCGGGCATGACCGCGTTGACCCGGACGTTCGGCGCAAGCTCGCGGGCAAAGGCTTCGGTAATCGCGTTCAACGCCGCCTTGGCCCCGGCGTAGGGCGCGTAGACGGGCAGGGGCCGTATGGCTCCAAGGCTGGAGACGTTGACGATCGCTCCGCCGCGCCCGGCTGCCATCTCCGCGCCCAGGAGCGCGATGAGTCTGAACGGGCCCTTGAAATTGAGTCCGAGCACCTTGTCGAACAGCGCTTCGGAAGTCTCGATCGAGGACGGAGCAAGCGGGGACGCGCCGGCGTTGTTGACCAGGATGTCGATTGAACCGACACGGTCCCGAACCTTGTAGACGAGGGCGTCGATCTCGCTCCAGTCCGACACGTTGCAGGCGATCGGCCAGGCGCGCCGGCCCATGGCCTCGATCTCGCCTGCGACCTCCTCGCAGCGGTCGAGCCGGCGCGAAACGATTATCGTGTTGGCACCGCGCGCGGCGAAGGCACGGACGGTCTCTCGCCCGAGACCCCGGCTTCCGCCGGTAACGAGCACGGTCCTGGCCGTGAAATCGAACAGCGGATCATGTGCGGACATCGGCGGATCCTCGTTTGCTGCAGGGCACAATCAGGCTGGCACTCATCGGTTGAGAGTGCTAGTAGGAGCGCATCTTGAACCGTCTCACCATCACATGGGGAGTGTCCATGTCATTCCGACCCCTGCACGACCGTGTCGTCGTCGAGGCGCTCGACGAGGAGAGCACCACCGCCGGCGGCATCATCATTCCCGACACCGCCAAGGAAAAGCCCATGCAGGGCAAGATCGTCGCGGTGGGTCCGGGCAGCCGAAACGAGGCCGGCGAGCGCCTGGCGATGCAGCTGAAGAAGGGCGATGTCGTGCTGTACGGCAAATGGTCCGGCACCGAGGTGAAGCTCGACGGCCAGGACCTGCTGATCATGCGCGAGTCAGACGTCATGGGCGTGCTGGACTGACCGTCCGCGGTACGCTTGCACAACTTCTCAAGGAGGCCAGACGATGGCAGCGAAGGATGTGAAATTCGAGACCGAGGCCCGAGCCCGGATGATGGCCGGCGTCGACACTCTTGCCGATGCGGTTCGGGTAACCCTGGGGCCGAAGGGCCGCAACGTGGTGATCGACAAGGCGTTTGGCGCACCACGCATCACCAAGGACGGGGTTTCGGTCGCCAAGGAGATCGAGCTGTCCGACAAGTTCGAGAATATGGGCGCGCAGATGCTGCGCGAAGTGGCGTCCAAGACCTCCGACATGGCTGGAGACGGAACCACCACTGCGACGGTTCTGGCCCAGGCGATCGTTCGCGGCGGGATCCGCGCGGTGGCGGCCGGCATGAACCCGATGGACCTGAAGCGGGGTATCGATCGGGCGTCGGCGGCCGTGGCGAACGAACTCGAGAACCGTTCGACGAAGATCAGCACCTCGGCCGAGATTGCGCAGGTCGGTACCATCTCCGCGAATGGTGACAGCGACATCGGGTCGCTCATTGCCGAGGCCATGGAGAAGGTCGGCAACGAGGGCGTGATCACGGTCGAGGAGGCCAAGTCGCTTGGAACCGAACTCGACGTGGTCGAGGGAATGCAGTTCGATCGCGGCTATCTCTCGCCGTACTTCATCACCGATGCCGAGAAGATGATCTGCGAGCTGGAGAACCCGTATGTCCTTGTCCACGAGAAGAAGATCTCGAGTCTGCAGCCGCTCCTCCCGGTGCTTGAGGCAACGGCCCGGTCCAGTCGTCCGCTTCTGATCATTGCCGAGGATGTCGAGGGCGAGGCGCTGGCAACCCTGGTCGTCAACAAGCTGCGCGGCGGTCTGAAGGTGGCAGCGGTGAAGGCGCCTGGATTCGGTGATCGCCGCAAGGCGATGCTCGAGGATATCGCGATCCTCACCAACGGCCAGATGCTGTCCGAAGACCTCGGAATCCAGCTCGAGAACGTCGGCCTTGACATGCTCGGGACCGCGAAGCGGATTTCGATCACCAAGGAAGAGACCACCATCGTCGACGGTGCCGGCGCGGAGACCGACATCGAGGCGCGGTGCACGCAGATCAAGGCGCAGATCGAGGACACCACCTCGGACTACGATCGCGAGAAGCTGCAGGAGCGTCTTGCCAAGCTCGCCGGTGGCGTTGCGGTCATCCGGGTCGGCGGCAGCACCGAAGTCGAGGTGAAGGAGCGCAAGGACCGGGTCGACGACGCGGTCAACGCCACGCGCGCTGCGGTCGAGGAGGGGATCGTGCCCGGCGGTGGCTCGGCGCTGCTCTATGCCAGCCGGGTGCTGGACGACGTGACACCGGACAACGAGGACCAGCGTGTCGGCATCACGATTGTCCGTCGCGCCCTGCAGTCCCCGGCGCGCCAGATCGTCGAGAACGCCGGCGAGGACGGCTCGATCGTGATCGGCAAGCTGCTCGAGAGTGACGATGGCCGGCGCGGCTTCGATGCCCAGTCCGCGACCTATGTCGACATGATCGAGGCCGGGATCATCGACCCGACCAAGGTCGTACGCACGGCGCTGCAGGATGCAAGCTCGATCGCCGGACTGTTGGTCACCACCGAGGCCATGGTCGCGGAGGTTCCCGAAAAACCCGGCGCCGGCGGCGGTATGCCGGACATGGGTGACATGGGCGGCATGGGTGGCATGGGCGGTGGCATGGGTTTCTGACGTGCCCCCGAAAGGCCGGACGCGAAATTCCCACGGGGCCGCAGGAACAGCCTGCGGCCCCGCGGTGCGTCTGCAGACAGGATCGCGGTGATGCCGGGTCTCAAGCTCGCCACCCGGGTGGCGGCGATCATGCGCGAGGCCGCAGATGCCGTGATCATGCCGCGCTACCGCTCGCTCGCCTCGGACGAGGTGCGCGAGAAGACCGGTCCGAGAGATCTCGTGACCATTGCCGACATCGAGTCCGAGCGGCTCATGACACCGGCGCTTCGCGATCTTGTTGCCGGATCAGCGGTGATCGGGGAGGAGGCGGCGGAGGAAAACCCCGCGATCCTGGAACTGCTGCGCGATCCGGCACGCCCGGTCTGGGTAGTCGATCCGGTCGACGGCACGCTCAACTTCGCGAAGGGCGGTCGGCACTTCTGCGTCATGGTTGCGCTGGTCCGGGGTGACCGGACCGAACTAGGTGTCATTCTCGACCCGCTGGGCGAGACCTGGACTGCGGCCTGGGCTGGCGGAGGAGCGTGGCGGTACAGCTACGACGGTTCGGTCCCGGTTCGGCTCGAAGCTGCAACCGACGTGCCGGCTGCCGACATGTCAGGCGCGCTCAATTTGCGGTTCCTCGGGACCGAGGGTCGGGTCGTGGTGCGTGAAAGGGCCGATGCCGCCGTTGGCCGCCACTATCGGCTGGGCTGCGCCGGCCACGAGTACCTGCGTCTGGCTGACGGGACGGCTCATTTCGTCATCCACGGCAAGAACATGCCGTGGGACCATGCGGCCGGATGCCTGATCCACAGCGAGGCGGGTGGCGTGCATGCCCGGTTTGACGGGCGCGACTACCGTCCCTCGGAACTCGCCGGGGGCTTGCTGGCGGCCCCCGGCCGTTCCGGCTGGCTTGCGCTTCGCGATGGCCTGCTTGACGGGATCAGGCCGCCATCGCCTGGTTGAAACCGGTTGCCGGGTCGAGCCCGAGCACCAGGTTCAGGGTCTGCACCGCAGCTCCCGACGCACCCTTGCCGAGGTTGTCGAGCGTCGCGGTGAGCAGGCACAGCCCGCAGTCGGGGCGGGCGAACAGGCGGATCAGGAGGCGGTTGGTTCCATTCAGTTCCTGCGGATCAAGCGTCGCTCCGGCTCCCGCGTGCGCGAGTGGTGCCACCTCGACGAACCCGCCGGCACCGCGGCGTCCATAGTGCTCCGCAAGGCAGTCCTGGAACGCGGCCGCCTGCGGCTTCCCCGCCATGGCATCCAGCCTGAGCGGGACCTGCACAAGCATGCCCTGGCGGAACCGGGCGACAGACGGGACGAACAGGGGAGGGTGCGCAAGCCGCGCGTGGGTCTGCATCTCTGCAAGATGCTTGTGCGCGAGCGTGAGCCCGTAGGCATAGAACGTCGGCGTCCGCTCGGCATCCGCTCCCTCGAACCGTTCAATCAGTGACTTGCCTCCACCGGAGTAGCCGGAGACAGCGTTGATGGTCACCGGGTGGTCGGCGGGCAGCAGTCCTGCATCCACCAACGGGCGCAGCATGGCGATGGTTGCGGTTGCGTAGCACCCCGGGTTCGAGATCCGGGTCGAGTTGCGGATCAGTTCCTCCTGGCCGTGCACCAGCTCGGGGAACCCGTAGGTCCACTCGGGCGCGGTCCTGTGCGCGGTGGAGGCGTCAATGAGACGTGTCCGGTTGTTCTCGACCAGACCTGCTGCCTCGCGCGCCGCATCGTCGGGGAGGCAGAGGATTGCGACATCGGCATCATTCAGGGCGCGGCGGCGGGCTTCCCTGTCCTTGCGCTCGGCGTCATCGAGATGAATCAGCGAGAGGTCGCGCCGGGCGGAAAGCCGTTCGCTAATTTGCAGTCCGGTGGTACCGGCTTCGCCATCGATGAAGACGCACGCGGTCATGGCCCAGTCTCCCCTGGGAGGATTCGTGACATCACTTCGGGCGTTCGCTACGCCACCTGCGCAACCGCGGTCAATGAGATTCTTTGGCGATGGCCCAACGCGTTTCCATCTGCTCGAGTGTCGCGTCCTCCGGCCCGATCGCAAGTTCGTTGCGCAGCAGCCGTTCCACCTCGCGGAATCGGCGCTCGAAACGGCGGTTGGTTCCCGCGAGTGCCGTTTCCGGATCGACACCGAGATGCCGGGCGAGGTTGATGACGGCGAACAGCAGGTCGCCGATCTCGGCTTCCCGGTCGTCGTCGCTGGTTGCAGCGCGCACCTCATCGAATTCCTCGAGCACCTTGGCACGGACCTGTTCCGGATCGGTCCAGTCGAAACCGACCCGGGCGGCCCGCCGCTGCAACTTCAATGCCCGTGCAAGCGCGGGCAACGCCTGGCTGACCCCGTCGAGCGCACCGGCCTCGCGTCCGTGTTCGCGGGCACGGGCTGCGCGTTCGGCTGCCTTGCCTGCCTCCCAGGCGCCGGTGGGCAGGGAAGCACCGGCCTGCGGACCGAAGACATGCGGGTGTCTCGCGATCATCTTTGCAGCGATGCCGTGAGCGACGTCGGCAAAGCTGAAGTGCCCGTCTTCTTCCGCCATTCGCGCGTGGTAGACAACCTGGAGCAGCAGGTCGCCAAGTTCATCGCGCAGCGCCACGAAGTCCCCGTCGGCAATGGCGCCGGCGACCTCGTAGGCTTCCTCGATGGTGTACGGGGCAATGGTGGAGTAGGTCTGCCGGAGATCCCACGGGCAGCCGCCATCCGGAGCGCGCAGTCGGGCCATGACCTCGAGAAGACGGTCGACGGCGGATGGCGGGTCATCGGGCATGGGGGCTTCCAGAGGCGGGGGCGTGCGCGGCGAAGGGCGCACGGGCCGTGGAGCATTGACTGTCAAAAGTCGCATAAGGTATATTATGGGAAATTATGATGTGATTTCTCATCAGACCTCCAGCACCAGTCCGTCATGCGCGGGTGCGACACCCTCGGGACATCGCGCCGCAACCCACTCGTAGTCAAGATCGGCCCCCATGTGCGTGAGATACGCCTGCCCGGGCTGCGCCGTCCTGATCCACGACAGCGCGAGAGCGAGATTCGCGTGTGCCGCCGAGGGTTCCTCACGCAGGCAGTCGACGATCCACAGATCGAGCCCGCGCAACCGCGCAAGATCGTCCTCGGTCATGGCCGCGACGTCGGTCGAGTAGGCAAACCTGTCCTCGAACAGGAACCCGAGGCTGGTTCCGCTGCTTCCGTGGTCCTGGCGGATCGGCCGGATGGTCATGCCGGCGAGCTCGAACGGGTCGTCGCCGATCTCGTGGGCAACCAGCGGAGGACGAAAATGCGGCGGGCTGTCAGGTGACGCGGAGAACATGTAGCCGAACCGCTGGTGCAGCATGGTGAGGGTCGCGGTATCCGCGTGGACATCGATCGGTTGCCGCATGTGCCAGGAAAGCGCACGCAGGTCATCCACACCGTGGGTGTGGTCGGCGTGTCCATGGGTGTAAAGGACCGCATCGATCCGGCGGACATCGGCCGCGAGCAGCTGTTCACGCATGTCCGGCGAGGTATCGATCAGGAGCACGGATCCCTGGTTCTCGACCAGGATGGAGCAGCGCCGTCGACGGTTCCTCGGGTCGTCCGGGTTGCACCGTCCCCAGTCGTTGCCCAGGACAGGAACGCCGACCGAGGCACCGCACCCGAGAACGGTGACCCTCATGCGGCCAGTGTACCGCTGCCCGGCTCGGGTATGCGGGAGAACAGCGCGTGGAAGTTCGCCGTGGTCCGGGCCGCCATGTGCTCCTCGGAGACCTCCTTGACCCCGGCCAGTGCCGCGAGAGTGTGGCGGACGAATGCCGGCTCGTTGCGCTTGCCGCGATTGGGCACCGGAGCCAGGAACGGCGCGTCGGTCTCGACCAGGAGCCGGTCCATCGGCACCATCCTCGCCACTTCGCGCAGGGCGCCGGCCGACCGGAAGGTCAGGATCCCGGCAAGCGAGATGTAGAAACCAATCGCGAGCGCACGTTCCGCGAGTTCACCGCCGCCGGTGAAACAGTGCAGCACGCCCGGAAACGGTCCTTCACGCCAGGCGTCCTCCAGCGTCTGCGCCATGTCCCGGTCGGCATCGCGGCTGTGTACGACCAGAGGCAGCCCGGTGTGGCGTGACGCCTTGATGTGAGCGGCAAAGCTCTCGAACTGGGCGTCACGCGGGGCGTTTTCGTAGTGGTAGTCGAGCCCGGACTCACCGATCCCGGCCACCCTGGGATGCCGGGCCGCCTCGACCAGGTCATCCGGTTCGATCAGACCCTCCTCGCCCGCATGGTGCGGATGAACCCCGATCGTGCACCAGATGTCCTCGTAGCGTTCGGCAATACGCACGACGCCGGGCCAGGCGCTGCGCTGGTTGCTGATTGTCACCATCCGGCACACACCGGCCTGCCGGGCCCGGGCGACAACCGCATCGAGGTCCCGGGCCAGCCCCTCGTAGTCAAGATGGCAGTGGGAGTCGACGAGCTGCATGACCGACTACCCGTCGGTCCGGAACCGGGGAAACACCGGCGACGGGGCCGGCAGCGGGGTCCCGGCAACCAGGCGGTGGTCGGCTCCGATGCTGGAGAATTCCCGCGCATCGGCGGCGATGCCAAGCTGGTCGAGCATCCGGCCGGCCGAACCCGGGACCACCGGCTGCATCAGGATTGCGAGGTGCCGAACGGTTTCCATCAGCGTGTAGAGCACGGTTGCCATCCGTGCCGGGTCTGACCGGCGCAGTTGCCACGGCGCCTGCTCATCGACGTAGCGGTTCGCGGCCCCGACAACCTCCCACACCCGTTCCAGCGCCCTGTTGAACGCCTGATTGGCGTACTCCTTGCGCAGTGCGTCGAGCAGGCAGTCCGCCTGTTCCAGCAGGGCGAGATCGGGCGGTGCCAGGGGACCGGGATCGGGCACCCGCCCTTCCCCATGGCGCGCCACGAAGGAAAGGACCCGCTGCGCGAGATTGCCGAAGTCGTTTGCGAGGTCGTTGTTGATGCGGCCGATCATCGAGCCCTGGGAGAAGTCGCCATCGTTACCGAACGGCACCTCGCGCATCAGGAAGTAGCGCATCTGGTCGAGACCGTAGGTCTCCACCAGATCGAGAGGATCGATGACGTTACCCAGCGACTTCGAGATCTTCTGGCCCTCGTTGGTCCACCAGCCGTGGGCGAACACCCGCTTCGGAACCGGCAGGTCGGCCGCCATCAGGAAAGCGGGCCAGTAGACGGCGTGGAACCGGACGATGTCCTTGCCGACCATGTGCAGGTCGGCCGGCCAGAATTGCCGGTAGCGCTCGCACCCGGTGTCAGGGAATCCGGTCGCCGTGATGTAGTTCGTCAGCGCGTCCAGCCAGACATACATGATGTGGTCATCGTCGTCGGGCACCGGCACGCCCCAGCGGAAACTGGTACGCGAGACCGACAGGTCGCGCAGGCCGCCCGAGACGAAGCTGACCACTTCGTTGCGGCGGGAACGAGGTGCGATGAAGTCCGGGTTCTCCTCGTAGAGCCGCAGCAGCGGTTCCTGCCACTTCGACAGGTCGAAGAAGTAACTGGGCTCCTCGACCCATTCCACCGGGGCGCCGGTCGGAGCCTGACCGTCGACCAGTTCACTGTCGGCGAAGTAGGCCTCGTCGCGGACCGAGTACCACCCGGCGTACTTTCCAAGATAGATGTGTCCGCGCGCGACCAGTCGTCGCCACACCTCCTGCACCGAGATCCGGTGCCGGTCCTCGGTGGTGCGGATGAAGTCGTCGTTGCCGATATCGAGCATCGGAAGCAGGTCCCGGAAATTGCGCGAAACCTGGTCGGTGAACGTCCGGGGGTCCAGGCCGGCGTTGCCGGCCGCGGTTTCCACCTTCTGGCCGTGCTCGTCGGTCCCGGTCAGGAACATCACGTCGTACCCGTCCAGCCGCTTGAACCGGGCCATCACGTCGCACGCGATTGTGGTGTACGCATGCCCGATGTGTGGCAGGTCGTTGACGTAGTAGATCGGCGTGGTGATGTAGTAACGCGGTCTGCTCATCGTGAATGCCCCTTCCCGGCGGTCAGGCGCCACTGACCTACCCCGGGGGCGGGTCGACTTCAAGCTCGCGGCTGCCGTCGTGGTACTATTCGGCCAGCGTCAGGAACAGCGTCATCGCGATCTGTTTCGGATTGAGCCGCAGTGCCAGGTCCTCGCGCACCTGCCGGCCCGCCCTGTCGATCCGTGCCGCGAGGCCGGCAAGCCCGTGGCGCGCAGTCAGTCGCTCGAAGATCTGTCCGTCACCCGGCATCGCCTCGGCCGCCTCGCCCGAGACCATGGCGCGCAATCCCCTGCCCGCCCACCACAGGACCAGCTCGAGCCGATCGGCGAGTGGTGTTGCTCCCTCGCCCGAGGACTGCCGGATCCAGCCTTCGGTCACGGCATGGAGAGCCTGCCTGTCGAGTGCGGGTTCACCCTCGAGAAGTCCCGCTGCGTCACGCAGGACCGCGATCGCGTCACCCCTGGCGACCGCGAGTGCCCTGCCGACACTGCCTTCGGCCAGTGAAACGGCAAGTGCCGCCGCCTGGGGTTCGAGATCGGGGTCATGGCGCTGCAGCAGGACCTCCAGGTCGGAACGCTCGAGGGGCGCGAGTTGCAGACGGCGGCAGCGCGAGCGAATGGTCACCGGTACCCTGCCCGGCGCGTGGTTGACCAGCACGAGCAGCGAGTTGGCCGGCGGTTCCTCGAGCAGCTTCAGCAGCGCATTGGCGCTGTTGGTGTTCATCTCGTCGACGCTGTCGACGATGACCACGCGCCAGCCTCCTCCCGCCGGAGTCAGGTGCAGCAGTGATGCCAGTCTGGCGATGTCGTCGACCACGATGGTTTCGCGCAGCCTGCCGGTCGAGGGACTGGCCGTCCTTTCGATCACCTGGAGATCGGGGTGAGTGCCTGCGAGGACCAGTCGCGCCGCCTTGAGCCCAAGATCGACATCGAGCCCGACCGGAGCATCGCCGAACAGGCCCGTTTCCGCAGCCGGAACACCGGCAAGCGCGAACCGTGCCAGTCGGTAGGCAAGCGTCGCCTTGCCGATGCCGCGCGGACCCGTCAGCAACCATGCATGCGGCATGCGACCGCTGTCCCACGCCGCACGCAGTTCAGCCTCCGCCGCCCCGTGCCCGACGAGTCCGGTGGTCTCGCGCGGATGTGTTACGGGGCTGTCGTCGGCCATGACGCGGTGTCCCGGGGCAGGCGGGCGCGCAATTCGTCCAGCACGGCATGTGCGATCTCGCCAGGCGCAGCGGACGCGTCGATCACCGCAATGCGGTCCGGTTCGGCCCGGGCCCGGTCCAGAAACCCCTTTCGGAGCCGGTCCAGATAGTCACGAGCCCGGTTCTCGAACCGATCCTCGCCGGTGGCGCGGTCCCTCACTCTCTCGAGACCCCGGGGGACCGGCAGGTCGAGCAGCACGGTTACGTCCGGACGAACCGGGCCGAGCGCAAGATCGTGCAATCGTTGCAGCATGGCCATGCACATGCCGCCGGCGGACCCCTGGTAGACAAAGGTGGAATCAGCAAACCGGTCACAAATCACCCACTGGCCGCGGGCAAGCGCGGGTTCGATCAACCGTATCCAGTGGTCCCGCCGGGCCGCATAAAGTAGCAGGGCTTCGCACCAGGGGTCCCAGCGTTCGGCCGGCCCGGTGACAAGCAGGTTGCGGATCTGTTCGGCTCCCGGCGATCCGCCCGGCTCCCGGGTGAGGCATACGCTGACGCCGTGCTGCTCGAGCCACCGGGCGAGCCTGCGCCCCTGGGTCGACTTCCCGGCTCCGTCGATCCCCTCGAAGGTGATGAAGCGACCGGGTGCGTTCCGGTCAGCCACTGTGTCCCCACAACAGGTAACCGAGTGTGGTGACCACGCGGCGCACCATGCCAAGCGCGGCGACATCACGTCCCGCCAGCAGCGGGCGTTCAACAGGCTCCGTTCCCGGTGCCTCGACCCGCAGGGTTGCGATGTGGTCACCGGCACTGATCGGAGCCGGTACCGGCTCCACCATGCGGACCGTGACCGTGAGTCGCGAACGGTTGCGATGACTGAGGGTCAGGAACAGATCCTCTTCCAGCACCAGTGGTACTGTCGGTTCAACCCCAAGCCAGACAGCGCCCTGTTCGACTGTCTGCCCTGCGCGAAGCAGGGTGAAGTTGTCGAACTCCCGGAATCCCCACTCAAGGATGGTTTCCGCTTCCCGGGCCCGCCTGGCGCTGCTCGAGACGCCGTTGATCACCAGGACAAGCCGCCGTCCGTCCCGTTCGGCCGACGCGGTCAGTCCGTAGCCCGCGGCCCTTGTGTACCCGGTCTTCAGTCCGTCCGCCCCCCTGGTCCTGCCGAGCAACGGGTTGCGGTTGCGCTGGGCAATCTCGTTGTAGGTAAACGACGTTTCCGTGTAGAGCTTGTACAATTCGGGAAAGTCACGAACCGTGCGTGCGGCAAGGCGCGCGAGATCCCGCGCCGTGGTCCGATGTTCGGGATCAGGCCAGCCGGTCGCATTCCGGAACGTGCTCGACGACATGCCGAGTTCGCGCGCCTTCTCGTCCATGCGGACGGCGAATTCGGATTCGCTGCCGGCAAGCGCCTCGGCGAGCGCTACGGCGGCATCGTTGCCGCTCTGGACGATGATGCCGCGCAGGATGTCCGCGACCGAGACCTGGGAGTTCACCTCCACGAACATGCGCGACCCGCCCATGCGCCGGGCCTTCCTGCTGATCGTGATCACGTCCTCCATCCGCAGTCGGCCTTCCTTCAGTCGCTCGAAGGCGAGGTAGACCGTCATGATCTTGCTCATCGATGCCGGCGGCATGGGGTCGTCGGCGTTCTTCTCGAGCAGGACGCTTCCGGTCTCGAAGTCGACCAGGATTGCCTCGCGGGCGGAGGTTTCGAAGGCGGCGGCGTCGGTACGCAGAAGCACTGCGGCGAGGATCAGCGCGGGAAGCGCGCAGTGTCGCAGGATCCTCGTGACTGTCACTTCCAGCCTCCACGGATGGTGTCTCATGACCGTTCGCATCCGTTGGCGGTGCGAACCACGCTTCGGGCGCGTCGATAGCCACGGGCGATGACTTCAGCGAGCACAGTGTCGGACCGCTCGACACTGCGCAAGGGACCGATGCAGACCTCGTAGCTCACCGATTTCTCGAGCGTGGAGCGGGTAAGTTCGACGCGATCGATGTTGCGCAGCGTATCCGCGATCGTGTCGGCCTGGCTGCGATTGGGCGAGATGGTCGCGACCACGTAGAGACGGGTCTCGGCCATCGGGCGGTCGGCAAGGTTGACGCCGCTGCTGCGTCCGACCAGTTCCACCGCGCTCCGGACCTTCGCCTGGCCCGACACGGCCGGTGCCCCGTTTCCCCGCGTGACCGTCACGGCGCCGACGGGGGCGGCCTGCGGTATCGGTGCCGCCGGGCGGGTGTTCTGCAGGGAGGTGATCCGGCCGGACCGGGCCGCCAGTCCGGCGTGACGGCTTTCGTCACGCAGCAGGCGGACCCTCACCCGGGCTGTACTCCCCTCCCCGGCCATGCCGAGATCGGATGCGGCGCGCGGCGTGAGCGCGATCAGACGCCCAGGGTGCTCCGGACCCCGGTCGTTGACCCGGACGATGACGGCCCGGCCGTTGTCCAGGTTTTCGATCCGGACCACGCTTGGCAGCGGCAGGATGCGATGAGCTGCGGCGAGGCTGTTCGCATCTCGGGGTTCGCCGTTCGCGGTCACGCCGTGGGTGACGTCCAGCCGGCTGGCGATTCCGGTGCGATTGTAGCTGTCCGGTACCGTCGGATAGTACCAGATCCCGCCGATCTGGTAGGATTCACCAACAACCCAGGAGGTGGTGGCCGCTACCACCGGTGCCGGCGGCGATGGTGGGGGGGCCGGCCGCGCGATGTCCGGGTCGAGCAGGCACGCCGACTGTACCAGGGCAAGCGCCGGCAACAGGACCAGTTTCAGGACTGTGGCTGGTCGCATCGTGTGTCGGTATGCCCGCACTACCCGCCCAGCCGGTCGGCCAGGGTTCCGACGGCAATGGCGAAGTACTCCGATCGGTTCCATTTCAGGATCACCTCGAAGTTCTCGTAGACCACGAAGGCCGGATCCAGGCTGCCCGACTGCGGGGTTATGACCGAGGCCGGGAGGTTGCGGCCCGGGAGGTCCGTGCCGTCCGCCTTGCGAACCCCGAGGCGTTGCCAGTCGGCCAGTCCCTTGACCACCGCTCGCCCGATGTGTTCGCCGGGAAACCCGGTCGGAAGCCGGACCGGGCGCCCCCATGTCGTGTCGTCGGACCAGCCGGCGCGCGACAGGTAGTTGGCCGTGGACGCGAAGATGTCGGGAAGCGAGCCCCAGATGTTCTTCTCTCCGTCGCCGTCATGATCGACCGCGTAGGCATGGAAGCTCGACGGCATGAACTGGTTCTGGCCCATGGCGCCTGCCCAGGAGCCGATCATGTCGTCGGCAGCGATGTGCCCCTGGTCGATGATCTCGAGCGCCAGCATCAGTTCCCTGCGAAAAAAGGTGCTGCGCCGCCCGTCGTGGGCGAGGGTTGCGAGCGCCGCGATCACGGGAAACCCGCCGGTGATGCGGCCGAAGTCGGTCTCGATGCCCCACAGCGCGACGATGAGGCGCGGCGGCACCCCGTAGGTCTCGGAAACCTTCCCGAGCAGCGGGGCATGGCGTTCGAGAAGCTCACGTCCCTTCCGCGCCCGGCGGTCGCTGACCACCCGGTCGAGGTACTGCCGGAAGGTGAGCTTGAATTCCGGCTGGTTCCGGTCGAGTTCGATGACACGGGCCACCGGTTCCAGATTGGCGAGTGCCACCTCGAGGGTCTCGGCGCGTATGCCGCGTTCAAGGGCTTCGGACCGGACCCCGTCGAGCCATGCAGAGAACGGCTCGCTCGCCTCGGCCGCGTACATTCCCAGTCCTCCGGCCATCAGCGTCCCCAGGAGGAGTTTTCTGAGCATTCTGATCCGACCCCGTCGAGTGTCACAACATACTGTAAGCACCGAGGGGTTTTCCGGCAAGATGTTGTGGACGTCCTGTTGGCGTTCGCTGTGGTCGTACAGGCGCAAACTGCGCCCTGACAGCCACCGGGTCCCGACGAGTCTCTTGAACCAACCCGTTCTATTGCCTAATGGGAGCGGGCGCTCCGGATGGGTGGCCGAGTGGTTGAAGGCACTGGTCTTGAAAACCAGCAGGCGTTTGCGCGTCTCGTGGGTTCGAATCCCACCCCATCCGCCATTTTATTTTTCTAAGTCTTTGTTTTATATAGATTATTTAAGATCACTTCCAATTTATTCCCTCACTGTATCCCTCAGTACGCCGGGTATCGCCGTCCTCTCCTGACCTGCCCCCGTCGACTGGTCCACTTCGAGTGTTAGTGCATTGACGGTTTCTCGGCCAAGCTGGATGGCCGGCGGAGCGTAGCGGAGCCGGGTGGCCAGCTTGGCATGACGATCGTCTCCGGTGCCGGCGGCCGGTGGCCTCCATGCCGTAATGCTCGCACAGCGCCCGGTAGCGCCTGGTCATGTCCTCGGCCGCGTCCTTGCTCAGATTGCAAAACGCCGCCGACAGGCTGTCGGTGCGGTGCTCGCGGGGGGCGCCG
>MPMT01000090.1 GCA_002238645.1 Alphaproteobacteria bacterium bin52 | reverse complement strand
AGACAACGTGTCGATGGAGGTGCAGCTGATCGCGCCGATCGCAATGGACGAGGGACTGCGGTTCGCCATTCGCGAGGGCGGACGCACCGTCGGAGCCGGCGTCGTCTCCAAGATCATCGAGTAGCCGGTCGGATGAAGGAGTGTAGCTCAATTGGTAGAGCACCGGTCTCCAAAACCGGGGGTTGCGGGTTCGATCCCTGCCACTCCTGCCATTCCGGCATGATGTAGGTTGGGTGGCGAGATGGCGCGCACATCACCGGCCCGGTTCGTCCGGCAGGTTCGCCAGGAGGTGTCCAGGGTTACCTGGTCCACTCGCAAGGATACCGCGACCGGAACCCTGATGGTCTTCATCATGGTGCTGATCGCGGCCGTCTTCTTCTTCCTGGTCGACCTGCTGCTGTCGTGGGGCGTGCAGTCCATCCTGGGACTGGGAGGCTGAGGAACGTGGCCAGCCGCTGGTACGTCGTGCATGTCTATTCCGGGTTCGAGAAACGGGTTGCCCAGACCCTGAGCGAGCAGGCGCGTGCCCAGGAGATGGACGACCTGATCGAGGAAGTCCTGGTGCCGACCGAAGAGGTGATCGAGATGCGCCGCGGTGCGAGGCGCAGCACGGAACGCAAGTTTTTCCCGGGCTACGTGCTCGTGAAGATGGAGATGACCCCGCAGAGCCAGCACCTGGTACAGACCCAGCCGAAGGTGACCGGTTTCCTCGGCAGCAGCGGACGGCCCACGCCGCTGAGCGAGTCGGATGCCGCGCGCATCAAGCGCCAGGTCGCCGAGGGTGTCGAGCGGCCGCGGCCCAGGGTCACCTTCGAGATCGGCGAGCAGGTGCGGGTTGCCGACGGGCCGTTCTCCTCGTTCAACGGCTTTGTCGAGGACGTGGACGAGGAACGCGCCCGGCTCAAGGTGGCGGTGTCGATCTTCGGACGGTCGACACCGGTGGACCTGGAGTACGGCCAGGTCGAGAAGATGTGACGTGCCCGTGCGCGTCACCGAACATGCCGTGTGAGGTAACAGGAACATGGCCAAGAAAATCGCAGGCTACATCAAGCTGCAGATACCGGCCGGGCAGGCGAACCCGTCACCGCCGGTGGGTCCGGCACTCGGCCAGCGCGGACTGAACATCATGGAGTTCTGCAAGGCATTCAATGCCACGACGCAGAACCTCGAGCAGGGCATGCCGATCCCCGTGGTGATCACGGCCTACGGCGACCGGACCTTCTCGTTCATCACCAAGACACCGCCGGCAAGCTACCTGATCCGCAAGGCGGCGGGACTGGAGAAGGGCGCGTCGATCGCCGGACGCGAGACGGTGGGCTCGATCACCATGGCGCAGGCGCGCGAGATCGCCGAGGTCAAGATGGAGGACCTGAACGCGATCGACCTGGACGGGGGCGCACAGATGATCGCCGGGTCGGCCCGGTCCATGGGCATCAAGGTCGAGGGATAGGGCAGATGGCAAAGCGAGGCAGGAAACTCAAGGCGAAGTACGAGGGCATCGACCGCGAAACCACCTATCCGCTGGCGGACGCGCTGGGGATGGTGAAGGAACGGTCAACGGGAGGGGCCTTCGACCAGACCATCGAGATCTCGATGAATCTCGGAGTGGATCCGCGTCACGCCGACCAGCTGGTCCGCGGCGTCGTCGCGTTGCCGCACGGAACCGGAAAGACGGTGCGGGTAGCGGTGTTCGCCCGTGACGACAAGGCGGAGGAGGCAAGCGAGGCCGGGGCCGAGGTGGTCGGGGCCGAGGACTTGATGCAGGAAATCCAGGACGGGCGGCTCGACTTCGACCGGGTGATCGCGACGCCGGACATGATGGCGGTGGTCGGCCGGCTCGGCCGCATCCTCGGTCCTCGGGGGCTGATGCCGAACCCGAAGCTTGGCACCGTCACCCGCGACGTCGCCGACGCGGTGCGGGCCGCCAAGGCCGGCCAGGTCAACTTCCGGGTCGAGAAGGCCGGGATCGTGCATGGCGGCATCGGCAAGGCAAGCTTCAGCGCCGAGCAACTGCTCGACAACGCGACCGCGTTCGTCGACGCGATCAGGCGCGCCAAGCCTTCCGGTGCGAAGGGAACATATATCAGGCGTGTGGCGGTCAGTTCGACCCACGGACCCGGCGTACGGGTCGAACCGTCCGCGCTGCCGGAGGTCGAAACCGCATAGGGTGAGGGAATTCGGCAGGCCGCGCCGCGGGCTGCCGGAAGGAGCCGGCCGTGCCGGCTCCGACCTGTCCGAGACTACGGGTGCCGCAAGGCCTGAATGTCCGCGAGGACGGCCCGTACAGACAGGGGAACAGGCGTATGCCGGCCGCCGGCCGGCCTCCCGTCTGACTCTCCGGGACAGGCGAACCAGTGCTGTCCGCAACCTGCGGGCCGCACCAGTGCAGACCGGCCGGCGGGTCACCCGCCGGTCGCCGACGTGGAGATGATCAGTGAACCGAACCGAAAAGGTTGAACTGGTCGGGACGCTTCAGCAGACCTTCCGGGATACCGCGGTCGTCGTGGTCACCAGGCAGGTCGGCATGACCGTTCCGGAGGTCCAGGAACTCCGGGCGACCATGCGTGAGGCGGGAACCCGGTACAAGGTCACCAAGAACCGGCTCGCTCGCATCGCTCTGCAGGGCACGCAGTACGAGGGGCTCTCGTCTGTCTTCACCGGACCGGTCGCGATCGCGACATCGCCGGACCCGGTGGCAACAGCGAAAGCCGCCGTGGAGTTCGCCAACAGGAACAACAAGTTCAGCATTGTTGCGGGCGCCATCGGGAACACCGTGCTGTCGCCGGAGGAAGTGAAGACACTGTCCGAGCTTCCTTCGATCGACCAGTTGCGTGCCACGCTGATCGGACTGCTGCAGGCACCGCTCTCCAGGCTGGTGGGCGTGCTTCCGGCTCCGGCGGAACAGCTGGCGCGCGTCGTCGCCGCACCGGGAGCCAAGATGGCCCGGGTGTTTGCGGCTCGCGGTCGGCAGGAGTGATGTCGTTCGTTGCCACCTTCGCGGTGCCCGCACCGGACTTACCAGACGAGGAGAAGTGAAAGATGGCTGATCTGGCCAAGATTGCTGAAAATCTCTCGAGCCTGACCGTGCTCGAGGCCGCCGAGCTCGCGAAGATGCTCGAGGAGAAATGGGGCGTGTCGGCGGCAGCCGCCGCGCCGGTGGCCATGGCGGTTCAGGCCGAGGCCACCGCCGCTCCGGCTGTCGAGGAGAAGACCGAGTTCGACGTCGTGCTGGCGTCATTCGGCGAGAAGAAGATCAATGTGATCAAGGAAGTGCGCGCGCTTACCAGCCTGGGCCTGAAGGAGGCAAAGGAACTGGTGGAAAGCGCACCGAAGGTGATCAAGGAGGCCGTCACCAAGGATGAGGCCGACGAGATCAAGCAGAAGCTCGAGGAGGCCGGCGCGACGGTGGAACTGAAGTAGTCCCGCACGGTCCGGGCGCGTCTCGCGCCCGGACCGTTCCTTCCCGTGTCCGCATGCCCACAATCCAGTCCCGGGGTTACACGATGGCGATGACAGCTGCAGCGTCCTTCAACCCGCGTACCCGCATCCGCAAGACTTTCGGCCGGTTGCGTGAAGCAACGCCCATGCCGAACCTGATCGAGGTCCAGAAGAGTTCCTACGACCAGTTCCTGCAGATGGACGTCGGACCTGACCGGCGCGCGGACGATGTCGGATTGCAGGAGGTGTTCAGGTCGGTGTTCCCGATCACGGACTTCTCGGGCAGTTCGGAACTGCAGTTCGTGCGCTACGAACTGCAGGAGGCACAATATGACGTGGAGGAATGCCAGCGTCGCGGCATCACCTACGCCGCGCCGCTGCGGGTCACGCTGCGCCTGGTATTGTACGACCTCGATGAGGATACCGGAACCCGCCAGCTGCGCGAGACCAAGGAACAGAGCGTCTACATGGGCGACATACCGCTCATGACCCGCAACGGCACCTTCGTGATCAACGGCACCGAACGCGTCATCGTCTCGCAGATGCACCGCTCGCCCGGCGTGTTTTTCGACCATGACAAGGGAAAGACCCACTCTTCGGGCAAGTTCCTGTTTGCGGCCCGGGTCATCCCGTACCGCGGATCGTGGCTCGACTTCGAGTTCGACGCCAAGGACATCGTCTACGTTCGGATCGACCGCCGCCGCAAGCTGCCGGCGACCACCCTGTTGCTCGGACTGCTGAACGAGCGGTCCGAGGCGTACCTGCGCGACTGCGAACGCAGCGGCGAGGAGCCCTCGCGTCTGCGGATCTCCGGCCTGTCGGAAGAGGAGATCCTGCGGACGTTCTACCGCACCGTGGATTACCGGCGCAGCGGCGCGACGGACGGCGCACCGACCGGGACCGACCGCTGGCGCCGGCCCTTCGACCTGGCGGTGGCGCGCCGCCAGCAGAAGCAGACGCTGCGCCACGACCTCGTCGACACCTCCACCGGCGAGGTCATGGTCGAGGCGGGCTCGATCATTACCCGGCGCCAGGTCAACCGTCTGACCTCCGAGCACGACCTCGAGGTGCACGAAGGCGCCGAGGACATGATCGGCCAGTACGTCGCCGGCGACATCGTCGACGAGGAGACGGGGATCGTGATCGCCGATGCCGGGGCGGAGGTGACCCAGAAGCTGCTCGATGACCTCGCCGAGAACGGGGTCAACGATCTGGAGCTGCTGGACATCGACCACATCAATGTGGGCGCCTACATCCGCAATACCCTGGCGGTGGACCAGAACCGGACCCGGGAACAGGCACTGGCCGACATCTACCGGGTCATGCGGCCGGGTGAGCCGCCAACCCTGGAGAGCGCGGAGGCGCTGTTCAAGGGACTGTTCTTCGACAGCGACCGGTACGACCTCTCCGCCGTCGGCCGGGTGAAGATGAATGCCAGGCTCGGCCGCGAGACGCCGGACACGATGCGGACGCTGGAAAAGGACGACATCATCGGCATCCTGAAGGTGCTGATGGACCTGAAGGACGGCCGGGGCGAGATCGACGACATCGACCACCTCGGCAACCGGCGGGTCCGTTCGGTCGGCGAACTGATGGAGAACCAGTACCGCATCGGCCTGCTGCGCATGGAGCGGGCGATCCGCGAGCGGATGAGTTCAGTCGAGGTCGCCACGGTGATGCCGCAGGATCTCATCAACGCCAAGCCGGCGGCCGCCGCGGTGCGCGAGTTCTTCGGTTCCTCGCAGCTGTCGCAGTTCATGGACCAGACCAACCCGCTGTCCGAGATCACCCACAAGCGCCGGCTCTCGGCGCTGGGACCGGGCGGGCTGACCCGTGAGCGCGCGGGATTCGAGGTCAGGGACGTGCACCCGACCCACTACGGCCGCATCTGCCCGGTGGAGACGCCCGAGGGGCCCAACATCGGACTGATCAACTCGCTGGCCACCTACGCGCGCATCAACAAGTACGGGTTCATCGAAACACCCTACCGCTCGGTGTCCAACGGGGTGGTGACCGACGAGGTGCAGTACCTGTCGGCCACCGACGAGGTGCGCTACACCATCGCCGAGGCCAACGCCGAGCTCGACGAGGACGGACGTTTCGTCGAGGACCTGGTCCCCGCGCGCCGGCGCGGCGACATCGGGCTGGTCAGGCGCGAGGACATCGATCTCATCGACGTCTCGCCCAAGCAGCTGGTCTCGGTCGCGGCCGCTCTCATTCCCTTCCTCGAAAACGACGACGCCAACCGTGCGCTGATGGGATCGAACATGCAGCGCCAGGCCGTGCCCCTGGTCCGCGCGGAGGCACCCTATGTCGGGACCGGCATGGAGGGCACCGTTGCCCGCGACTCCGGTGTCGCGATCGTCGCGCGCCGTTCCGGCACCGTGGTGCAGATCGATGCCCAGCGGATCGTGGTCCAGGCAACCGACGACCGCGATACCGCGCATTCCAACGTCGACATCTACCGGATGCTCAAGTTCCAGCGCTCGAACCAGAACACCTGCGTCAACCAGCGGCCCCTGGTTTCGGTCGGCGAACAGGTTGTCGCCGGCGACATCATTGCCGACGGACCGTCCACCGACCACGGGGAACTGGCGCTCGGGCGCAACGTGCTGGTCGCGTTCATGCCGTGGCAGGGATACAATTTCGAGGACTCAATCCTGATCTCGGAACGCATCGTGCGCGATGACGTGTTCACCTCGATCCATATCGAGGAGTTCGAAGTCGTGGCCCGGGACACCAAGCTGGGGCAGGAGGAGATCACGCACGACATCCCGAACGTGAGCCAGGAGCAACTCAAGGATCTCGAGGGAAGCGGCATCATCGCCGTCGGTGTCGAGGTCAATCCGGGTGACATCCTTGTGGGCAAGGTGACACCGAAGGGTGAATCACCGATGACGCCCGAGGAGAAGCTGCTCCGCGCCATCTTCGGCGAGAAGGCGTCCGATATCCGCGATACCTCGCTCAGGGTTCCGCCCGGGGTTTCCGGGACGGTGGTCGAGGTCAGGGTGTTCTCGCGCCGCGGCATCGACCTCGATGACCGGGCGAACCTGCTGGTCGAAGCCGAGATCCAGCAGCTGAGCAAGGATTACCAGGACGAGCGCATGATCCTGCAGCAGGGCTACCGCGCGCGGGTGCGCGGCATCCTGCTGGGCTGCGAGGCGGTCTCGGGCCCCGAGGGTTTCGAGGGGCCGGGCCCGGTTACCGATCCGATGCTGCAGGCCTGCGCCCCGGGGCACTGGGATCGCATCGTGGTCGCCGACGAGCAGGTCATGACCTACCTCGAGGCGGTCAAGGACCAGCACGCGGCACTGCTCGAACAGCTCGAGGCGCGCTACGAGAACAAGAAGGAGAAGGCGACCCGCGGCGATGACCTGGCGCCTGGCGTGATGAAGATGGTCAAGGTGTTCGTGGCGGTAAAGCGCAAGCTGCAGCCGGGCGACAAGATGGCCGGGCGCCATGGCAACAAGGGGGTCATCTCCAAGATAGCGCCGATCGAGGACATGCCCTATCTCGAGGACGGAACCCCGGTCGACGTGGTCCTGAACCCGCTTGGCGTGCCGTCGCGCATGAATGTCGGCCAGATCCTCGAGACCCACCTCGGCTGGGCCTCGCACGGCCTCGGCCGCCAGATCTCGCGCATGCTCGAGAGTGTCGGTACCGACGCCACGCCGTTGCGCGACACCCTGCGCTCGATCTATGGCGAGGAGCAGTACGACAGCCGGATCGCTCCACTCGACGATGAGCAGGTCAAGGCGGTCTCGCATTCGCTGGCCGACGGCGTGCCGATGGACACTCCGGTCTTCGACGGTGCGCGCCAGCAGGATGTCGAGGAGATGCTGGATCGCGCCGGTCTCGACACCTCCGGCCAGGTCACGCTGATCGACGGCAGGACCGGCGAGCCGTTCGAGCGCAAGGTGACGGTCGGCTACATCTACATGCTCAAGCTGCACCACCTGGTCGATGACAAGATCCATGCCCGCTCGATCGGCCCGTACAGCCTGGTCACCCAGCAGCCGCTCGGTGGCAAGGCGCAGTTCGGTGGCCAGAGGTTCGGCGAAATGGAGGTCTGGGCGCTCGAGGCATATGGCGCGGCCTACACGCTGCAGGAGATGCTGACCGTCAAGTCCGACGACGTGTCGGGCCGGACCAAGGTCTACGAGGCAATCGTGCGCGGCGACGACAATTTCGACGCTGGCATCCCGGAGTCGTTCAACGTCCTGGTCAAGGAACTGAAGTCGCTCGGACTGAATGTCGACCTTGACCAGCAGCAATATTGATCCGCACCCCGGACGAACGGAGGAGACGCGCCATGAACGGTGACATGACCCGGATTTTCGGTAGTCAGCCGACCGCGGCCGAAGTGTTCGACCAGATCAGGATCTCGATCGCCAGCCCGGACCGCATCCGGTCGTGGTCGCACGGCGAGATCAAGAAGCCGGAAACCATCAACTACCGGACCTTCAAGCCGGAACGCGACGGGCTGTTCTGCGCACGGATCTTCGGTCCCGAGAAGGACTACGAGTGCCTGTGCGGCAAGTACAAGCGCATGAAGTACCGCGGGATCACCTGCGAGAAATGCGGTGTCGAGGTGACGTTGCGCAAGGTCAGGCGCGAGCGGATGGGTCACATCGAACTCGCCGCACCGGTTGCCCATATCTGGTTCCTGAAGTCGTTGCCGAGCCGGATCGGCTTGCTGCTCGACATGCAGGCCAAGAACCTCGAGCGCATCCTCTACTTCGAGAGCTTCGTGGTTCTCGACGAGGGCTTCACCGACCTGAAGCGCGGCCAGCTGATGTCGGAGGAGGAGTACCAGTCCCTGCAGGACGAGTACGGCGAGGACGCGTTCCGCGCATCGATCGGTGCCGAGGCCCTGAAGGAGATGCTGCAGGGCCTCGATCTCGAGCGGGAGCGCGAACAGCTGCGCATCGGGCTCGCGGAGACCGGGTCGGAGGCGAAGCGCAAGCAGCTGGTCAAGCGCCTCAAGCTGGTCGAGGCCTTCATCGAGTCGGGGTGCCGGCCGGAGTGGATGGTGCTCGACGTGGTTCCGGTCATCCCGCCGGCGCTGCGCCCGCTGGTGCCGCTTGACGGCGGCCGGTTCGCCACCTCCGACCTGAACGACCTGTACAGGCGGGTGATCAACCGGAACAACCGTCTCAAGCGGCTGCAGGAGCTCAAGGCGCCGGACATCATCGTGCGCAACGAGAAGCGGATGCTGCAGGAGGCGGTCGACGCGCTGTTTGACAACGGCCGGCGCGGCCGGGTCATCCAGGGCGTCAACAAGCGAGCGCTGAAGTCGCTGTCGGATATGCTGAAGGGCAAGCAGGGCCGGTTCCGTCAGAACCTGCTCGGCAAGCGTGTCGACTACTCGGGCCGGTCGGTCATCGTCGTTGGTCCAGAGCTGAAACTGCACCAGTGCGGGTTGCCGAAGAAGATGGCACTCGAGCTGTTCAAGCCGTTCATCTATTCCAAGCTCGAGCTGCGCGGCCTCGCCACCAACATCAAGACCGCCAAGAAGATGGTCGAGAAGGAGCGTCCGGAGGTCTGGGACATCCTCGAGGAGGTGATCCGGGAACACCCGGTGCTGCTCAACCGGGCGCCGACCCTGCATCGTCTCGGCATCCAGGCCTTCGAACCGGTGCTGATCGAGGGCAAGGCGATCCAGCTGCACCCCCTGGTCTGCACGGCATTCAACGCCGACTTCGACGGCGACCAGATGGCCGTGCACGTGCCGCTCTCGCTCGAGGCCCAGCTCGAGGCCCGGGTCCTGATGATGTCGACCAACAACATCCTCAGCCCGGCCAACGGCAAACCCATCATCGTCCCGTCGCAGGACATCATCCTGGGCCTGTACCACCTGACGCTCAGGCGCGAGGGGATGAAGGGCGAGGGCATGACCTTCGGCGACATGGCCGAGGTCGACCATGCGCTGAGCACCGGCGAGGTTCACCTGCATGCTCCGGTGCAGGCGCGGATCGAGACCTATGACGGCGAGGGCAACCGGGTGACATGCCGGGTCGAGTCGACCCCTGGCCGGCTCAAGCTGGCGCAGTTCCTGCCCGACAACCCCAGGCTCGGGTTCGACCTGGTCAACCGGCTGATGGTCAAGAAGGAGGTGTCCAACGTCATCGACACCGTCTACCGGCACTGCGGCCAGAAGGAGACGGTGATCTTTGCCGACCGAGTCATGGCGCTGGGTTTTGGCCAGGCCTGCACAGCGGGTATCTCCTTCGGCAAGGACGACCTGATCGTGCCGGAGACCAAGGGCGCGACGGTCGAGGAGGCAAACGCCAGCGTGAAGGAATTCGAGCAGCAGTACCTCGACGGTCTGATCACCCAGGGCGAGAAGTACAACAAGGTCGTCGACGTCTGGTCACGGTGCACCGATCAGGTTGCCGACCGGATGATGGAGGAAATGTCGACCACGGTGGGGACGGAGGACGTCAACGCGGTGTGGATGATGGCGCATTCCGGCGCCCGCGGATCACCGGCGCAGATCAAGCAGCTCGCGGGCATGCGCGGGCTGATGGCCAAGCCGTCGGGAGAGATCATCGAGACCCCGATCATCTCCAACTTCAAGGAGGGGCTGTCGGTCCTCGAGTACTTCAATTCCACCCACGGCGCCCGCAAGGGCCTGGCCGATACCGCGCTCAAGACCGCGAACTCCGGGTACCTCACCCGCCGGCTGGTCGACGTGGCCCAGGACTGCATCATCACCGAGGAGGATTGCGGGACCGACGAGGGCCTGACCGTCGAGGCGGTGATCGAGGGTGCGGAGGTCATCGAGGAACTCTCCGAGCGGATCCTCGGGCGCACCACTGCGCGCGATGTCCGCCATCCGCTCACCGACAAGGTGCTGGTCGATGCCGGCGAGATCATCGACGAGGCAGCGGTGGACGTGCTCGACCAGGCGGGCATCAGCTCGCTGCTGATCCGCTCGGTGCTTACCTGCAAGACCAAGGTCGGCGTGTGCGCCAGCTGCTACGGCCGTGACCTCGCCCGTGGTACCAGGGTCAATATCGGCGAGGCGGTCGGCGTGATTGCCGCCCAGTCGATCGGCGAGCCCGGAACCCAGCTGACAATGCGGACCTTCCATATCGGCGGGGCCGCGCAGCGCGGCGCGGAGCAGTCGAGTCTCGAGGCCTCCTGCGATGCCACGGTCGAGGTGGTGAACCGGAACCTGGTCCTCAACTCCGAGGGTGTCCACGTGGTCATGGGCCGCAACACCGAACTGCTGCTGCGCGACGAGCACGGCCGCGAGCGGGCCCGTCACCGCATCCCCTACGGTGCGCGGCTTCTGTTCGAGGTCGACCCCGCGGTCGCCCGCGGCGAGGCGGGAGAAGGCGAACTGCCGAGGCTCAGCCAGGGCGACCGGCTTGCCGAATGGGACCCCTTCACCATCCCGATCATCACCGAGCGCGAGGGGACCGCGAACTACGTCGACCTGGTCGAGAACGTGTCGATGCAGGAACGTGTCGACGAGGAGACGGGGATCACGTTCCGCGAGGTATCCGACTGGAAGCAGCAGGCGCGGTCCGCCGACCTTCGTCCGAGGATCACGCTGCGCGACGATGCCGGCGAGGTGGTCACGCTCGCCAACGGTCTCGAGGCCCGGTATTTCCTTTCGGTCGGCGCGGTGCTGTCGGTTGGCAACGGCTCGAAAGTGCAGGCCGGTGACGTGCTGGCGCGCATCCCGCGCGAGTCGTCGAAGACGCGCGACATCACCGGCGGACTGCCGCGGGTCGCCGAGCTGTTCGAGGCCCGCAAGCCCAAGGACTCGGCGGTGATCAGCCAGACCGAGGGCTGGGTCGAGTTCGGCCGCGACTACAAGACCAAGCGCCAGATCGTCGTCACCACTCGCCGCGACGACGGGGAGGCGGACACCAGGACCGACTACCTGGTTCCCAAGGGCAAGCATCTGGCGGTGCAGGAGGGAGACTACGTGCGGGTCGGGGACCAGCTGCTCGACGGCAACCCGGTTCCCCACGACATTCTGAACATTCTCGGTGTCGAGGAACTCGCACGCTATCTGATCAACGAGATCCAGGAGGTCTACCGGCTGCAGGGCGTGAAGATCAACGACAAGCACATCGAGGTGATCGTCCGCCAGATGCTGCAGAAGGTGGAGATCATGGACGGTGGCGGAACCACGCTGCTCGTCGGCGAGATCGTGGACCGGGACGCCTTCGAGACCGCCAACCGCCAGGCGGTCGAGGCGGACCTGCGCCCGGCCGAGGCCAAACCGGTGCTCCAGGGCATCACCAAGGCCTCGCTGCAGACCGAGTCCTTCGTCTCGGCGGCATCCTTTCAGGAGACCACACGGGTGCTCACCGAGGCAGCGGTGTCCGGCCGGATCGACAGGTTGAACGGGTTGAAGGAGAACGTGATTGTCGGCCGGCTGATCCCGGCCGGAACCGGAAGTGTCATGAACCGGTTGCGCCGGCTTGCGGCCGACCGCGACCGCGACCGCCTCGAGGCTGTCGCCCCGACGCTTATCGAACCGGTCGAGATGGAGGAGGCACCGGAGTTCGAGCCCGCGGAATAGCGGGCCGGCCCGGCGCCCGGAAACGGGCGCACACTTGCGGGTTGACCGCCGTCGGGCAACTCCATAGTATCCGCCGACTTCGACAGGAGCCGGCGGTACTTGCGACGGAGCCGATCAGGGCTCCCGGCGCGGTAGACGCGGTGCCAGAGACAGAGTAGCGGCATTGTCCCTCGGTCGGGGACGCCGATGCAAGATACCCGGGCCGGGCCCGAAAAGGCGGGCATGGTGGCGGGTCTTGCGTGTTCATGCGGACTAGAGGGATTGTCCCGATGCCAACGATCAACCAGCTCATCCGGCATGGCCGGAAGAAGACGTTTGCACGCAACAAGGTCCCGGCCCTGGAAGCGTGCCCGCAGAAGCGCGGGGTCTGCACCCGCGTCTACACCACCACGCCCAAGAAACCGAATTCCGCCCTGCGCAAGGTTGCGAGGGTCCGGCTGACCAACGGCTTCGAGGTGACGAGCTACATCCCGGGCGAGGGGCACAACCTGCAGGAACATTCGGTGGTGATGATCCGTGGCGGCCGGGTCAAGGACCTGCCCGGCGTGCGCTACCACATCATTCGCGGCACCCTCGACACCCAGGGGGTGCGCGATCGTCGTCAGCGCCGGTCCAAGTACGGCGCCAAGCGGCCGAAATAGCGATCTGGAGAGCGCTGATGTCGAGACGCCACAGGGCCGAGCGCCGGGAAGTCCAGCCCGATGCCAAGTTCCGCGACGAGGTGGTGAGCAAGTTCATGAGCTGCCTGATGCACGCGGGAAAGCGCTCGGTGGCCGAGCGCATCGTCTACGGAGCCTTCGACCGGATCGAGACCCGGACCGGGCAGCTTCCGGTGGCGGTGTTCCACGACGCGCTCAACAACGTGCGTCCGCTGGTCGAGGTGCGCTCGCGCCGCGTCGGCGGAGCCACTTACCAGGTTCCGGTCGAGGTCAGACCGGAACGCGCCCAGGCGCTGGCGATCCGCTGGACCATAGACTCGGCGCGCAAGCGTTCGGAGCACACGATGATCGACCGGTTGTCGGGTGAACTGCTCGATGCTGCCAACAATCGCGGTGCTGCGGTCAAGAAACGCGAGGACACCCACCGGATGGCGGAGGCCAACAAGGCCTTTTCCCATTACCGCTGGTAACCGGTGGAGCAGGAGTCAGTCATGGGCAGGGACGTTACCCTCGAGCGATATCGCAACATCGGCATCATGGCACACATCGACGCCGGCAAGACCACCACGACCGAGCGGGTTCTCTACTACACCGGCCGTTCCTACAAGATCGGCGAGGTCCATGACGGCAACGCCACCATGGACTGGATGGAGCAGGAACAGGAACGCGGCATTACCATCACCTCGGCTGCAACCACCTGCAGCTGGAATGACTACCGCATCAACATCATCGACACTCCGGGCCACGTCGACTTCACGATCGAGGTCGAGCGGGCGCTGCGGGTCCTCGA
This sequence comes from Alphaproteobacteria bacterium bin52, assembly GCA_002238645.1. Lineage (GTDB taxonomy): Bacteria > Pseudomonadota > Alphaproteobacteria > Thalassobaculales > Thalassobaculaceae > Bin52. The sequence continues at coordinate 2,893 of MPMT01000090.1, read as the reverse complement.
CGGCGCCGTTGCCGTTTTCGACTCGGTGGCCGGTGTCGAGCCGCAGTCGGAGACCGTGTGGCGCCAGGCAGACAAGTACCGGGTGCCGCGCATCTGTTTCGTAAACAAGATGGACCGGACCGGCGCCGACTACTTTCGTTGCATCGACATGTTCGGCGAGCGGCTCGGCGCGGTGCCGCTGGCCACCCAGCTGCCGATCGGAACGGAAGCGGAGTTCGTGGGGGTCGTTGACCTCGTTGCCATGAAGGCGATCCGCTGGCGCGACGAATCCCTCGGCGCCAGGTTCGAAGTGGGGGATATTCCGGCCGAGCTGCTCGACCAGGCCGAGACCTACCGCTCACGCCTCGTCGAAGCGGCGGTGGAGCAGAACGAGGAGGCCCTCGAGGCGTATCTCGAGGGCGAGGAGCCCGGCGAGGAGGTGCTGCACGCGTGTATTCGCGCCGGCACGATCGGCGGTGCCTTCGTGCCGGTTCTGTGCGGGTCTGCCTTCAAGAACAAGGGGGTGCAGCCGCTGCTCGACGCGGTCACCCGCTACCTGCCTTCGCCGCTCGATGTCGAGGACGTGGCCGGCACCGTTCCCGGCGGCAACGACGAGGTCACCCGCCGCGCCGAGGACGAGGCGCCCTTCGCCGGACTTGCCTTCAAGATCATGAACGATGCCTACGTCGGCTCGCTCACCTTCGTGCGGATCTATTCCGGCACCATCGAGACCGGCCAATCGGTCATGAACACGGTCAAGGGGCGCCGCGAACGGGTGGGGCGCATGCTGCTGATGCATGCCAATAGCCGCGAGGACATCAAGCAGGCGCGGGCCGGCGACATCGTGGCGCTGGCCGGGCTCAAGAACACCACCACCGGCGACACCCTGTCCGACCCCTCGAGGCAGGTAGTGCTGGAGCGCATGGAGTTTCCGACCCCGGTCATCGAGGTCGCGGTCGAGCCCAGGACCAAGGGCGACCAGGAGAAGATGGGCACGGCGCTGTCCCGGCTGGCGGCCGAGGACCCGTCGTTCAGGGTCGCGACCGACGCCGAGAGCGGCCAGACCATCATCAAGGGCATGGGGGAACTGCACCTCGACATCATCGTCGATCGGATGCGGCGCGAGTTCAGGGTCGATGCCAATGTCGGCGCGCCCCAGGTTGCGTACCGCGAGACCATCGCGCGAACGGCCGAGGTCAACTACACCCACAAGAAACAGACCGGTGGTTCCGGTCAGTTTGCACGGGTCAAGATCGTGTTCGAGCCCGGCGAGGCGGGCTCGGGTTTCGAGTTCGAGAGCCGGGTGGTCGGCGGCGCGGTTCCCCGCGAGTACGTCCCGGGAGTGGAGAAGGGGCTGGCCGAGGCCCGCGAGAGCGGAATTGTCGCCGGGTTCCCGGTGATCGACTTCCGCGCCGTGCTGGTCGACGGCGCCAGCCACGATGTCGACTCGAGCGTGATGGCGTTCGAGATCGCGGCCAGGGCTGCCTTCCGGGACGGGATTGCCCGCGCCCGCCCGAAGTTGCTCGAGCCGGTCATGCGGGTCGAGGTGGTCACTCCCGAGGACTACATGGGTGACATCATCGGTGACCTGAACAGCCGGCGGGGCCAGATCTCCGAGATGGACCAGCGCGGTAACGCACGGGTGATCACCGCCAGGGTGCCGCTTGCCAACATGTTCGGATACGTCAACACGTTGCGCTCGATGAGCCAGGGCCGCGCGCAGTACACCATGCACTTCGATCATTACGAGCAGGTGCCCCAGGCGGTGGCCGACGAGGTGACGGCAAAGATGGCGTAACGGCGTGTCCCGCGGGCACGCCATGATGTGAGTACGGAGAGTCAAGGCGATGGCGAAGGCGAAGTTCGAGCGAAACAAGCCGCACTGCAACATCGGGACGATTGGCCATGTTGATCATGGCAAGACGACCCTGACGGCGGCGATCACGAAGGTTCTGGCGGAGGTTGGCGGAGCCGAGTTCACGGCGTATGACCAGATCGACCGAGCGCCTGAGGAGAAGGCTCGCGGGATCACGATTTCGACGGCGCACGTCGAGTACGAGACGGCTGCGCGTCACTATGCGCATGTGGACTGTCCGGGTCATGCGGACTACGTGAAGAACATGATCACGGGTGCGGCGCAGATGGACGGGGCGATCCTGGTCGTGTCGGCGGCCGACGGTCCGATGCCGCAGACGCGCGAGCACATTCTTCTGGCGCGCCAGGTGGGTGTACCGGCGCTTGTTGTGTACATGAACAAGGTTGACCAGGTTGACGACGAGGAGATTCTCGAGCTTGTGGAACTCGAGATCCGCGAGCTTCTGTCGTCCTACGACTTTCCTGGCGACGACATTCCGGTCGTGAAGGGGTCGGCGCTTGCGGCGCTCGAGGACGGTGACGAGGCGACGGGGCGCAGCAGTGTGCTTGAGCTGATGTTGTCGGTTGACGAGTACATTCCGCAGCCGGACCGTCCGAAGGACCAGCCCTTCCTGATGCCGATCGAGGACGTGTTCTCGATTTCGGGCCGCGGGACGGTGGTGACGGGTCGCGTGGAGACCGGAGTGATCAAGGTGAGCGATCCGGTGGAGATCGTGGGGATCCGGGAGACCTCGAAGTCGGTGTGCACGGGTGTTGAGATGTTCCGCAAGCTTCTGGACCAGGGCGAGGCGGGCGACAACGTGGGTCTGCTTCTTCGCGGTATCGGTCGCACGGACGTGGAGCGCGGCCAGGTGATTGCGGCACCGGGCTCGATCCGTCCACACACGCGGTTCTCGTGCGAGGCGTATGTGCTGACCAAGGACGAGGGTGGGCGGCATACGCCGTTCTTCTCGAACTACCGCCCGCAGTTCTACTTCCGGACCACGGACGTGACGGGGTCGGTTGTGCTTCCCGAGGGCACCGAGATGGTGATGCCGGG
>MPMT01000089.1 GCA_002238645.1 Alphaproteobacteria bacterium bin52 | reverse complement strand
TGGGGCTGAAGGGCGTGTTCGCCTCCGAAGGCGAGGACTGGCGACGCCAGCGCCGACTGGTCACCGCGGCGCTCGGACGCGCCAAGTTGACGGCGTTCTTTCCGAAGCTCGCCACAACGGCAGCCCCCCCGCCGCGGCCCCGGGCGCCCGGGTGCCTCGGCCCCGCCAAGTTGACGCGGTTTTTCCCGAACCCCCCCACACCGGCCCCCCGCCTGCAGCGGCGCTGGGAGCAGGCGGCGGATCTCGGCGAGCCGGTGGACCTGTGCCGGGATCTCATGTTCTTCACCGTCGACGTCACCACCCAGCTGGCGTTCAGGGTCGACGCCAACACGCTGGAGACGGATGGCCCGACGATCCAGCGGCATCTCGACAAGGTGTTTCCCGTCCTTCACCGGCGCGTCAACGCGCCGTTCCCCTACTGGCGGCTGTTCAGGCTTCCCTCGGACCGGGCGCTCGAGCGGGCACTCGCCGCCGTGGAGAGCGAAGTCGAGGAAATGATCCGCTCGGCGCGCGAGCGCCAGGCAGCGGCCCCCGACAGTGAACCCGAGGACTTCCTCGAAGCCATGCTTGCTGCCGCCCGCGACGAGGGGTCGGGCGTGTCCGACGCAGAGATCTTTGCCAATGCCGGAACCCTGCTGCTTGCCGGCGAGGACACCACCGCGAACACCATCGCGTGGGCGATCGATTACTTCACCCGTTACCCGGAGTTGTTCGAACGCGCCCGGGCCGAGGTCGACGCACTCATCGCGCCGGGCGAAGCGCTCGGGAACGTCGAGCAGGCAAACCGGTTGCCGTTTGTCGACGCGTTCTGCAACGAGGTGATGCGCCTGAAGCCCGTGGCTCCCCTGCACACCGCCGAGCCGCTTGACGACACCGAGCTGCTCGGCTGCGCGATCCCGAAGGGCACCGTCATCATGTTGCTGATGCGCCATGTCGCGCTGCAGGACGCGAACTTCGCCGAAGGCCGTTGTTTCGACCCCGATCGCTGGCTCGAATCCCGCGACGGGCGTGCACATGACCGCCGTGCCTTCTCGCCGTTTGGCGGCGGTCCGCGCCTCTGTCCCGGCCGTTCGCTCGCGCTGCTCGAGATCCGCGCGGTCCTTGCCATGCTATGCCGGAACTTCGACCTCGAGGCGGTCGAGACCGGTCCGGAAGTCCGTGAGCATCTCGCGTTCACCATGATGCCGGCGGGTCTTCGGGTGCGGTTGCGTCGGCGCGCCTCACCCTGATCAGCGACAGCGCCGGGGCATTCGCCGGCAGCTTCGGTCCGGCAGGTGCCGGCCCGGTACCACATCACCGACACAGCCCGCACTCTCCCGGGTCACGCCCGACCCCGTTCCGCCCGGCACCCCGGAACCGGTCCGAGCCGGCATTCCGCGGGGGCCGCACTCATCCTTCCTCCGCCGGGCGACCGGAGGCGACGGAAGCGGGGGCTTTTCTTGTCGCTCGGATGCTCACCGCCGGGCGAGTTCCGGCTCTCCCCGCACCACATGGTGCGCTATGTGCGTGCGGCGAACGGCTGACCGCACCGTGTAGGGAGGGAGGCATGGAGTTCGCACGGGCGCTGCCGCGGCAGAAACCGTTGACTGGATCACGGCCCTCGCCCCATATGGAAAGTCGATACCAGGTCGAGGCACCGGTGCGCACACCGCGGCATCGGGCCCGAAGGGACGTTACGGGAGAGTGAACCATGAGCTTCGAGACCATCACGGTGAAACCTCTGACCGCGCGCATCGGCGCGGAAATTTCCGGGATCGATCTCTCGCAGCCGATGGGAAACCGCGAGTTCCAGGAGGTGCACGACGCGCTGATGGAGCACCAGGTGATCTTCTTCCGCGACCAGCCGCTCTCCGTCGATCAGCACAAGGACTTCGGGCGCCGGTTCGGGGATTTGCACATTCATCCAGGGTCTCCGCCGCCGGACGGCCATCCCGAGATCCTGATCGTGCACGCCGACAAGGATTCCAAGCGGGTCGCCGGCGAGCGGTGGCACTCGGACGTCTCGTGCGACACGGAACCGCCGATGGGCAGCATCCTGCACCTGTGGACGGTACCTGACGCCGGTGGCGACACGCTGTTCTCCAGCATGTACGCCGCCTGGGACGGGCTGTCCGACCGCATGCGGGCCTATCTCGACGGTCTGACCGCCACCCATTCGGGCGAGCAGGTCTATCGCGGTCGCTACAACTCCGAGCAGTACGACGACGCTGGCCGGGTCTATCCCCAGGCCGTGCACCCGGTGGTCCGCACCCACCCGGTGACGGGACAGAAAGCGCTCTACGTCAATCGTACCTTCACCACCCGGATCAACGAGCTGCCAAGCGAGGAAAGCAGCGCCGTTCTGGACTTCCTCTACAACCACTGCGAGAAGCCCGACTACCAGGTCAGGTTCAAGTGGCGCCCGGACAGCATCGCCTTCTGGGACAACCGCTGCGTCCAGCACCTCGCGATCTGGGACTACTACCCACAGGTGCGCTCGGGATACCGGGTGACCATCAAGGGCGACCGTCCGTTCTGACCCCGGCGAGTTTCCACGTGGCGGTGGCGTGGGCAATCAACCGGTCGCTGCCGTCACTGACCCTCGCCTCCATGAACCCGACCGAGCGTCCGCGGCGCAGGAACCGGCCCTCGCAGGTGGCCGGCCCGAGGGTGAGCGGGCGCATGAACTGCGTCTTCATCTCCAGCGTCAGGCCCGCCGCCCCGGTGGCATGGCGGATCAGGTGACCCATGGCGACGTCCATGACGGTAGCCAGCATGCCGCCGTGGTAGCTGCCCTGCGGGTTGTGGAGGAGCGGCTCGACCGGGAAGCGGATCAGGCAGGTCTCGCCCGGGTAGCTAATGTCGAGCCCGAGCATCCGGGTGATGAAGAAGTTCCCGAACTCGTGGCTGTCGTCCGCCAGCGCCGCCTCCAGCCGCCGGGCCGTTTCGTCGTGCATGGACATTTCTCCGAACCGTGGGGCCAGTGGGGGGCAGAGATGCCATGCCAGGGCAGACCAACGCAAAGCCCCTGCTTGAGCGCCGGGCCCCGTCGAGGGCGCGGACGGGCGCAGGGCTGAACTTCCTCGCGGCATTTTCGGGAAACGTGCTCTCGGCAGATCCTGACCCCGCAGAACCGAACCTAAGCCGGAGTAGATTCTCCATCGATCCCATAGTGCACTGAAATATTGCAATAAATGGCGTTTGCTTGAGGACGGAAATACAGAGTAAGCAGTTTCAGTCATCAAACCGAATGCAATATTTTTCAAATGGTCTATGCACCTGGCTCCGGCATGATCGACATGTTGTAGGTCTTGGGCCTTGCCTTGAGGCCGGAGTAGATCTGGTGGATCCAGGGGAAAACGAGGTGAGCGGGGGTCTTCCCGACCACATGCGTCTCGTGGCGGTCGGAAGGCACGCCGGCGTAGCCGGACCAGCCATCGGTCTTGATGGTGGCGTCGGGATGTGCAGCGGCTTCGACGAACCTCCAAGGTCGGCTACGCTGTATGAGGAGATCCCGGACAACCGCAGGCGGCCCGGCGTGTTGCCATCCCCGAGTTCGATCGCGCCGATGATCAGCATCTTGCCGTCGGGGCTGCGGCCCGGCCCGCCGGCGGGAGGATCGTTCCTGGTCCGGAAAGGAAGGCTCGCCTCGTCGACCTCTACCAGACCTGACAGCCGGGACCGTTCCGGATCGACCGTCGCGGAGCGCAGCTTGTGGGCGGGCGTCCAGGCGGTGCGGTACGAGCCGATCCCGACTTGCTTCTGCAGCTGCAGGGCGGAAATCCCGTTGGAATGGGTTGCCATCAGGGAGGCGGCCCAGAACCAGACAGTGAGCGGCAGCTTGCTGGCGTGCAGCAGTGTGCCCGCGGTCACCGAGGTCTGCCGGCCGCACCCGGCGCACTCGAAGGTGTGAGCCTTGCCAGGCAGTGCCCATCCCTTGTCGTGACCGCATTCGGGGCAGACGAAACCATTGGGCCAGCGCATCTCGATGAGGTATTGGAGAACTCTCCATTACCTCATCGAGACGGCGAAACTGAACGGCGGCAACCCCCACACCTGGCTCAGGGCCAGCCTTGAAGCAATCGCCGCCGGCCATCCGAACAGCCGCATCGACGAGCGCCTGCCCTGGAACTTCGACGGTCCGTCGAGCTGACAAACCGGGCAGAGCGCTCGTGGCGCTTACGACCTATGCACCTTCCCAGGGCAATGATCGATAGAAAGTAGACACACGCTCGTAACAGTCCTCGAATTCCGGCAGATCGGCGAGTTCCAGCCCCATCGTGTCCCAGTCCGCGCCTGCTCTGTACTTGACGTCAGTGTTGTCCAGAGACTGATTATTCGGCTCGAGATCACGTGCGAAGCACTTTTGCTTGAGAGCTTCCAGAATGTCTCCCAGACCCATTCTGTCTGCAAGAATGACAGGAATGAGTAGATCGAGGTCGTAGACATCCTAGCGGCGATAACGATTACGTGGAACTTGCTGGAGCAAGGCACGGTATTTCTCGGCCACAAGATCGATCACGCCATAAGCGTAAAGTTCCTGGCCGCCCGCTAATTCCAGGACCTGTACATGGATCAGCGGCTCGTTGAACGAGATGTCGACATCGATCACGGTGGAGGCGCTTCCTTCGTTTAGCGCTCTCTCCTCGTTCGTGCCGCGGCGCGCGTAGGCGATCTTGAGTTTCAAGGCAGGAAATTCGGCTTACGGGAAGATGTGGTGCGGATGGCCTTTCACGGACTGTGTGCGGAGAACAAGGTCTGCATAGCCGAGATTGGCGGCGGTACGGGGGAAGGCGAAGTTCAGCAACTTGCCAATCCTGGCGTCGATGTCGCCGTCGGCGGCGAACGCGGCGGTCAGATCGATGTCCGTGGTCTGTCTCGGGCTTCCGTAGGCGAGACCCAGCAGAATTCCACCCTTGAGGAATAATCCGGTATTGAGCGGCCCCGTCATGGCGATGGCGTGGAGGATGATCTCCACCGCTTGGCGTTGCCGATGCGCGACGGGATCTTGCGCGGCGCGTGCGACCCAGGCGGCGACGTCGACCGGGTGCGGAGGCTCAGACATTCAGTGAGATCATCCAGGTTTCCGAAAAAACGGGGGCGAAGTCGCGGGTGGGATCCAGCTTTCGACTGCCTCCCCGTTGCCCGAAAGCCTTCCAGCGTTCGATGCATGGATGAGGTAGGCCCAGACGCTCTTCGAGTATGTAGCCGGCCCTGCTCTTGATAAGCGCCTTGGGTGTCTGGTCTATGGTCGAGGCGATTTCATCGAGAAACGTGGATGCGTGTTCTTCCCAGACATCCAGGACATGGGACATGCCTCCGCACAAATCCGGCCTCTGGAGCATGTCGAGAAAGGTCTGCCCTACCGTCGACAGTCGAATGTCGGTTCCCCGGTTGACCATGAACGCGCCGGCAGTTTTGCTCTCGTACATGGTGACGTCGCGACGCCTGACCCGATGGGGGTGCTGTACCAGCGTGAGCGGATACGGGTTGTTTTCTGCCTTATTCATCGCTTCGTTCATATGGGCACGAAGAGCAGCGGCGGCAGCCTTGCGGTCCGGGCGCGTAAGCGCCAGAGCGCGAGGGGTTCGATCGGTAAGCCCCCAGCGTTGCATAGCGGACAAGTGGGAGACGTAGCAGGTTGGATCAACCAGACAGACAATATCTGCGGCCGGCAGGTCCGAAACCGACAGCACGCGAATGACACGGGAACCGTAGTCCCGATCAGTGGCGATCACGCCGGCGGTCTTCAGGATTGACCGGAAACGGGCGATATCGTCACGATTGGGAGCTTCCCGGCGCAGATACAGCTTCTTGCCGGACGACTCACGGTACATTGCCAGGACGATCCGGAAGAACTCGAACTGCGAGAGGACGGGCTTGTCGTTGGCTTCTAGCTGGTCAGCCAAATGGGCCGCCGCGCGGGTGAATTTTGGACCGTGAATTCGTTGCGGTGCGGAGTCCAAGGCGCTAACCCTGTATATGCGTCCTCAGGACGCATATACAGGGTTAGCGCTCGACTGTCAAGTCGAACTGTGTAGAAATCTTGTCTGTACCTTCTCCTGGGATGTTCCCAAGCGCGAGGAGTGAATCGGGAGGGGGCGGTCCTAGCGAACCTGAGGGCAGGATGTCGATTCGGCGTCAACGCAGGCTGCTTGGTGGATTCTCTTAGAACGCACCACTATATACGTCCACAGGACGTATATAGTGGTGCGTTCACATTGTCAAGCCTGAGCAGGATATGGAACCGCAGTGTACTTCGATCCATCGCCATGGTCCGGAATAGTCCATCGGTTGTGCCGCAAAACGCACAGTGCTGGCCAGGGTCTCGTCGCAACACTCTTCGATGAGGTGCAGCACCTCCCTCCAGCAAGTGAAATACAGAACCATCGACTGTCACAGCGATCTGCCGGAGTCGCCCCGGAGCACCGGAATCGGGAAGCAGATTGGCCGCAAGCGCCCCGTGCAGATTGAGAATGGCATGCCGGTTGAAGCCGATGTGCCTCGCATTTTCGACCAGGATCTCGATGGCATCCTCGTGGTTCGGGATCATCTGCGCTTCACGCCGATCCTTGTCCTGCGCCTCTTCTCCAATCTCGATAAGGCGCGTCGTATCAAGCAGGGAATCGGTGTTGCCCTTGAGACGGCTCGAGTTCCAGGACAGGTCGATCAGCAGCCGGTTCAGTAACCGCTTCGTGTAGCTGCCTGCGGGTTGTTCGCCCATCCCGGGCAAACCGACCTCGATCAGCCCTGCCCTCTCCTCGTCGAACAAGAGGAAGCTCTCGTTCGGGCGATAGGAACCGCGAGGAAGCCGCGGTCGTAGCCCACCGGCTCCCGCGATGTGAGAGGCTGACGGACGCGGATCCGGATATCCTCTCCTGCCTCGGACCGCGGAAACGTCACCGAAAGCCCTGCACCGATCCTGGCGATGTCAGCGAACATCTGCACCGACTGGGAAACCACCCCGGGCAAACGGTAGCGCACCCGGCGGCCGGGTCCCTCCATTTCCAGACGCCGGTTATCGACGGGGGCCTTCAGACGGTATGCAGGGTCCGGCGCATCGGCGATCTCGGGTGCGGTGATACCCTCGGGACGCTGCCCCACCACTTCTTCGATTGCCTGAAAGCTGCTTTCCTCAATGCGCCGTGCCACGTAGGCGCTCCGGACTCCCGACTCCATCTTGCGCGCAAGATGGTCGCCATAGGCGCAATCCCGTTTTCGACGAACTCGTGGCGGTGACGGATTTTCACCGCAAACGGTTCTTCAGCCCGTCCGCTCCCTCCGCATTGCATCGGTTGACCCGGTCGCACAGCGTCTGCCTGTCGACTCCGGCCCGATACCCGGTCTCGTTCCGAGGGCCGTGACCTGGCGCGGTCTGGAGCCTGGCTGGCGAACCGGTCGGGGTCCCGCCGTGCCGTGGCGTTGTTTCCCGCGTCGGGGCCGGTCGCCGGTTGCAACAGGGCGCCTGTCATCTGCGGATCCGGGAACAAGGGATGATCGCGTGGTCGCGTCTGTTGTTTCCCCGGGGCAAATTCGGCGATGATTGGCGCTGACGTAGGACACACGGACGAAAACGGATCAGAACCATGACAAAAATCCACAGGATCAAGATTGAACCGATGACCGAAGACAGCTTCGCGCCCTTCGGTGATTTGTGGGATGCGCGGGAACGGCCGGCCGACCACCGGGTCATCAAACGCACGGGTTATACCTATGCTGGCACCACCACCGTGTCAGTGATCTGGCAGCCGGAAGGCGGCATGACCTTCAATGAAATTGAGCGACATTTCGGCGTAACTCAGAGCTTCGTGCAGATATCCGGGGCTCCGGCCGTAGTCTGCGTCGCGCCGCCAAGCGCAACGGAGGATCCGGCCGATGTCCCCGACCCGGCGCAGATCCGTGCGTTGCGCATCGATCCCGCCAAGGGATATGCCTTCCGACGCGGCACCTGGCATTCCCTGAACCGCCACATCCTGGCACCACCGGGCGCCGTTTTCCTGATCCTGAATTCGGACCCCAATCCGACCCAGATGATCAACTATGAAACCGGCGGGCTCTCGATCTATCGTGATCTGGGCAATAGTGAACCGGAGCGCCGGAAGCATGAGAGGCTATCAGGCATCAGTTTCGAAATTGTGCCGTAGCGACCGGTCACGCCAGCGGCGGGCTGCGACTCACTAAGGATTGGCCGGACCGCCGACGAGAGGTCAGTCTTCCAGGTCGATGCCGAGATGGAACAGGCAGTCGCCGCGTTCCGTGCGGCCGGGAATGCGCTTGCAGATGACGACACCGCCAGCTTCGAAATGGACCGGCGCCGGCGCACGGCCGGGGGTCGCCGGCTCATGCATATAGCCGGCAAGCTGGCCGGCCTCGACCTCGTCCCCGAGTTCGACCCGGGGCTCGAACAGGCCGTCATCAGGCGCATAGACGAAGTACTCCCATGACGGCGCAGTCAGCATCCGGCTTTCCACAGCCGGCGCCTCATCCGCACCAATCGCACCGTGCCAGACGCCAAGATGGCGCAGCACCCGGCGCACGCCACCTTCGCAGATGCGCAGACAATCCGGCGTCACCGTACCGCTTCCCCCCATCTCCGTGCCGATCGAGATGACTCCATGACTGGCCGCAGAGGCTGAGGTCGTGGCGTTGCCGCCCTGGCCGTCGGGAAAGAGGAAGCTGTATGGGGCTCCGAACACCCGGCCAAGTTCCAACTTGGTTTGGCGCACCTCCGCCGTCATCTGCGCTCCGCCCAGGATCGCGGTCGGGAGGTACATCAGAGAACTGCCGCCCGAATGCAGGTCAAGGAGATAGTCGGCCATGGGCATCAAAATACTGTCGATGTAGTGGGCAAGTGCCGGTGTCGGTGTGCCGTCGGAGTCGCCCGGAAACACCCGGTTCAGATTCAGCCCGTCGATCGGAGAGGTGCGCAGGCCGGCTTTCCCCGCCGGGAAATTGGCCATGGGCAACAGGATGATGCGGCCCGACACCGCCGCCGGCTCCAGGTCGCCGATCAGTTTCGACAGTGTGATCTGGCCCTCATACTCGTCCCCATGCACGCCGGAGAGCAGCAGCACCGTTGGCCCCTCCCCGTTCTTGACGCAGGCGATCGGTACCGGCAGCCAGCCATACGCCGAGCGATGCACCGAGTGGGGCAGTTGCAGGTAGCTGAGCTGCTTGCCGTCAGCGTCGAAATCGATGCGTGTGGACAGGCGGGACGGCTTGCTGACCATGCTCATTCTCCGGATGGAGTCGATCGGGTGCCAACGGGACCACAGTTCAATCGGTCCGTACCTTCGGGTCGAGAGCGTCGCGCAGGCCGTCACCCAGGAAGTTGAGGCCCAGCATGGTCAACATGATGGCGATACCGGGAAACAGGCTCATCCACCAGATGTTGAGCAGGATGTAGTCCTTGCCTTCAAAAAGGATGGTACCCCAGGTCGGGGTCGGCGGCCGCACGCCGAGACCGAGAAAGCTGAGGGCGGTCTCTGTCAGGATTGCCCAGGCGACCAACAGTGTCGCCTGCACCGTGATCGGTGCCAGACAGTTGAGCAGCACATGTTTGAACAGCCGGACATGGACCGGCAGGCCGATCACCCGCGCCGCCTGGACATATTCCTCCTCCTTCTGGGTCAGTACCGCCGAACGCGTGACCCGTGCAATCTGGGGAATCGAGACGACAGCAATCACGGTGATGACATTGCCGACGCTCGGCCCCAGCACAGCGAGGATGCCGATCGCCAGGATCAGTGCCGGGAACGCCAGAAAGACGTCCATGATCCGCATCACGATATCGTCGATGATGCCACCCAGATAGCCGGCAATTCCGCCGAACAGCACGCCGAAACCGGACGCAATGACGATGCTGAAAAAGCCGACAGCCAGGGACACCTGGGTGCCATGCAGGATGCGGCTGAGCAGATCGCGACCATACTGATCGGTGCCAAGCAGATAGTCGGCGCTCGGCGGTTCGAGTCGGCGAGACAGGTTCTGGGCATTCGGGTCCTGTGGTGCGATCCAGTCGGCGGTCACTCCGGCGAAGACCGCGATCAGCACCAGCACCAGCCCGACCACCGCCAGCCGATTGGCGATAAAGGCGTCGACAAAGAGACGGAACTGGCTGCGTCGCGGCTGACTGTCCTCGGCGACAAGCGGGTCAGCGAGATCGGGCGTTGCCATAACTTCGCCTCCCCGTCTCAACTGTATTCGATCTTGGGATTGAAAAACGCATAGCTCAGGTCAACGATGATGCTGGTGACAACGAAGACCGTGGCAAAGAACAGGATCAACCCCTGGATGATCGGGAAATCCCGCTTCGAGAGCGCGGTGATCAGTTCGCGTCCGACTCCGGGCATGAAGAAAATTGTCTCGGTCAGCACGGCGCCGCTCAACAGATATCCGATCTGCATGCCGATCACCGTAATGGTCGGGATGATCGCGTTCTTGACAGCATGCAGGCGGATGACTCGAGGCTCCGTCAGACCCTTGGCGCGCGCGGTCTCTATATACTCCTGGCGCAGGACCTCCAGCATGGAGGAGCGCATCATCCGCGTTGTAATCGCCGCATAGGCTGCGCCGAGAGCGACCGCCGGCAGGATCATGCCTTCCATTCCCGCCCAGAAACCCTTGGAGAAATGATAGCCGCCGGGCGGCAACCAGCCGAGATGAACGGCAAAGATGATGATGAAGACGATGCCGAGCCAGAAGTTCGGGATACTGACGCCCAGCATGGCGACGACGCGGGCAACATGGTCGATCCAGGAGTTGCGCTTCAGGGCCGAGATGATGCCGATCGGGATCGCGATCATCAACGACACCACGATGGCAATACCCGACAGGATCGCCGTCGCCGGCAAACGGCTGGCAATGATCTCCGACACCGGCTGATTGGTATGCAGCGAGCGGCCGAGATCGCCCTGCACGATGTTCAGCAGCCAGATTCCAAATTGTTGCCACAGTGGATCGTTAAGGTGCCATTCCTCCCGTAGAGCGTTAACTTCCTCATCGGTCGCCTGCTCGCCTAGCACGGCGATCGCAGGATCACCCGGGATCAGATGGATCAGCGAGAAGACTACCAGCGAGATCCCGATAAAGACGGGAACCGAGTGGAGCAGCCGTTTGACCAGATACTGCCAGAAATTCACGGCGGACCTCCGTCAGCCCAGCGTCAGCCTGTTTGCCGGGAGGGCCGCTGCCGCAGTGTTGCGGTCACGGCGACCTCCCGGCACAGTGACGTAACGCAGTGGCATCAGCCGAGTTTGGTGTTCCACCACATGCTGTCATTCGGCAGCGACGTCTTGTAGTCCGTGACGCTGTCCTTCCAGGCATCGGTGCTGTCCACGAACACCACCTGAGTATAGGGCAGCTGGTCGAGCACGATGTCCAGGAACTGGTTAAAGATCACCTGCCCCTCGTTCACGTCCAGCGTGGTGACAAACTTCTGCAACAGTTCGTCAGCGGCATAGCCCGCGTCGTCCTTCCAGTTCAGCCAGCGCTCCGGCGGGGTGTAGAACAACGCCGGCGTTGCCGCGCCATAGCCGAAATAGGCGGCGTTCAGGTCTTCGTACACGGCGGTATAGTCGCCCTCCCGCATCTTCCCGAACATCACGCTCTTTTCCATCGGCTCGATGTGCATGGTAATGCCGACCTCTGCCAGATTGGCCTGCATCACCGTCAACTGCTCGACGAACCAGCCCTGGCCGGTGGTCATGCAGGTGAACTCGAACCCGTCCGGCATCGAACTGGCCTTGAGGAAGCCCTTGGCCTTCTCCGGGTCGTAATTGACGTTCACCATGTCGTCGGAGAACTTCTTCAAGGGCATCTGCTCTTCCGTCAGCATCGCCTTGGCCGGTTGCGCCATGCCGAAGAACACTTTTTCGGCGATCGACTCCCGATCGATTGCATAGGAGACGGCGCGGCGCGCGTTGACATCGTTGAACGGCTCGACCGCGCAGTTGAAGTACAGCTGCTCGCACTGGGTGCCGGTACGCTGGCCGACAACGATGCCTGGTGTCTGCTTCAACTGCGCCAGGTTACGCGGCGGGATCTCCTTGATCATGTCGACCTGACCGGTGATCAGGTTGGTAACCTTCACCGTATCGTCGGGAATGATCTGGACGTAGACTCCATCAAGGCTGGGCACGCCTTCGGTGAAGTAGTCGTCGAAGCGCTTCAGCGTGATATGGTCATCCTTTACCCACTCGACAAACTCGAACGGCCCGGTGCCGATCGGCTGACGGGTGAAGTCCTTGCCGCGCTCTTCCGACGCGTTCTTGGAGACGATCTTGCACAGCGTGCAGGCGTCCAGGAAATCGCCATATGGCGATTTCATGGTGAACTTGACGGTGTGGCTGTCGATCGCTTCCGCCTTGTCGAGCGGGCGCAACCACAGCGACAGGAAGGTACCCTTCTGATCGCCGACCCCACGAATGGTATCGAAGGAGTAGACGACATCCTCGGCCGTCATCTCGCCATAGCCGCCATGGAACTGAACGCCCTTGCGCAGCTTGAAGATATAGGTCACGTCGTCCGGCTGCTCCGGCGCCGCTTCCGCCAGATCGGCAAACATGTTGCCATCCGGGTCATAGTTCATCAGCCCGTTGTAAAGTTGCTTGCAGATGTTCAGCCCGGTGACATCCGTGCCTTTGCGAACATCGAGGTTCCAGGCGTCGGAACTCACGGCCACTTGCAGGATCTTCTTGTCCTGCGCCGTAACGACCCTGGAGAAGAGGACATCTCCGGCAAACAGCGCAGCGGCGGTAACACCGGTCGTTTTCAGGAATTCTCGTCGTTTCATTTCACCCTCCCTTGGACAGTATCTACCGGATCGAAACTCGGTCTGCTGGTGGGTCGCGTGCAACCCGCGGTCGTGCGCGCGACGCTCCAGGTCAGTGTAGGTGGCAGGCCACGTGGTGTCCTGACTTTACCTCCCTCATCCTCGGCCGCTCTCGCATGCAGATGTTCATGCGGGCCTGGCAGCGGGGGTGGAAATAGCAGCCCTCGGGCGGGTTCATCGGGCTGGGGATCTCGCCCTTGAGGATGATCCGGTTCCGCCTGGCGCGCGGACTGGGCACCGGGATCGCAGAGATCAGGGCTTGCGTATAGGGATGCAGCGGTTCGGCATACAGCGCGTCGCGGTCGGCGACCTCCACCAGCTTGCCGAGATACATGACGGCGATGCGTTCGCAGAGATGTTGCACGACGTTCAGATCGTGGGCGATGAACAGATAGGAGAGGCCGAAATCCCGGCGCAGCCGATGGAGCAGGTTCAGCACCTGAGCCTGGATCGAGACGTCGAGTGCGCTCACCGGCTCATCGGCGACAATCAGCTTGGGGTTGAGCGCCAGTGCCCTTGCGACACCGATGCGCTGGCGCTGGCCGCCGGAGAATTCATGCGGATAACGATTGGAGAACCGGGGCGGCAGGCCAACGATATCCATCAGCTCTTGGACCCGGTGGCGCACCGGGATGCCGGAGGCGACGCCGTGCCTGCGCAGCGGCTCGGCGATGGTGTGGCCAACCGTGAGGCGCGGGTTGAGCGAGGAATAGGGATCCTGAAAGATGAACTGCATGTCACGGCGCAGCGGCCGGAATGCGGTCTCGGTCATGTCCAGGATGCTCTGCCCCTCGAAGGAGACCTCGCCGGCGGTCGCTTCGAGCAGCCGCACGATCAGCCTTCCGGTGGTGGTCTTGCCGCTGCCGCTTTCCCCGACAAGGCCAAGGATCTCACCCTTGTGGAGATCGAAGCTGACATCGTCAACCGCGCGAACCTGGGCGACGACGCGGCTGAGCAGAACGCCGCGTCGAACCGGGAAGAACTTGGTCAAACCACGGACTGACAGCAGCGTTTCCATATTTTTCTCCCGCGCGTCCTGCCTAGCCGGCCGGTGGCGGAACGCCGAGATCGGGCGCCCGGTCCAGCCAGCACCGGCTGCGGTGTCCGCTGGCCAACTCCCGAAACGGCGCCTCTTCACGGCTGCAGATTTTCATGCGGTGGTCGCATCGCGGCGCGAAGCTGCACCCGGCCGGCACCCGGGACAGATCCGGCGGCTGACCGCGGATGGGAGTCAACTCCTCGACCCGATGCTGGGGCGAGGGCAGAGACTTCAACAAGCCTTGAGTATAGGGGTGGGACGGCGCGTCGAACAGGTCATGGACACTGGCCTGCTCGACCACCTTGCCTGCATACATCACCACGACGTCGTCGGCCATTTCTGCCACCATGCCGAGATCATGGGTGATCAGGATGATCGCCGTGTCGGATTCTTCCCGAATGACGCGCAGCAGATCGAGGATCTGCGCCTGCACCGTGACATCGAGGGCTGTCGTCGGTTCATCGGCGATCAGCAGTTTCGGCTCGCAGGCGAGCGCCATGGCGATCATCGCACGTTGACGCATACCGCCTGAAAACTGATGCGGATAGTCGCGGATACGGGTTTCCGGTTCAGGGATGTTCACCGCCCGCAAAAGCTCGATCGCGCGCTCGACCGCCGCCCTGGCACTGTACCCACGGTGAACCGTCAGCACCTCGACAATCTGATCGCCCACCCGCATGGTCGGATTGAGCGAGACCATCGGATCCTGAAAGATCATCGCTATCCGGTCACCGCGGATCGCCTGCAGTTCTCGGGTCGACAGCGAGAGGATGTCGATACCGTCGAACTCGATTTCGCCGCCGACGATGCGCCCGGGCGGATCCGGTACAAGGCGCAGGATCGATCGCGCGGTCATGCTCTTGCCGCAGCCAGATTCGCCGACGATACCCAGAACCTTGCCTGCCTCCACAGTGAAGCTGACCCCATCGACGGCGCGCACCACGCCTTCCTTGATCATGAAATGGGTCTTGAGGTCGCTTACACGAAGCAGGGGAGCGTCGACCATGGAGCCTCTAACAGGCCGGAATCGGAAAAAAAGGCTAGCAGCGGGTCAAATGGGTGTAAAGACCATGTCCACAACGGTGCCCAATCACGCCAATTGCCGCGGCAGGGAGCCGGTTTGCCCCGATCCGCCTGCACAGGTCCCGGCGGGTGCGTTGACGCACCGGGCCCCTGCCCCAGGGTCGTCCGCGCCATACGATGAGAGTTCGGCCAATCGAAGACGGCCAGGCGCGTTTCCATCCCCGGGTTCGAGTGCGCCGATAATCAACATCTTGCCGTCGTGGCTGCGGCCCTGCCCACCGGTGGGCGGATCGTTTCTGGTCCGGAAGGGAAGACCGGCCTCGTCGGCTTCAACCAGGCCTGACAACAGATCACGCTCAGGGTCAACCGTCGCAGAGCGCAGTGTGCAGGCGAGCAGCCAGGCACTCCGGTACGAACCGGTCCAAAGCTGCTTCTGCATGCAGTTGCAGCGCAGGGATCCTGTTGCAACGGGTCGCCATCAGACAGGCGGTCCGGAACCAGATGGCCAGTGGCAGCTTGCTGGCGTGCAGCACCGTTCCGGCCGTCACCGACGTCTGCCGGCCGCACCCGGCACACTCGAGGGTTTGCCGTGAACCATTGGCGCGGAGCGGGCACACCTTGCCTGATGCTGCCTTGAGCGCAGCCTGGTGAGTGTCTGTGCTGCGAGCGAGCACGGACAGGGGCCTGGTGTCTTCCCCTGCAGTGGCGACGGTTGGCCTGGTCTGTCCGGATCGATCGCAGTGAAGGGGTCAGGCTGGGTTGGTTGCGGTGGACCGTGCTTGCCAGTTGACGCGGAAGGTGCCGTTGCCCTGTTCCTGGAGCAGGCCGAACTGTGCGAGCTGTCGCAGCCAGCGGGGGGCATTGCGGTCGACGAGCAGCGCCTCATAGTCAGTTCCGGGATCGCGGTAGGGAACCCGGTCACGGACCATGACATAGAGTGTGCGCGCGATCTTGTGAGCAGTGGCCACGATGGCGCGCTTGTAGCCGCGCCGTGCGGTCAGCGTGCTCCTGAAGGTGGCGAACTGGCAGTTCTTGGTGCGCGAGGCGCCATGTGCCGCCTCGACCAGGAGGCTGCGCAGGAACCGCGATCCCCGTCGCGTGGCTGACGCGCGGCGCTTTCCGGCGCTCATGTTGTTGCCGGGTGCCAGTCCGGCCCAGGCAGCGAAGGCCTGGGGGGACGGGAACACCCCCATGTCCGGACCGGTCTCGGCCAGGATCGCGGCAGCGGCGGTCCGGTCGATCCCGGGCATGGTCTGGAGGATCTCCAGGATCGGCTCATACGGCTCGAGCCGTTTCAGGATCTCCGCGTCGAGCGCACCGATGCGTGCATTGACAAGGCGCTCGGCGTCCATCAGGTCGGCCAGGATCACCCGTTCCCAGTCCTGGAGTTCCATGGAGAGCGCATCCCCGAGGTGCTCGATCTTTGCCGAGACATGCCGGGTCAGACGGCGCAGGATGTCCCGGGGATCGTCTCCATCCACCAGCCCCTCCAGAATGATCCGGCCATTCTTGCCGAAGACATCGGACAGGATGCCGCCGACCCGGACACCGGCGCCGTCGATCACCTTCTGGATCCGGTTGCGCACCCGGCTGCGCTCCTGCACCAGGCGCTGACGGTGCC
>MPMT01000088.1 GCA_002238645.1 Alphaproteobacteria bacterium bin52 | reverse complement strand
TCATGCTCGACCAGGCCGGATGGCATACCTCCTCCACCCTCGAAGTTCCCGGCAATATCACACTCATGCCGCTTCCGCCCCGATCGCCCGAACTCAATCCGGTCGAAAACGTCTGGCAGTTCATGCGCGAAAACTGGCTCTCCAACCGCGTCTTCAAAAACTACGACGATATCCTCGATCACTGCTGCCATGCCTGGAACAATCTCGTCTCACAGCCGGCTCGCATCGCCTCTATCGGAAACAGAAAATGGGCGCATGGGTTCTAAACCACGACCGCTGGTATGAGACCTTGATGAAGGCCGCAGGTGACCCCGCCCAACCGAAAATCTCCTGCCCTCGGCAGACGTCCGCCCACCCCTGCGTGTCGGCTGCTGCGAAGGTCGCGAGGCCCGTGCATCACCGGACGTGACACGGTCGCATAGGGTCGTCGGAGCGGCGGATCATCGGGCCGGAAACGGGTGATGAGCCCGATCGGGACGTACGCAACCGTCAGCATAACACTGATTTACCGGTTTCTGGCCTGCTTGCCTCCCGGTCTTGCCAGCCTTCGGACCGCCTTCGCCGGGCGACCGGATTCCGTCCTTCGTGCCGTCCACAACGATGCGGGTCGGCCGGGTTCGGACCGGGTGTCGTCTCGTCCCGGAGCAGACAGGGCGAGGCTCGGCTCGAAGACTCCGCTCTCACGCACGTAGCGCTGGAAATTCCCAGGGTCGAGCGAGACGCCCCAGACCGTTTCGTAGACTTCCCTGAGTTGCCGGATTGTAAATTCCGGCGGGCAGAACCCGGCGGCGAGCGCTGTGTGCTCCATGCTGGAGCGAATGCGTTCAACCGCGTCCGCGACAATGCGTGCGTGGTCGAAGGCGAGGCGCACGGCACCCCTCTCGATGTCTTCCACCGGCAGCAGGTTCGCCGCGGCAGCGTCCCCGCCACCGCGCGGCGAGGCCGGCAGACTGGCGCAGACTGCCCAGAAGGCGACCGTGACCACCCGCATGCGCGGGTCCCGGTCCGGGCTACCGTAGGCGGCCAGTTGCTCAAGATACCATGGTCCCGCATGGAGCCCGGTTTCTTCCGCCAGTTCCCGGGCGGCAGCGTCCCGCAGATCCTCGTCTTCCCGCACGAAGCCGCCGGGCAAGGCCCTGGCCCCGAGAAACGGTTCCCGGCCCCGCTCGATCAGCAGCGCCTGGAGCGCGTTGTTCCCGATGGTGAACAGCGCCACGTCCGCGGTGACCGCGAACGGCGGGAACGCTCCAGGGTCATATGGGTACGGGACTTCACCGACCATCGCCGAACCATAAATTGTGCAGTTGACAATATCAAGGTTGGTCCATATATTGTCATATTGACAATTAAAAGAGGAGTGTCTCCCATGATCAAGCCGAACCTGGACACCGTCGCGCTGGGCCCTCCGATCGAGCGGCTCGGCGTGTGGTTCTTTCCGCTCTACCTGCCGGGCAACGACCTGCCGGCGATTGCCACCGGCGACGCTTCCGGACTGCTCGTGAACGAACTCGAGACCGCATCGGTGCAGGAACTGCGAGTAACCAATCCGACGGACAAGCCCGTGCTGGTGGCAGAAGGCGAGCACTTCCTGGGCGGCAAGCAGAACCGGGCGGTCAACGCTTCGGTACTGGTGGGTTCCCTGTGCGATGCCGACCTGCCGGTGAGCTGCCTGGAACAGGGTCGCTGGGGGCGTCGTCGGACCTGGAGCCGGGCCGAGGCGTTCGCACCCGCCCGCATCCGGGCGGCGCAGCGCCGTGGCGTCGCCCGCTCCATGCAGGACGGCTCGCGCGCTGGAGACCAATGCGGTGTGTGGTCCGAAGTCCGCGAGATGCTGTCACACGAGGACGTCGAGTCCGAAACCGAGGCGGCTGCGGACCTGCAGCAGACCTATCGCCGGACGGCGCCGCGTTCAAACGCCGTCGAGGAACTCGTCAGGCGCGGCCCGCTGCCGGGCCAGAGCGGCATCGGTGTCGCCCGGGGCAGCCGGGTGACGGCGATGGACCTGTTCGGCGCACCACAACTGCTTGCGGCACACTGGGGGCGGCTGATCCGTTCGCACTATGTCGAATCGAAACCACCGGGCGGCCGTCCGTCCGCGGACCGGATGTTCGCACTCATTCGTCACTTCGCGCGTGCGCGTGCGAGTGAGATGCCGGGTGTGGGCCTGGGGATGGAGCAACGTATCGCAGATGGCAGGGTGATCGGCCAGGCACTGACGCTGCGCGGCGCAGTAGTCCATGCCGCGTTTTCGCAGACCGACGACAGGGGAGGACACGGCCATGGCTGACATGGATCGCGCGCACGGACTGATGGTCGGAATTGCGGTGGGAAACCTGCTGGGGGTCGTGACGGAGGGGTGGCCGCAACGGCGCATCGCCCGGGACTTCCCGGACGGTGTCTCCGAGATCGCCGCCAAACGGGGATATCCCGACGACGACGACCTGGCGCAGGCCATCGAGATCGCGGACGCCGCCGCCATGGACGGCGGACTCGACATCGACGACCTGGGCCGGCGCTTCTGGGCGTGGGCGGAAACAAACGGCCTGGGCATGGGCGGGCTGACCGCGGACGTGCTGGCCCTTTATGGCGGCAGCTATCCGCAGCGGCTGGCGCGCATCCGGGCCGCCGGAAACACGCGGCCTGCGAAGGGCGTTCCCATCGTCGAGGCGTCACGACAGGCCTGGGGCGGAGACCGGGCCGGCAACGGTGCGCTGATGCGGTGTGCCCCGCTCGCGATCCGCTGGCGCGACGATCCGTACCGACTGGTGCGGGAGAGCGTGGTTTCGGCCGTGCCGACCCACTGGGATCCGCGATGCGGCTGGTCCTGCGCGCTCGCAAACCTGGTCGCCGCGGCGGCCTTGCGCGGCGAAACGCTGTCGCCGGACGACCTGCTGCGGGCGGCTCGGGACGGAATGGCGGCATCCCTGCCGGTGCTGGGTCGTTATGGCTACCGCGACGAAATCCCGTCCTGCGTGATGGAGGCGGTGGCGATCGCGTCCCGTTCGGAACTGGACATGGTGCAGTTCGACGGCCCGGACATGGGCTTCACGCTGCTGTCGCTGCAGGCGGCCCTGATCTGCTATTGGCAGGCCAAGGGCTTCGAGTCCGCCCTGTCCGGGATCATCGAGGCGGGTGGCGATACCGATACCAACGGCGCCATCGTCGGTGCGATCCTCGGCGCGCGGTTCGGTCTGGCAGCGATTCCCGAACGCTGGCGCCGCCAGGTGGACGAGATCAGGGCCGGGCGCATATCGATGGAGTCCCTTGCGGACCGGCTGGCGGCACCGGCCCGGGAGACCGGGGCCGCGAGCGAGGGCGAAACATCGCTCCGGCACTGTCGTACCGGAGGCTGAGCCTGAAGCGTACGACAGTCGCGTCGGGCCCGGTGTTCGCCTTCTCGACCTTGACCTCAGGTTCCAGCCCGTCCCCTCCCTTCACCGGCGGCATGTGTGGCGTTGGCAGCAGACAAGCGGATTGGTCCTGGTCGAATTCCTGATGCCGGCGCGCAGGGAAGAAGGCGGGCGCAGGTTGCCGGCCCTGGGCGTCAGTGCCCGGGTCCTGTGCCATCTGTACTATCTTCTCGAGGACCCGGTTCAGGCCGTGTCGCTCTACCGGTCGGGTGTGCTCGTCCAGGTCCCGCGGCCCGAACGCTACGCCATGCACAAACTGATCGTGGCCGAACGACGCCGCGCCGGATTCCCCGAAAATCCGCAAAGGACCGCGCCTGGGCGAACTTCCTCATCGCCGCCCTGTCCGCTTGCCGCCGACCTGAGTGGCCCACCCCGCATCCCGAGCGGGAGCGTCAGGTCCGCGAGCGGCGTTGTAGCGGCGGGTTGCGCGGCTCCGGGAATCCCTCGCGTATCCTGGCGACCAGGCCGTCGCGGACGGCTCGGTAGCCGGGGTCATCCCAGAGATTTTCGAATTGCCGGGGGTCTTCGCGGACATTGTACAATTCGCCCTCGCCCCCATGGTAATAGTTGGTCGGGCTGTAAGCGGTGCACAGGAACCCCGACCGCTCGTAGATCGACCGCAGCCGGATCTCCAGGCCTGCCTTTTCGGCATCCCATTGACAGAGTGCGTGGTCGCGTTCCGGCGCGCTGGCGAGCGGCAGCGGCGCACCCTCCATCCACGTCGGGGTTTGCAGTCCGGCGATCGCGGCAAAGGTTGGCGCGAGATCGACATGGCCGACCGGGTCGTCGATGCGCGTTCCCGCGACTTCGAGCCCGGCAGAGGTGGCCGGCCGCCAGATCATCGGGAGCCGCATCAGGGCGTCCACGTGGAACGGGCCCTTGAACATGAGCCCGAAATCGCCCTGCGTGGTTCCGTGATCGGTCGTGAAGAAGACATCCGTTTCCTGCAGCCAGCCGCGGGTCTCCAGCCAGTCCAGGATCCTGCCGAGCGCTTCGTCGATCAGCTCGTTCTGGACATGCACCATCGCGTTGATTTCCCGGACATTGTCCGGGGTCATCGTCAACGGCACAAAGTCGTCCGGGGTTTCTTCGGCGATGTCGGCCTTGCCGAGATAGAACTCGAGCCAGTGCTTCGGCTTCCTCGCCAGGAGTTGCATTGCCTGGTCATGCGAGCCCGGATGGCCGGGCGGCAGGTCGAGGCCCCGCCAGTTCACCCGGCCGAGCTCGGATCGCGGTGGATCGAAGGGATGGTGCGGGTCCGGGAAGCTCACCCACAGGAACCAGTTGTCGCCGGCTCCCAGGGTCGCAAGCCAGTCGGTCGCCCGGTCGGCGACCCACTCGGTGTGGTAGAGCTCGCGCGCACAGCCGTTGAAATGGACCTGGATCGCGCCGGTCTCTCCGCCCCGCAGGTTGTTTGGACCGTTCTTCGGGCCGACCGGCGGGTAGAAGCACTCGACCTGCTCGCCGTGATTGTCCGCCATCCAGCGGCTGTAGTGCGTGACGCAGCGATAGGAATGCGCGCTGTGCACCGCAAGCGAGAGGTGGTCGAAGCCACGATAGGGCCCGTGCCGCCCGGCGGTTGCGGCGGTTGCCTCGAAGGCGGTGGCATCCACCATCGGCTGCCAGTGGGCCTTGCCCACCAGCGCGGTCCGGTAGCCGGCCTGCTCGTTCAGCAGGGCCGCGACGCTGGGGTCGGCTTCGGGAAGCGAATAGCCGTTGCGGTAGACCCCGTGGGTGTTGACGTGCTGTCCGGTGATGATCGTGGAGCGCGCCGGCATGCAGGTGACGTTCTGGGCGTAGGCGCGTTCATAGAGCACACCTTCCGCCGCCAGCCGGTCCGCGACAGGGGTCCGGGCGATCCGGCCGCCGTAGCAGCCGAGCGCGTCAAATCTCTGCTCGTCGGTCGTCACGAAGAGTATGTTGCGTCCCACCGGATTGTCCTCTCCCGGCGCATGGGCCTGCTCAGCGGTCGGAGCCCTGGGTAGCGCCGTGTACGAAATGCCGCTGGACGAAATAGCTGATCGCGAACATGGGCAGCAGGATGAAGGTCCCCGTCGCCGCCATCAGCTCCCAGCGGTCGCCTTCCTCGGTATAGAACGTGCTGAGCACCACCGGCAGGGTGACGGCCTCCTTCTTGGTCAGGATGAGCGCATACAGGAAGTCGTTCCACGAGAAGATGAAGCAGAAGATCCCGGCGACGAATACGCCCGGGATGGTAACGGGAAGCACGATGTCCCGGATGACCCGCAGACGCGTCGCTCCGTCCGTCATCGCGGCTTCCTCCATCTCGACCGGGATGGTGTCGATGAATCCCTTCAGCATCCAGATCGCGAAGGGAAGCACGATCGACAGGTTGATCCAGACCATCCCGGTCCAGGTATCCAGCAGATGGAGCTGCCGGAACATCAGGAAGAACGGCAGCACCACGACGATGGGCGGAACGAACTGGGTCGCGAGCACGCCGAAGAACAGCGTCTTCTTGAACCTCATCGCGAAGCGGGAGAAGCTGTACGCTGCCGCCAACGCCACCGGCACGCCGATCAGCACCGTGAACCCGGAGATCGCGAGCGAATTGAGCAGCCGGTCGCCGACATAGAAGGGCCGCTCGAATATGGCCCGGAAGTTCTCCAGCGTCGGATCGAAGAACAGGGTCATCGTGTAGACGTCGGACAGCGGCTTGATCGAGGTAAGGAAGATCCAGGCGATCGGCCCCAGCAGAACCGCCAGCAGGACCGCGATCGCGATGCCGCGCAGGCAGAACAGGACATGTCCGCGCCGCCGCGGCGAGAGTGCCATCAACCCGCCTCTCCCCTGGGAAACAACAGCCGGAAATACACCGCGGACACGACGACCAGCAGCAGCGCGAGCACGAAGGCGATCGCGGAGGCATAGCCCATGTCGTAGGCGCTGAACCCCATCCGGAAGGCGTAGTAGGTCATCGTGCTGGTCGACTCTCCGGGACCGCCGCCGGTCAGCAGGTACACGTAGTCGAACATCTTGAACGAGAAGATCGTCTTGAGGACGAAGGCGATGGCAAGTACCGGCATGAGCTGCGGCAGCACGACCGTCCAGAACGACATCCAGGTCGACGCCCCGTCCACCCGCGCCGCCTCCAGCGTGTCGCTCGGAATCGACAGCAGTCCGCCGATCAGCATCAGCGACAGGAACGGTCCCCAGTGCCACATGTCGGTGAGGATCAGCCAGGTCATCGCCCAGCCCGAACTGCCCAGCCAGTCCACGTGGGCGAGAAACGGGAACAGGCTATCCAGCACCGCATCGAAAATCCCGAACTCGGGGTTGAGGAAGAAGCGGAACGAGGTCCCCTGGAGTGCCGGCGACATGGCGAACGGCAGCACGAGAACGGTGCGCGCAATCGAATAGCCGCGCCCGCGGCGCGCCAGCAGGAGTGCGATCAGCAATCCGAACAGGACCGCGCCGCCTGCCGATCCGGCGACGAAGGTAATGGTGACGCCGAGCGAGTTGAGGAACGACGGGTCGTCGAAGAAGGCGCGCCAGAAATTGTCCAGGAAGACGAAATCGGTCGGCACGCGGGACCGGCTCAGTCGCCAGTCCATGAAGCTGATGATGCCGGCATAGCCGAGCGGGTAGATGACGGTTGCCGTGACCAGGAGCAGGGCCGGCATCATCAACAGGTATTTCAGGTGTCGGTCACGCATCGCGATGCGCCCGGCTCACACCTCCTGTGGCCTCCACGCCTCAGCCGCGGTCCACCAGCTTCTGCGCCTGCTCGGCGGCCGCGTCGAGCGCTTCCTTGGGATCGGCGCCGTTGCTGACCGCGTCCGAGATTGCGTTGGCCAGTACCTGCATGACCTCCGGCCAGACGGCCAGCTGCGGGAAGATCCGCGAGCTCTCCAGGCTGCCCGCCGCGGCCATCTGCAGCCCCTGGTTCGCCGCGTTGACCTCCTCGTCCATCAGGTTCTTCTTGTGCAGCGCGACGATGACGTTGCGCTTTTCCTTCTCGATGACGTTGCGCTTCTCCAGGTCCGGGTTGCTGACCCATTTCAGGAACTCCCAGGAGGCTTCCTGCTTGTCGGAGTTCACGTTGATCGCGGTCGGCATGGACATCGCAAAGGTGGTCGACTTGTCGCCGCGGAACGCGGGCAGCGGCGCGAAGCCGACCTGCTCCGGCGTGAGCGTGGTGTTCTTGCCGAGGATGCGAGAGCCGTAATGCCACCACCAGCCCATGAAGAACGCGCTCTGGCCGGCTCCCATGGACAGCGAGCCGTCATACTGCTCGAAGGACTTGGCGCCTTCGGAGTTCACCTTCAGGTCGTTCTCGAGCGCGACGTAGTATTTCAGGGCCTCGACCGCTTCCGGCGAGTTGAAGGTCACCTTGCCGTCCCGGAACAGCTCGCCGCCGTTGCTCCACAGGATGTTCATCCACACCGCGACGTTCTGGGCGGCTTTCGGCGAGTAGTACATGCCGATGCCGATGCCTTCCTTGTCCTTGATGACACTTGCCACCTCGGCGAGTTCGTTCCAGGTCTTGGGTACCGAAAGCCCGTGCTTTTCCAGCAGGTCCTTTCGGTAGAACATGAGCTGGGCATGGCCGCGCAGCGGCAGGCCGTAGATCATGCCGTCGTAGGTGACCCCGAGCTGGTGAGCCGGGTAGTAGCGGTCGAGCGTGACCTTGTCCGCCGCCATCATATCGTCGATGGGCACGAACAGGTCCTTCAGCCCCGGTCCCCAGTCGTCCTTGTAGTTGATCAGGTCGGGATCGCCATCGCCCGCCACCTTGATGGCGAGAATCTTCTCGAGCAGGTTGCGGAAGGGGATGAACTCGAACTCGACCTCGATCCCCGTCAGGTCGGTGAACTCCTTCAACCTGGCCTCGTGGCCCTCGTACTGGCCGGCCACCGGGGCGAGATAGGTGAGCTTGGTCCCCGCATAGGGCTTGCCCGGCTTGAGGCCGTAGGGCAGGGCGTCGGCAGCGTTCGCAAGGGTCGCGCCACAGACAAGCCCGGCCGCGACCGCGCCTGTCAGCAGGGTGCCCATCAGCGTCCTTCGGGTTGTTCGCATGGTCTCCTCCGACAGATGTTGTTCCGGCAGCCGGACGGGTTCCCAGACCCGACCATACCCGGCTCATGAAGAGGGTCCTCCATCGGAGAGCCGTCGGCCCGGATGCCGTCCGAGAGAAAAGTTGCACATTACGTCAGAGGCCGCTAGCTTTTTTTGCATGCGTATGCAATTTCCTGGCGCACGGGCTGTCCGGTGCCGGGGGCGGGCACCGGTCGACTGCGCCAGGGAACCGGAGAGTGGGATGGCGACGATCTCGTTGCGCAATCTGACCAAGCGATGGGGAACCGTCGTCGCGGTCGACAACCAGTCACTGGAGATCGCGGACACCGAATTCCTGGTCCTGCTGGGACCGTCCGGGTGCGGCAAGACCACGACGATGCGGATGATCGCGGGGCTGGAGGAGCCGACCGAAGGCGAGGTCTGGATCGGCGAGCGCATGGTCAACGACGCGCTGCCGAAGGACCGGGATGTCGCCATGGTGTTCCAGAACTACGGCCTTTACCCGCACATGACGGTGTTCGGGAACATCGCCTATCCCCTGAAGGTTCGACGCACACCGAGGACCGAGATCCGCGAGCGCGTGGGCGCGGCGGCGGAGAAGGTGCAACTCGGCGACCTGCTCGAGCGCAAGCCCCGGGAGCTCTCGGGAGGCCAGCGTCAGCGTGTCGCGCTCGCCCGGGCCCTCGTGCGCCGCCCGCAGGTGTTCCTGATGGACGAGCCCCTGTCCAACCTCGATGCCAAGCTTCGGGTCACCATGCGGGCCGAGTTGAAGCATCTCAGCCACGAGCTCCAGATCACCACGGTCTATGTCACCCACGACCAGATCGAGGCGATGACGCTCGCCGACCGGGTCGCCATCATGAACGAGGGGCGGATCCAGCAGCTCGGACCGCCGGACGAGATCTACAACGAGCCGAGGAACCTCTTCGTCGCCGGCTTCATCGGCTCGCCGGCGATGAACCTGCTCGAGGGCGAGGTCGCGGAGAACCGCTTCAGGGTCGGCGGCACGCCGGTCGCGCCGGTCGACGCGCCTCCGCGCGGCGGTCTCGTGCTCGGCGTGCGGCCCGAGGACCTGAAACTGACGGCGGCGGGCGAAGGCGATTTCGACGCACCGGTCTACGCCTCCGAGCTCACCGGTGAAAGCGTGCTGGTGACCCTGGAGATCGGCGGAAACAGGATCGCCGCAAAAGCGGACCGCCACGTCCGCCATGCCATCGGCGAGCGTGTCGGCATTGAGGTCGACGCCTCGCGCATCTATCTGTTCGATTCCGACAGCGGCGAGCGTATACCGTCGACGCCGCCCGATCCGCAGGGAGAATAATCGGTGAGTTTCTGGACCCAGAAGGCGATGGAGAGCAGGCTGGTTCGCTACGACGAGCTCGTCCCCTGCGCAGCCGCCTTTCTCGATTCCCGCACCCCCGGCTCCGACAAGAAGGAGAATTTCTGCATCATCGGCCCCGGTGTCGCGGAGAATCCCGGGCAACACGTGCACATCGCCGAGCCGCACGGCTTCAACATCGGGGGCGCGCGCCAGCCCGGCGGCTGCGTCAACTCCCAGCATTCCCACACGACCGCAGAGGTCTTCGTCGTCCATAGCGGTCACTGGCGCATCATTTTCGGTCCTGAAAGAATGGACGGCCACCTCGACGCGGCACCGGGAGACGTGGTGTCGGTCCCGGTTCACATGTTCCGCGGCTTCGAAAAACTGGACGAGGGACAGGGGTTTCTCTGGGTCGTGCTCGGCAGCGACGATCCTGGCCAAGTCATCTGGGCGCCCGAGGTATTTGCGCGCGCCGAACGGACGGGGCTCCGGTTGCTCAAGGGCGGCGAGCTGATCGAGGTCGCGGACAGCGAAAGCCTTCCTCCGGACGCCGAGCTGGAGGAGCCGCCTTCCCCGGCCCAGCTGGCCGCCTGGGCGACGCCGCCGATGGAGAAGATGGAAAAGGGCCTCTGCCGCCGACACGACATGACGGCAAATCCTGCCTCCCTGCTCGCAGGCGACGGCGTCGAGGAGTGCGGCATCCTCAACCTGGTCGACACCGCGGACGGGTTCCCGGCAGGCCCGATCCGGGGCGGGTGGCCGCACGGGTTCGCGTTGCGCCAGCTGCGGATGACGGGCGGCGCACACATTCCCTCGCATGTCCGCTTCGAGTCCGAGGTGGTGTTCGTACACGAAGGTGAACTCGGCGTTTCCTGGCCGGAAGGCGAGGTGGTCATGCGGCGGGGCGACACGATGTCGGTTCCCGAGGGTGTTCCCCGCAGCTTCCGGAACGGCGGGCCGGGACCGACTGTTGCCTATGTCGTGCGCGGCGGCGACAACCCGGCCGCGCCCCGGTTCGAACGATAGCCGGCTGCGCGCCGCCCGGGCGGAGGACGGGGATGTCCGTTGACGGAGGCGGCGTACCCCGCCCGGAGGGCGGCCTTGGGACAACTGCCCGGCATGCGGTGACCGCGGAGGAGGTTGCGCGACGGGCCGGTGTCTCACAGTCGGCCGTCTCGAGGGCCTTTACTCCGGGCGCGAGCGTCGCTGCCAAGACCCGTGAGAAGGTGCTCGCGGCGGCGCGGGAGCTGGGCTACCGGCCGAACGCGATGGCGCGGACGCTGATCACCAACCGCTCGCGGATCATTGGCGTCGTGATGGCCTATCTCGACAACATGATCTATCCCGACGTTCTTGAAAAACTGGCTGCGGGGCTGCAGCAGCGTGGCTACCAGATGCTGCTGTTCACCGGTTTCAAGGACCGCAATTCCGACCCGGTCTTCGAGCAGATCATGCAATACCGGGTCGACGGGCTCCTGCTCGCCTCGACGACACTCTCCTCGGACCTGTCCGACGAATGCGCCGCGGCCGGCGTCCCCGTCGTCATGTTCAACCGCATGACCGAGCACCCGTTGTGCTCCAGCGTGACCAGCGACAACCGCAACGGCGGACGGCAGATCGCCGAATTTCTCGTCGCGGGCGGTCACCGCCGGTTCGCCTACGTCGCGGGCGCGGCGATTTCCTCGACCAATCGGGACCGCGAGGCCGGGTTCCGCGAGGGATTGCTGCGGCACGGAATCGGGCAGATTGGCCATGCCGAGGGCAACCTCGAACTGGCGGACACTTGGGTCGCCGCACGGGACCTGTTCGCGGCCGACGAACCGCCCGACGCGGTTTTCGCCGGCAGCGACCACATGGCGCTCGCCGTCATGGAAGTCGCCCGGCACGAGTTCGGACTGCGCGTCCCGGAAGACGTTTCGATTGTGGGCTACGACGATGTCGGGGCAGCGCGCTGGCCAAGCTTTTCGCTCACCTCGTTTACGCTGCCGGTGGCCCCGATGGTGGATGCGGCAGTCGAGTTGATGATGGAGCAAATCGAAAGCTCGTCGATCCTCTCCCACCACCGGGTGGTGCCGGGCCGCCTGGCGGTACGCGGCAGCGCGCGTCTGCCGGGAGGGCCGGTCCTTGACCGGGACGGGACGCTCATATGGGCGCCCGGCGGGACGGAATGACGCAGCCGTGCGTATCGGACAGGGGAGGCAGCATGTTCAACACCGACCATATCCAGACGACCCATGTCGGCAGCCTTCCGAGGCCCGACGACATTGCAGACGGGCTGTTCGCCCGGGAGCGCGGCGAGGATTTCGATCCGGCCGCCTTCCGGGACTGCCTGGATGGTGCGGTGGATGCCATCGTCGCGCGCCAGCGCACCGTCGGTATAGACCTGCCCTCGGATGGCGAACTCGGCAAGATCTCCTACGCCACCTATATCAAGGACCGTCTGACGGGATTTGATGGAGACAGCCCGCGTCGGCCGCCGGCGGACCTCGCCGATTTTCCCGACTATCTGAAGAAGCTCGCGGAGAGCGGCGGCACCCCGACCTATCGGAGTCCGCGCTGCATCGGGCCCATCGCGGTGAAGGACCGCGGACCTCTCGACCGGGATATCGCCAGGTTCCTCGGCGCGCTCGAAAACGCGGGCTATTCCGCCGGCTTCATGAATTCCGCCTCGCCGGGCGTTATCGCCCAGTTCCAGCCCTCCGATTTCCACCCCGACCACGAGTCCTATGTGCGGGACCTGGGCGCTGCGATGCGCACGGAATACGAGACCATCGTCGCCGCAGGCCTGACCCTGCAGATCGATGCGCCGGATCTTGCGCTGGGCAGGCATGTCGTGTTTGCCGGGCTCGAGGACGAGGCGTTCCTCAAGGTGGCCGAGATGCACGTCGAGGTGATCAACGAGGCACTGGCCGACGTGCCGCGTGAGCGGGTCCGGCTGCACATCTGCTGGGGAAACTATGAAGGTCCCCACACCCATGACATCCCGATGGAGAAGGTCCTTCCCGTGTTGTTGAAGGTGAAGGCGGGGGCCTTGCTGTTCGAGACCGCAAACCCCCGGCACGGCCACGAATGGCGGGCCTGGCGGGACGCCGACCTGCCCGACGACCTGGTGCTGATCCCCGGGGTGATCGACAGCACCACCAATTATGTCGAGCACCCGCGCAACGTTGCCGACCGCATCCTGCGCTTTACCGACATCGTCGGGCGGGAGCGGGTTGTCGCCGGAACCGATTGCGGCTTCGCGACATTTGCGGGATACGGCGTGGTGGATCCCGAAATTGTCTTCGCAAAACTCCGATCGCTCACCGAAGGCGCAGCGATCGCAAGCGACGAGTTGTTCTGAAGCGTCGTACTGTCCCGTGAACACCGGTTACCGGGGGACACCTGCCGTCAGGCGCGGGCGCCTGTCCCTTCGCGATCCAGCGAGATCAGACACTCATTGCATCGGCAAGTGTCATGCGTACGGCTCCGTGCCCGTCAGGGGATGGCAGTCGGGCGTTCGAACGGGTTCGTCGAGTGCAGCTTGGTTCGGTGCGCGTCCAGGCCCGTGACGGCGAGAAACTCACCGAACATGAGAGGCTTGAGGCCCTCAAGACCGCGCCTGACTGACGCGTGCGCCTGCTCACGGCGAAGCGGTTCAAGAAAGACCTGCGGCTCTCCCGGAGGCGCGACAAGGATCTCGACATGCTCTGGGGTGTGGTGGCTGTTTGCTGGCCGAGGAACGTCTGGAGCCGCGCTGCCGCGTTCACCGACTTTCCGGCCAACGGGCCCGGTCCTGGAAATGTCATATCGCGCCGGACTGGCCGCTCATATGGCATATCGAGGACGACGTGCTGATGCTGACGCGCACCGGAACCCATTGCGACTTGTTCGGCCGACGATACGAGCCTCTGGAGTATCGTTCGATATCGCTATTGGACCCCTTGAAAACAAGGCAAGTCAACGCTTTACTGCGGTGATCGGTGTTCAAAACACGCGCCGAATAACATCGGACCATGCGCGGCGTCGAAGCGAAGGCCCTCCTTCAAGGATATTTTTGCCGTAACTGCCCAGGTCTGATTCTGCCGAGCACTCGGACGTGATGGATTGATGGTTCTGACCAGCCAGGGGTCAGGCGGCGCTTTCCGGGAGCAGCGCAGGATTTCAGAGGCGCAATACGGGGATCAGCTGGATTGGATCGGGGTGCGCCAGGGTTTCGAGGACATTCCAGCGCTGTTTTCGAGCGGTGGCGATGACGGACCGCAGGTTTGCGAAGTCGCGGGCGCCTTGCATCGAGCGGAAGCCGCCTGAGATTTTCTGGCGCAGCTTGCCCATTCGGAGATCGCGCTCGGCCTCGTTATTCGAGAACGGGGTTCGCGGATCGGTGAGGAAGCGCAGGCACCCCTGCTTGTACTTCTGGAGCCGGAGGGCGAGGTTGTGACCGATGCGGCGCTTTTGTCGTCCGCGCTTTCCGGTCCGGAGCGGTGGCATTTCTTCGTGAGAGGCGATGGCGTGCTCAAGGATGCGGTCCCAGGCTCGCGAGATGCGGGCCACCAGTGAGGCGGGCACGTCGCGATCGTTGTTGCGGGCGAAGCGGGCGGCTCTGTTGGCACGGGTGAGGAGCCGGTATGTGCTCGCTGCCCAGTCTTCCTTCTCGATCTCGATCAGGGCCTGGAGCTCACGCAGGTGATGGGCGTTGCAGGCCCCGTGGCGCACGCCCTCGAGAGCGAAGTAGGTGGCGTAGTCGTCATGGATGACGATGCCGTTGAGCTTCTCGTCGATGTGGCTGCGTCCGGTGGCGACGCGCAGGATGGTGAGCAACGGGGTGCACAGCACATGGAGCCACCGGGTCCGGGCGGCGATACGGATGCCGGTCTCGTCGAGGTGTTTGACCGGGGCTGCGGTGCGGATGATCTCCGCGAGGCGATCGAGGAAGCCCTCGAAGCGCCGGGCGGTGCGCCTGCCCATGGCGACGATGGTGGCTGTTGAGAGCTTGACCGCGAAGAGGTCGCTCATGACCTCGGCGACGCGCTTCTCGGGAATGAACTGAGCGTGCAGCAGGTAGGTCACCCACGCGGTGATGCGCGGCCCGTACTGGACCGGTGCGCTCACGCCGTTCGGGAAGACGGCTGTCGTCACGGTGCCGCAGGCGGCGCAGAGGCAGCGATAGCCGCGATGTTCGGTGACCTCGAGGGGCTGCGGCTCGGGCACATCGAAGATCTGCCGGCAGACGGGGGCTCCGTGACGGTCATCGCCCGACAGCGGCGCGCCGCAGCCTGCACAGGCGGACGGATCATGATCCACGACATGGTCGGGCGTCGCGGTCCGCTCCAGGGTGGTTCCCTTGTGGCCCGGCTGGCCGCCACTGGGCCTGTCGGACTTGCCGCGCTGGCTCCGGGTGCGCTTCTCCCGGTCACCGCTCTTCTTCTTCAGACCGTCGCTGGCCGGCGGCCTGGAGCTGGTGGTGCTGTCGAGGGCGGCGCTGCGCTCGAGTTCGGCGATCCGCTCGCGCAAGCTGGCGTTCTCGCGCTCCAGCGCGTCGTTCTCCTTGACCAGCGCCGCGCTCAGGCGCAGCAGCCTCTGGCCCCATTCCCGAATGGCTTTGACGGCGGTCATCGCGAAGGATTGTGGGGTAAAAAGGTCCTGCAGGCACGCGAAGGCCTCGTCGTGGGCAGCGAGGTCCTCGTGCCAGCGCGACACTGTCACGAACCCTCGTCGGCCTCGACGGCCATGATCGCGGCCAGCACCGCCAGGCGTTCGCCCGCCGGCATGGCCTCGTAGCGCCGGCCCCAGTTGGCCGCCTTGCGCTTGATGGACTGGCGCTCGGTGAAGTTCCGGCCGGCGAAGCTCGCCCAGTGCACCCGGTCAGGCGCGAAGTTGAACCACACGACCTCGGTCCGCACCTGGGCCTGGGTCGTCACCTGCAGCGCCAGCCGGCGCCAGCCCGCCAGCAGCTCGTCATAGAGCGCAGACGGGTGGCCCGAGACCATCACCTGGCAGGGCAGACCCTTGAGCAGTTCGAGGAGCGCGACATGGTCGCCCTCCTCATACTCGAAGCGGTAGCGCTGCGACGAACGCCGGGTCGCGTGCAGATAGGGCGGATCGCTGTAGACCAGCTCCGGGCCCAGGAACGGGAACGACGCCAGGAAGGAATGGGCGCAGCCGTGCACCAACTCCACCGGGTAGTCGCAGCCAAAGGCCTCAAGCGCCCGCTCGTCGCGGTCGATCCCGATCGAGCGCATGGCCGCAGGCTTGCGCTTCATCAGCGCACCGCCCCCAAGATGGCTTTCGATATAGACAGAGTGCGGCGGCATCAGCGCGATCAGCGCCTGGCTCAGACCGGTCGTAGCCTTCGACCCGAAATACCCCACCGGCTGCTCCTCTCATGCGAGAGTGCAACCCATAGATGCGGGTGCCTATACAGTCAAGCGGGCATCAACGACGCGCCGACGGCGAAACGGCGCCGACGGCGAGCAACATCAGCACGGACTCAGAACTGGCGACGGGGTACCTGGGTAGTTACCGGTAGATCAGCCCTAGCAGGCCCAGTACGGCGATGGCGGCGATTGCGAGCATCGCCAGACTGGACGCCCTGAGGAAGAAGGGGCCGAATTCGACTACCGCATCCGCAAGGATGCCGGGAAAGGCGTAGGTCCGGTCGGGGAAGAGCAGGGTGACGCCCTCCTCGATCTGCATCCAGATGACGAAGCTGGAGACCATCGAGGCCACCGCCATGTCCTTGCGGATCGCCCAGAAGC
>MPMT01000087.1 GCA_002238645.1 Alphaproteobacteria bacterium bin52 | reverse complement strand
AGGGTCCGGACCACTCTCTACCATCGCCGCCAGGGCCGGGCGCGGGTAACGGATCCAGGAGTTGTGTAATGATCAGTTGTCTGTTTGGCTCATCGTCAAACGGCTGGCGGCCGACAGGTCACGGTCAGTGTGGTCGCCGTCGCGACCGCCCTGCGGCAGGCCGGTCGCCTCGGGTTGTCTCGTCGTTCCGCCCATCCGCGTGCCGACTTCATTCGCCCGGTCCCGGCAAAACTCTCCAACGCCTGGCGCTTGGACCCAGTTCCGCAACTGTTCTCCTGACTTCGGTTTCAGACGTTGTTGCGACCATGCAATCGATAATCTTCATCCAGGATCGGAGTCAGCAACTGCTGCACGATCTCGGCCACGAACTCGGCACGACCCCGCACCCCGGCTTTGGAATATATAGTGGAAGCCTGCAGCCGTGTCGTGCTCTCCTTGACGTGGCGGAGGTCGGCAATTTCTGAGAAGCGATACCCCTTGACGATCAACCACGCCACTTCCCGCTCGGTGCGGGTCAGCTTCCATCCGTCCATCTGGGCGTCGATGCCCTCGGCGATCTCGCCAGCGAGGACCTTGTTCCTGGTCTCCTCGTGGTCAAGCCTGGAGCGTAGTTCACGCAGCTCCCTCAGATCGATGACAAAGATGATCAGGACAAACAGGAAGGTAACGGACTCGATGGCAAAATGCGCGGAAGCAAACTGGTGCAGTACAAAGGCATCGATAACAAGATCGTAGATCAGAAACAACGCGATCGGCAGCAACACAATCAGCCGAAACCACCTGCTCAATCGTGCATGCTTCATGCTATTCAACATACAGACCCTTTTCGTCCCTCTAGTCCCGTTGCCCCAAGGTCCAAGGCTCGGAAACCCGCATCAGCGGTACAGTACGAGCCTGTCGGCCACACCGCCTGCATCGGCTCTTGTACACGATTTCGGTGGCTCTTGTAGAATCGGTATTGTGGTGGCCGAAGAAGCCGCGTAGCGAGATGCGGGCAGATCTCGACCGATTCGGGAGACGCGCATGCCCTGCTGAACAACAGCCTGGGTATCATACGGTCGGGTGTAGGTCTGTCATGGCGATCGTAAGCCATTGATTTGGCGCAAGTGAGGGTTGGCCGTAGGCGGCCGGAATCGGTTTATCGTGACAATCGGCGGCCGCAGGGTGGGATTTTTTTCACGAGAGCGGCACCCAGCAGCGGTGGGTCGGAACGCTCCGCACCGCAAGATGCGGTAGGATACCGCGCTGAAGACCTACCAACAGCGGACATCAGGAGCGTTCCCATGCCAGTGTCGCGGTCTCTCACCCCCTCGTCCATCGACCCTTTTTGGACCTGCTTGGCGAAGTGGCCGAAGGGATCGTGCAGGTGATCGACTTCTGTCGCAATCTGGCTCGATCGGGCCCGTTTGCGGAGACGTTCGAGGCGGTTGAGACGGAGCTGCGAGACACCATGAACGGCCTGGGCTGCACGCTCCTTGGGGCCTGGCCTGGGCCGAGAGCCGGGACGACGGTGCGAACCGCATCGAGCGTGACGGACAGAGTTGGTTTCGGGTGGCGGCGACGCCGAAGACGATCATGACGACGCTGGGACCGGTGACCTTTCGACGTGCGCGCAACCGCACCGGTGCGCACAGCAAATC
This sequence comes from Alphaproteobacteria bacterium bin52, assembly GCA_002238645.1. Lineage (GTDB taxonomy): Bacteria > Pseudomonadota > Alphaproteobacteria > Thalassobaculales > Thalassobaculaceae > Bin52. Next base: position 14,886 of record MPMT01000087.1, on the reverse strand, counting down.
GCTGGTGGCGGTCGACGAGAGCCTGGGCCTCATTGACCACGACCTGACGCGGCCGGCGGCGCAGCTCGGGCTGATGATGATGGGCCACTGCACGCCGCGTGAAGCCGAGGAGTTCTTCGCGAAGATGGGCGGCATGTCACCTGTCACCGTCCGTGAACACACTGCAGCGGTAGATCCTGAGCATGCATGAGCGCTGGGAAAGCATCGCCCCGGAAACGCTGGACGGCATCCATGCCACCGAGAACAACCGCCCGACGCGATGAGCGCGTCCATCTCGCTTGACGGCGTCATGGTGGCGCTGCGGGCCGGCGAGGACGGACGCGTGCTGGCGCGAGGCCTCCCGCGACATGGTCTCTTTCCACGACGCCGGGAGCAAACGACTGAAAACCCTCTATCTCGGCCGCATGCCCGAGAGCGGCAAGGTCACGCTGAAGGCGCAGCTCGCAGGCGAGGTCGCCCATATCCGACGTGTGCGCCCACAGATCAGCATCGGTGTTGTGGCCGACGGGGCTGTCGACAACTGGACCTTCCTTGAGGGCCTCTCGCCCGAGACCAAGGTCATCGACTTCTGGCAATATGCCGAATTCGGCATAGCTGGCACGCCTGTGAGCATCTTCGCGTGGCCTCGGACCATGCGGTGGCATCCCACTGTTCGAGAAGCACCGCGAGACCCTGCGCCACGATCCTCGCGACGTCGCCAAGGTGATCCGGGCGTTGTGCTACCTCCGCAACACCGCCAAGACGGGTCGGGCCGAGTTCGGGCGCGAGTTGGCCTTCTTCCGAAAGCACCGTCACCGCATGCGCTACCACGTCCTCAAGGAAGAGGGTATCGCCATCGGCTCGGGCGTCGTCGAAGCTGCGAACAAAGTGCTCGTTACTCAGCGGATGAAAAGCAGTGGCATCCGCTGGTGGATCGCCGGTGGCCAAGCGGTTCTGACCTTTCGGGCCTGATCAAATCGGGCCCCTTCGACCGGGCATGTGCTGCGCTCATGGGCGCTCAATCCAGACCGGTCAACGACAACGGCAGCCCAACCCTCAAATCCTGCAAACCGCTGCCTGAACTCAGGTACCGCCATGCGAGATTCACACCCGTACGGACTGTCGGAACCCCGGGCGCGGCTCGTTACGGAAGGAGCATCCCGGCGCCCCGCCGTGCTGCGCGAGTGTGCCTGACAGGTCCTCTGGCGGGCACGCCCATGGTCACGTTCGGACACTCCTCAAGGGGAGAAACACTGTATTGGGATGGCTTCGGACAGGTATCGGAAGCGTGGGTGCCGGTACAGGCCGTGACTGGCCACATTGGTGGGGCAGGCGATACGTTGCGGAAAGTGACGCACTCCGCCAGCGGGCCGTTCCTCCCAATCACGCATTCCACTGTTACCGTTCAGTCTTCGGGCAATCGCAACGCGGGCGCACAGAACCCCGAGCCTCTGGGTCTGGCCGCACAGTTCACGCTGTACGCGCCGGCAACACCTATTGAGCACGCCGGGCGCATAGTGCGTTTGTTATAGATTGTCACGCCTATTGCAAACAGACACTACGGTAAATCGAGACACTTTGGTATCGTTTTGCGCAAACGGGCAAGCTTTCTGGCAAGAGCCACAGCCATGACTTCGAAACATGCAACGTTCACCTGCATTGCCGGGCCGAAGGACGAGGTTCCCCCCCTGCGACAGGCCAGTGGCGTGATCGCCTCGAGCGACGGATGAGCGCCCGGTTTCACAGCCATTCGTACGGCTCCGGTTGACCCCCGGGCGGGATGGACCAAGGTGAGAGCACTCCCGGGTTTCGGGCCACGGGCCAGCCTGGCTGGCCAGCGCATCGGTGCAACATCTCGACGGCAACGGTGATGAAGCTCATTGAGACCGTGATGTTTCTTGCGTTGGGCGGCCGCAAACCGCCATGTCGACCAGGATGACCTCGCAACTGGACGATGAGGTATGAAGTGACACACAATTCATCGAACTCGGCGGTCTCGGATCGGCACTTGGTGACTGAGATCCCCAAAGACATGTTCAAGGCGGAACACTATTTTCCGACGCTCATCTTTTCTGTGAAGATCCCAGACAGCGCTCTTCTGAACGCCCGGATGATCGCGGCAATTTACGCTCAACGCGAGCGCGACAGAACAGGAATACGGAAATCCAACTTTCCTGAGCTGGGAGGGTGGCATAGCCATGTCAAGCTTCACAAGGACTGCCGGTTTGGCGACTTGGTTCGACATATAGACGCAACATCGGACATGATGTGCAGCGAGCTTGGATATCACAGATCCTATCGACTGAACATCGGTACCATGTGGTCGATCATCAATCCACCGGGTGGCTTCAACCGGGCCCATATCCATCCCGGCTGTCTCTGGAGCGGTGTCTACTACGTCCAGGCACCCAGCAATTCGGGCTCAATCGAATTCAGGGATCCGCGCACCCAGAACCTCATGAGTCCTGTGGTATACCTCCCCAATACCAAGCGCCCACGAATGTGCTGGAGGAAGGTCCAGTACAAACCCGTTGCCGGCAGGATGTTGATCTTTCCCAGCTGGCTGTATCATAGCGTCAATCCAAATCGATCCAGGGCCAAGGGAAAGGCTGCGGATCGGATCATCGTGAGCTTCAACCTCTCTCAGAAGAAGCGGACATAGCCTCACACACGTTGTGTTGCGACAACCGAGTAAGTGCCTGCACCGTGGCGCTGAGGCGAGCGTGGCGCCTGCCGGACTTGAGTTCCGCACAGGTGCTGATTAATCCTCCAGTCAGTATCGTCGGCACTTCGACCTGAATGACGTGTGATCGAGGAAAGTGAAATCGCCTCTCCTGGATCCCGCGTTTTTGCCGCACAGTCACGAGAAAAGCCGCGTACGGACTGGTAAACAGAGTCGCAGGCTCTTCGCCGAGCTCGCGCGAGCCCCATGGCAACGGAATCCGCCCGCAGGGCCACGGTGCAACCGGTTCCGGACGCTGCCCGGACGTCCGCTGGGGTTCGTACAACACGCGTGACGAGTGTGCCGGCCGTTCCCAGGTCAGGCGGGAGAACGCCCCACACTCTCTGGAAGCCGGCGCCCACTGTGCCATTCCGGTGCAATGCGCAGACCCGGATCGATCAGCCGGCAGCCTGCACGAACGCCTCGATCGTCTCCCGGTCCACCCCGGCGTCGCGTGCCGTCGCTGCCAGGTCGGCACGGACCTCCGGTGGCAGCGGGAGACCGTCGTTGCTGCGCCGTGCCAGCATTCGGCGCTCGGGCTCGCCCGGGATCAGGACCTCGCCGCCCGGCTTGACCGGGCGGGATGACTTCAGGAACGCGACGTAGGAACGAACCTCGGCAAGGAACGGATCGGTGCCGACCAGGGCTTCGGGCGAAAGATAGAGCGAGAACATCCCGTTGCATGACCGCCGCCGCGGCTCGTCCAGTGCACCGGCGCACCCCGATCCGGTCAGTGCACCCGCCATGACCTCCATCAGGAAATTCAGCCCCGAACCCTTGTGCTCGCCGAAGGTTCGCAGGGCGCCCGGGCCACGTGACGGGTCGGGATAGTCCCCCTCGGCCACCGGCCCGTAGAGGTGGCCCGGATCGCCGGACACCTCGCCGGCGCCGGAAACCATCGCGTCGTCGGGCAGCGGCTTGCCACCCTTCAGCGCGACCAGCGCCTTGCCCTCGGCCACCACCGAAGTGGCCATGTCGAGAATGATCGGCTCCTCGTCCCCTGACCCGGGAACCCCGGCACAGAACGGCGAGGTGCTCATTCGCCGGTCGATGCCGCCGAACGGCGCGACCAGCAGGCTGCCGCGGACATTGACCATGTGAATCGACACCAGGCCAGCTGCCGCCGCCCGCTCCGCCCAGTCGCCGATTCGCCCGAGGTGGCCCGAGTTCCTGAGCGCCGTCACCGCCACGCCGTGGCGCGACGCAGCCTCGATACCGATGTCGACCGCCTGCTCGCCCACCGACTGGCCGAACCCGTAGCGCCCGTCAATCAGCAGGACAACCCCGTTTCCGCCGGTGACCTCGACGGTGACGTCCGGAACCAGCAGCCCGTCCCTGAGCATCCGGGCATAGCGCGGAACCCGCACCACGCCGTGACTGTCGTGGCCGCGCAGGTTGGCACCGACCAGCCTCGAGGCAATCCGGCCGGCTTCCGCGGCAGAACAGCCAAGCGCGGCGAAGACCCCGGCGACCAGGGCTGCGAGCGGGCCCTGACCGACAAGGATGGCAGGGCCATTCATGGAAGCGCGACCCCGGTCAGGCGCGCACCTCGGCCACCTGCGCGGAGACCACCGCGGTGAGCAGGCGCACGTCGTTGGAAAGTGTCGCGAAATCAAATCCGGTCGCGAACATCTGCCTGATGTAGTCGGGCGTCATGCAATGCAGTCCTGCCTTGATGCCGGCGGCCTGGGCGACCTCGCGGACGTGCTGGATCGCGTCGTAAACCTTGCCCGGCTTGCGGTCGAGCCCGGGCTGCTCGCCCATGGTTATGGACAGGTCGCTGGGGCCCACGTAGATCCCGGTCAACCCGGGAGTGGCACAGATCTCGGCTACGTTGTTGACCGCCTGTTCGGTCTCCACCATCGCCATGGAGACGATCTGGGCATTGGCCTGGTTGTGGTAGTCGGCGTGGATCACGCCCGCGCGTACAGGTCCCGAGCTGCGGTAGCCGTCCGGCGCATAGCGGGTCGCCCCCACGAAGGCCTCCGCGTCGGCGCGGGTGTTGACCATCGGACAGATGATCCCCATGGCGCCGGCGTCGAGCAGTTTCTGGATGATGCCGGGCTCGAGCCACGGCACCCGGCACAGGATGGTGGCGCCGCTCGCCGCCATGGCCTGCATCATCGGCACCGCCGCGGTGTAGTCGACCAGGCCATGCTGCAGGTCGATGGTGATCGAGTCGAAGTCCTGCATGGACATCAGTTCGGCGGAGAAGCTGGACGGAATGCCGAGCCAGCCGTTGAGCGCCGGTTTGCCGGCATTCCAGGTATCGCGAAGACGGTTCTGCATGGAGAAACTCCCGGGGTCAGGTTGTGCAGTCAGGATTGGAGAATGTGGCGGTTGACAATGCAGTCGGGATCGGGCCGGCCGTCGAAGACGCGAAGGACGTTGTCGACGGCCTGGGTCGACATGCGCCGCATCGACTCGACGGTCACACCGGCGATGTGCGGGCTGAACAGCACGTTGTCGAGGCCGAACAGCGGATGGTCCGCGGGCGACGGTTCGGCGGCAAGCACATCCAGTCCGGCCGATCGGATCTGCCCGGTGGTCAACGCCTCGTACAGCGCCGCCTCGTCAATGATGCCGCCGCGTGCGCAATTGACGATGACGGCAGAGGGCTTCATGGCCCGGAACTGCCCGGCCCCGAACATTCCGGTGGTTTCCGGCGTCTTCATGCAGTGGATCGCAACGGCATCCATGTCGCCGAGGACGGCGGCGCAGTCCGGCACCGGCGTCGCGCCGTGCGCCCGGATCACCTCGTCATCGACATAGGGGTCGCAGGCATAGACCTCCATGTCGAAGCCAAGGGCGCGTTTCGCAACCCGGCTGCCGGTGCGCCCGAAACCGACGATCAGAAGGTTCATGCCCTCCAGATCGAACCCCCGGACCGGATACCGGCCAGCCCAGTCGGCGGTGCGGGTGACCGGGTCGTAGTAGGCGAGTTCCTTCGCCAGGGCGAGGAGCAGCGCCATGGACTGTTCGGCGACGGAGACCATGTTGGAGTGGATCGAGATGCACAGCGGGATGCGCCGTTCGTTCAATGCATCGAGATCGACCGAGTCGTAGCCCACTCCGTGACGGGAGACCACCAGCAGGTCCGGTGCCGCCTCGATGATGCGCCTGGTGATCCGGGCGGCTCGGACTGTCATGGCATGAACGCCCGCGGCCGCTCGGGCGATCTCGTCCTCGTCAAGCGAGGTGCACTGGACGACCTCGATGTCGTCACGCGCCTCGAGCATGGCCATTCCGGCGGGGTCCAGGGACTGGATGACCAGAACCCGCTTGGTGTTGGGGAGTGCCGTCATGTGGGTGCGGTCAGTGGATCTCGGCCGAATCCGCCATGGCCTGGCGCAGGATGTCGACGTTGAAGCCCGGAGCGCGCGCCGCTTCGAGGATCACCGCCTCGCGACGCGTCATCACGTCGATGGCACCGGGTAGTTCCCTGACGCAGGCGGCCGGCACCACCACGGCGCCGTGCCGGTCGGCGTGGATGATGTCGTCGGGACGCACTGCCATTCCGAAGATGTTGACCTCGCACTCGATCGCGACCAGGTGCACCCACGCATGGCTCGGGGCGACCTTGCCGCCGAGCAGCTGGAATCCGGGAGCACAGGCGTCGATGTCGCGGAACGACCCGTTGGTCACCACGCCGAGGCATCCGAGACCCTGATGGATCGCGGTGTTGACCTCGCCCCAGAACGCGCCGAAACCGGGCACCGGATCGAGATCCTGGATGACGCTGATGGAAGGGGCCGGGTCCGCAGCAATGGATTCGTAGTAGGCGGCACGCATGTCGCGGACCTCCTCGGGTGTGGCCGCCGCCGGCGTGGCCGCACGGATCATCGCGGTGCGCGCATACCCGACGATGGGCGGTAACGCCGGATCGAAGCACTGCATGTGCTCGATGGTGAATCCCCGGGTCCGGTATTCGGAGCCCAGCAGTTCGAGCCCGTTGCAGATCGTGGGCGTGTCCCACTGCCGCAGTGCTTCCAGTTCCAGGGCGGTCACGGCTGTCTCGGCCATCAGTGCATTCTCCTTCCGACTGGGGCGCGCTGCACTATATACCCGGATCGTCCGGGTCCAATGACTGAAATCCTATGACGATGGCGCGCTGCTCGCCTATCGTGTGCACCCGGGCAGAGAGCACCGTCACGGAGCCATGGCATGACAGGATCCTATTGTCCCGACCCGGGGTCCGGATGGGAGAGACGCGAACCCGCCGACGCGGGGTTCGATCCCACTGGCCTCGCTGCCGCGGTCACCCATGCGCGCGAGCATGAATCCGTGCTCGACCGGGACATCCGCCGGGCGCTCGAGAACCGCGCCTTCGGCGAGCCGCCGCCGCTCGGCGACATCATCGGCCCGACACGACCGCGTGGCGCGCCGCAGGGTCTGCTGCTTGCCGGCGGGCGCATCATCGCCGAGTGGGGCGACACCGCCAGGCCCGACATCACGTTTTCGGTCGCCAAGAGCCTGCTGTCGATCTGCGCCGGACTGCTGCACGACGACGGGCTGATCCCGGACTTCGACGCCCCGGTCCGGGACCTGGTCGACGACGGCGGGTTCGATCCGCCGCACAATCACCGCATCACCTGGCGCCACCTGCTGCAGCAGACCAGCGAGTGGGAGGGAACGCTGTGGGACAAGCCGGACCTGGTCGATCGCCACCGTGATCTTTCGATAAGCCCGCAGGAAAACAGTGCCAAGGGCACGCACAGGGCACTGCAGGAGCCCGGCAGCTTCTGGGAATACAACGATGTCAGGGTGAATCGGCTGTCGCTGGCGCTGTTGCGGGTCGCGGGTCGGCCGCTGCCGGAACTGTTCGCCGAGCGCATCATGGACCCGATCGGGGCCACGGACGACTGGGAGTGGCACGGCTACGAGAACTCGTGGGTCGAGGTTGCGGGGCGCAAGGTGCAGTCCGTCTCCGGTGGCTCGCACTGGGGCGGCGGGGTATTCATCGGGGCGCGGGACCAGGCACGGATCGGCCTGCTGATGCTGCGTGGCGGAGTGTGGAACGGACGGCGCCTGCTGTCGCGGTCCTACATCAACCAGGCGCTCGAACCGTCGCCGGCGAACCCGGACTATGGTTTCCTGTGGTGGCTGAACCGGTCGGGAACCCGGTTGCCCGGGGCCGGAGCGGGCGGGTACTGCGCGTTCGGGTTCGGCTCCAACATCATCTGGGTCGAGCCGGATGCGGACCTGGTCGCCGTGATGCGCTGGATCGAGTCCGATGCCGTCGGCGGGTTCTGTTCCCGGGTCATGGATGCGCGCTCCGCCGGCGATGGGTGAGAGATCGCTCGACATCCTGTGCATGGGCGAGGCGCTGGTCGAGTTCGTCCGCATGTCCGGTGGCGACACCTGGCAGGGCGGTTTCGGCGGCGACACCTCGAACTGCGCCATTGCCGCTGTGCGCCAGGGCGCGCGGGTCGGCTACCTCACCGCGCTTGGCAACGACCGGTTCGGCGACATCCTGCTCGAGCTGTGGCGTTCGGAGGGGATCGACGTGTCTGGCGTGCGCCGGGATCCCTCGGCGCCGACCGGGGTCTACTTCATCGAGCCGGCGCCGGAAGGCCGCGACTTCACCTATTACCGCGCCGGGTCGGCGGCAAGCAGGCTCGCACCGGAACACCTGCCTGAGCCGCTGATTCGCAGGGCACGGATCTTCCAGACCTCGGCGATCACCCAGGCGATCAGCGAAAGCGCCTGTGACGCGGTGTTCCGCGCGGTCGCACTCGCCCGGGCACACGGAGCCAGGGTGGCCTACGACGCCAACCTGCGTCTCAACCTGTGGAGCCTCGAACGCGCGCGCTCCATCATTCACGAGACCATGCGCCACGCCGACATCCTGCTGCCCAGCCTGGATGAGGCGCAGATTCTGACGGGACTCGACCGTCCCGAAGCCATTCTCGACCGCTACCTCAAGCACGAGCCGGAACTCCTCGCCCTGACCTGCGGGGCCGACGGCGCGTGGATCGCCGCCCGGGGCAGGATCGAGCACATCCCCGCGCCCCGGCTTGCGACCGTCGATACCAGCGGTGCCGGGGACACCTTCGCCGGCAGCCTGCTTGCCCGGCTTGCCGCCGGCGACGGGGAGTTCGAGGCCGCCCGCTATGCGGTGACGGCGGCAGCGCTTTCCACCACGGGCTACGGCGCTGTCGGGCCGATCCCCGATCGCGTCCGCACGATGACTGCGCTCGGATGACAGGCGGCGGTCAGGCGCCTCCACCCTCGCGTTCGAGCACGGTCCGTGTCGCCGGGCGCCTCAGCATCCGGTCCCTGTGATCCCGTACCCCGGGAAACCGGTCGACGCTCAACCCGTCGCGTTCGAGCCAGCGCGTCACGGTAAACAGGTAGGGATCAGCGACGGTATAGTCCTCGCCCATCACCCAGGGTCCGCGCAGCATGGTCGCCTCGATCAGCGCGAAACACTCGGTCATGTTCGCCGGCACCTTGACCGCCAGCGCCTCGATGACCTGCGGATCGTCGGTCCAGCGCGCCGCCCGGCCGCGATGGGCATGGGCGACGTGAACGGTCGAGCACAGGTAGGAGTTGAAGGCCTGCATGGAGGCGAACTCGAAGCTGTCGTCCAGCGGCGCCAGCCCGGCGTCGGGATGGCTCTGGGCGAGGAAGGCAAGGATCGCCGGAGTTTCGGTCAGGATGCCGCGCGGGGTCACCAGGCTCGGGACCCGCGCCTTGGAATTGATCGCTCGGTAATCCTCGCCGCGCTGTTCCGAGCGCGAGAAGTCCACCCGCACGGGGCAATATCCGACACCCGCTTCCTCCAGCGTGATGTGCGAGGCGAGCGAACACGCGCCCGGCGCGTAGTAGAGCGTGTACACCTGTGTCACTCCTTCGAAGACAATTCACTGTTCCGGCATCCCGGGTACGCACGCCACTGCCGCCGTACTGTCGTGCATGCGCAGGCCGAGTGCCTCCATCGCCGCATCGGGAGCCTGCGGCCGGGCGTCATCATGATCAGGGACCCCCTCTCGGCACGCAAGGTCGACGGGGCCTGCCAGGCCATCGAGGCGCACGGCGCCGAACTCGTCCATCTGCCGCCGCACTTTCCCGACCTGAACCGGACCGAGCAGCTGTTCGCCGGGTTCAGGGCGCTGCTGCGCAAGGCGACCGCCCACTCTGTCAGCAACCTGTGGGCGGCCATCGGCAGGTTGCTCGAGAGCTTCGAACCCGACGAGTGCGCCAACGACTTCCGCCACGCCGGATATTGTTCGACCTGAACGGAGGGTGTCAGCGGAACGGGTGCCTTTCAGCGTCGTCTCCGCGCGCTGCGGTGGCCCGGCAGTCCCCCGATGGCGAGGATGTTCTCGCCTCCCCCGAGCGCCAGGCTCGCGTGGGTGTGACCTTGATGGTACAGCGGCGTAGCCTGGGGTCTTGTCACCCTGTCCACCGCGTTCCCTGCACCTGCACCGTCACTCCTTCTCACACCATTCCCCGCACCTGCGGTGCTAATTGCTTGATAACACGTGATTTTATCTCCCGTCAAGTGTTGCCGTGCAGCAGGTTTCCCCGCTCCCGCTTCCCCGGCTGCAACCGCGGTTCGGGAGCATGACCATGCCCGGGACCATCCTGACAGACGCCCGCGTCAAGGCCCTGCGGCCGCGCGGAACCGCCTACGACATCCGCGACGCCAATCTGAAAGGCTTCGGGGTCCGGGTGTTGTCCTCGGGCCGCAAGCGGTACTTCGTCCATTGCCAGCATCGCGGCGAACGCTTCTGGAAGATCGTCGGCGACGCCGATGCCATGGGAGTGGACGAGGCGCGGTCCCGTGCAGCCCGGACGCTCACCGCGATCCGGCGGGGAGAGGGCCCGCCCCCCGATCAGGCCGAGACCTGCTTCGAGACAGTCGCGGAGACCGTGTTCGAGCGCCACCGGCGGCTCTGGAAACCGGGAACGCTCACAGTCAACCGGAGCTACCTGAAAAACCAGATCCTGCCTCACTTCCAGGGGCGGCACGTCGCCGACATCGATCGGCAGTCTGTCCGCAACTGGTACGCATCGCTCCGCGCAACGCCGGTCGCCGCCGACCGCTCGATGCCGGTGCTTTCCGTCATCCTGAGGCAGGCGGAACTCATGGGTCTTCGACCCGAGGGCTCCAACCCCTGCCTCGGCATCCGGCGCTACCGCCGCAAGGGTCGGACCCGCTTTCTGTCCGACGCCGAGATCCGTCACCTGGCGGCAGGACTGTCGGCCCATGAGCAGACTGCCGCGCTGCAGGTCGCCGTGGTGCGCCTGCTCTTGCTCACGGGGTGCCGCAAGAGCGAGATCCTGACGCTCCGCTGGTCCGATTACCGCGAGGGGAATCTCTTCCTGCCCGACACCAAGACGGGGCCTCGCACCGTTTGGCTGTCGCGCCCGGCCAGGGAAGTTCTCGGCGGGCTGGAGCGAACCGGGCACTGGGTATTCCCGGCGCCACGCGGCAACGGGCCCGCGAATGCGCGCTGGCTCGACAGTTTCTGGCACACGGTTCGCACCGAATGCGGACTACACGGCGTTCGCCTTCATGACCTCAGGCATACTTACGCCAGCATCGCCCTGAGGCAGGGCGAGACCATCCTCACCATCGCCAGACTGCTCGGTCACCGGAACCCGAAAACCACGCTCAGGTACACACACAGTGCTGACCAGACCGTGATGGACGCCGCGGAAACCGTCGGCGCCGTTCTTGGAGGTCTGCCCCATGGCTGACAGGAAACGCACGCGCCTGACCGACCGGACCATCGTCCGCCTCCGGCCCCGCGAGCGGGAGTACACGGTCTGGGACAGTCATTGTGTCGGCCTCGGGGTTCGGGTCCGGCCCACCGGCGCGCGCAGCTATGTCCTGCTGGAGAACACCGCTGGGCGGTCGAGGCGGGTCTCTCTGGGCCCGGTGTCGCTGAAGACCGTCAAAGAGGTCCGCCGGGAGTGCCATGTGCGCAAGGCGGAACCGGAAGCATCCGCGGCACCCGGACGCTCTGCTCCGTCGTTCCGGGACTTCGTCGAGGATGAGTGGAAGCAGGGCCATTTCGAGGGATACAAGCCATCCACGAGAAAGGCCGTTCAGTCCCTGCTCGACCGCGAGCTGCTGCCCGCCTTCGGCTCGACGCCGCTCGACCGCATCACACCGGCGCGGATCGGGCGCTGGTTCGACCGCTTCAGCCGGACCGCTCCCGGCAATGCCAATCACGCACTCGACCTTCTTGCACAGATCATCAGTTTTGCCATCGCCCGCGGCTACCTGCGAACCAACCCGACGCGGGCCCAGGTACGGAACCCGCGAACGGCGTACACGCGCTTCCTGTCGCGCGAAGAGCTCACCCGGCTCCATCGGGTTCTGGACAGTCAGACACGCACGGGCAGGCAAGAGCAGGCCGACATTATCCGGCTCCTGCTTCTGACCGGATGCCGCAGGAACGAGGTTGTCGGGCTGCGCTGGTCGGAAGTCGACCACGACAGGCTGGTCCTGGCCGACAGCAAGACCGGGCCCAGGACCGTTCCGCTCAATACGCAGGCCCGGCACATTCTCGAACGCCGGTCGCGCGGCGCGAGCCCGTTCGTCTTTCCCTCCCCGACAGATCCCTCCCGGCCCCGCAGCCGAAACCTCTCGTTCTGGTCTCGCGCCAGACGCGAGGCGTGTATCGAGGATGTGCGACTTCACGACCTGCGTCACACCCACGCCAGTCACGCGGTGATGAACGGCGTGCCGGTGCCGGTGGTTGCCCGTCTGCTGGGTCATTCCGACGTCCGCACAACGCTGCGCTACGCCCATCTCGGGGACCGGGAAGTCGAGCGCGCGGCCGAGAGGATCGGTTGCACCCTTGCAGGACTGTGCGGCCTTCAGACTGAACGTCAGCGTTCGGTCGTGCGGTGACGAGCCATCTTCAGCAGGGTGTTTCCCGGCTGGTTTGATTGTCTTTTCCGACCGTTGGTGGCGCCCGGAGCAGTCGCGTGAACCGTTGCCCGAACCATCCATGCGCGTTGAATGCACAGTTGTTCGTGCGCCGTTTCCCGTCGCCGGGGTCACCTCGGTGGCCGGGTTGCGTTGAGGGCAGGTGTCGTTCCGGTCGCGGGACTGCGGACAGGGCGAGGTTCAGGGGTTGAGCGTGCCCTTCCAGTCCTTCCCGAGCGGGCAGAGCCAGATGTCCTTCTTCGGCTTGTCGGCCTGCTTGTACCGGTCGTAGCGGCCGCGGCCCAGGGTGGTCCCGACGCGGATCCAGCCCGAGGCCTGGTAGACGCCGCCGCTGTAACGCGGCACCTCCACGAAGGTCTCGCAGAGCACCGGGGTGATGGCGTAGCGCGCGGTCCAGTCCTCGGGCTGCCGCCTGCGGACGAGCGAGAGGATATGGGACCCCAGGTTCGGCACGGTCAGCCACGGCATGATCAGGAATCTGGGATTATCGATGACGAGGGGAAGGTTCTTCTCGCGCTGCTCGTGCGTCCATCCGATGAAGCTGTCGCCCGGGGCGAGCTGCCAGGCGGCGGTCGAGAAGCCGAGCATGGCGACGGACCAGCCGGTGCGATCGTGGATGGCGTAGCGCATCTGCGCCCCGACCAGGCGGGTGTGGTCCAGGTAATGGTAGCGGGCGACGAACTCGTTCCACAGCCGGTCTTCGCGGGTGCCGCCCCTGACGATCCGGATCTCCAGCGGGCGGATCTCCTCGAGGGTCTTCGGGGCAGGAAACAGCGGCGGCTCCGTGTCCGGCCCGAAGGTGATCGGCTTCGCAACGGGTGGGACCCGGGAAGGTGGCGGCAGCTCGATGATCCCGTCACGGTGTGTTGATCTGCGCACAGGTTGGACGCCGATCGGCGCGGTAAGTCATTGAGATAGCTTGATCCAGCGGGGTCAAGTTTGCGCGCCGAACAACAGCCTGCCGCCACGATCGCCGCAGGGGAGGAGTCCCCCGCCGCCGGATTGCCTTCGCCGTCCTTCGTTGCCATGCCCGGCTCCCAGCCGCTCACCGGCTGCGCCCGGACGCGGCTGCGTCCCGCGCGCCTACCACTTGATCGCGGCCCTCAGCATCAACCCGTGCTCGGGAGGCTCGTTGCCGTTGGCCGCCTCCTTCCGGGTGGCGTCAAGATTGACCTCGAAGCCGGGATCGCCCTCGATGGCCGAGGTCAGCCGCCAACCGGGGCGGGAGTCGTGCGCGCTGTCCGAGAGCCCGAGCCCGCGCGCCCGGAGCCGCACCGAAAACGGTTCGTCCTCGTCGCGCCGGCCGGGCCGGCATTTCCACGCCCGTTCTCAAAACAGCCTGCGCAGCCCGAGCCGGACCGACGGCAGATTCCGGTCGTAGAAGGGCACGGTCGAATCGGTCCGCGACCAGTCGAGCATCAGCACCGGCTGATAGCCCTCCCACGAGACCTCGCGGTGCGACAGCGTCAGGCCGGCGCTCCGCGTCCGGTCCTCGCGCGGCCTCAGGAACAGCGCGTCCGCCTCGTCATACCGGCGGGTGTTCAGTCCGAGCCGGACCGTTCCGCTCCAGCCGTCCCCGAGCTGCGCCGCGTATTCCAGGCTCAGACCCCGCGAGCGCCAGTTCAGGCTGCGCCGCTCCGCGGTCTCGCGCGAGAGCGTGCCGCGCGCCGTCAGCCAGCCCGGCCCGGCGCGGCGCGACACCGACAGGCCGAACGACCATCCCGTCGGATCGGCCTCGTCGGGCTGGCCGTCGAGGCGCGTGATCCAGAGCCGGGGCGCGACGCCCACCCGCCAGTCCGCGTCCAGCACCTGGTCCAGGGAGAGCGCGCCCCAGAGGCTCGCCCACCCGCCCGGCCCGGCCGGCCCGGGAGGGCCGGAGCCCCCGGGCGGGGCCCCCCCCCCCCCCCGCCAGTCCGCGTCCAGCACCTGGTCCAGGGAGAGCGCGCCCCAGAGGCTCGTCGCCTCGCCGTGCCCGCCCCGCATGCGCCGCTCCACGCCCGCGTCCGCGCCGATCCGCCCGGGCCGGGGGCGGCCGGCCACCGTGACCGCATACCCGAAGCGCGGCCCGCCCGACAGGTTGAGCCAGGTCCGGTTGTGTTCGCTCGCGCCGATCGCGGTGGTGCGCACCGCGCCGGCGCCCCCCCGCGAGTCCAGGGTGGAGCCGGTGCGCGCCACCCAGGCGCCGACCGGGCGCTGGTCGACCCGGAACGGCAGGCCGCCGAAGGCCGGTATGTGCACCGTGTCGACCTCGGCGGCGTTGTTCACGTTGCCGTCG